>NZ_CP169555.1:3431274-3743208 GCF_041951745.1 Aeromicrobium sp. CTD01-1L150
GCCCACGCAGATAGCACTGGCGTCGATCACGGCCCTTGCAGGCGTCTACGCCGCCTGTATCGGATTCGAGGGAGTCACAGTGCTCGGAGGAAGGCGCCTCAACATCGTGGTTCGCGCGGCTCTGCTGGGTGCGGGCGCCGCCTTGATGATCACCACGGACCCGATCGTCTCCGTCGCCTGCGTGCTCATCATCGTCCTGGCCCATGCGAAGCTGCCTTTCCTGCTCGTCCGGCACGAGGAAGCGACGAAGGTGCCCGCATGACGACCTGGTTGATCACCGGATGCTCGAGCGGTCTCGGTCGTTCCCTTGCCGAGGCGGTGCTGGCCCGCGGAGACAACGCCGTCGTCACCGCCCGTGACGTGACGAAGATCCACGAGATCGCCGAAGCATTCCCGGATACGGCGGAGCTCATGGAGCTCGACGTGACGAATGAGCAGCAGGTGCAGTCCGCAGTGGAGACAGGTGGAGGCCGGTTCGGTGGAGTGGACATTCTCGTCAACAATGCCGGGTTCGGATACCGATCCGCCGTCGAGGAGGGAGAGGACGACATCGTCCGCCGACTCTTTGAGACGCACTTCCACGGTCCGGTGCACCTGGTCAGGGCAGTGCTCCCAGAGATGCGCGAACGCCGCAGCGGCACCATCGTGAACATCTCCTCGATCTCGGCTCGAACCTCGCCTGCCGGCTCCGGGTTCTATGCGGCGGCCAAGTCCGCGCTGGAGGCGCTGTCGTTGTCGCTGCTCAAGGAGGTCAAGCCGCTGGGGATCTCAGTGATGGTGGTGGAGCCGGGACCGTTCCGCACGGAGTTCACCGGGAGGTCGCTCGAACACTCGAGGGATCCCATCGAGGACTACGCCGAGACGGCCGGCGGCAGACGGGAGGAGAACAGTGCTGTTCACGGCACGCAGAGCGGGGACCCCGACCGGGCCGCTCTGGCGATCATGCGGGTCCTGGAGGCCGAGAGGCTCCCCTTCGTCCTTCCCTTGGGGGAAGAAGCCTTGAACCGACTGCTGGCGATGACGGACCGACTTCGGTCGGACTCCGCTGCCTGGAGGGACGTGATCGCGAGTACCGACTATCCACGGTCCGACGCCTGACCGTCCTCGCAGCTCACTCTCCCTCCCCGAAACACTGTCGATCGATACGGAGTGCACGACCATGAAGCGCACCAAGCTCTGGGAGCCCACCGAGGACGAGATCGCGAGCTCAGAGACTCGCGCCTTCCAGCAGTGGCTGGTTGGCTCCCGCGCAGTGGAGACGGGGAGCTACGCCGAGCTCCACCGCTGGAGCGTGGACAACGTCGACGTGTTCTGGGAATCGATCTGGGAGTACTTCGACGTCATCGGCGAGCGCAGCACCGGCCCCGTGCGCACGGGTGAGGGGATCCCGGCGACCCGCTGGTTTCCTGGCGCCCGCCTCAACTACGCGCAGAACCTCCTTCGTTGGGCCGACGAGCGCCCCCACGCGGAGGCGCTCGTCGGTCTCCACGAGGCCGCGCCCCGGACGTCGCTGACCTGGGCGGAGCTCGCCGGGAAGGTCGGCGCGCTCGCGCGGCACCTCCGGGGCCTCGGAGTGCGCCCGGGTGACACAGTGTGCGCAGTGTTGCCGAGCATCCCCGAGACGGTCGTCGCCCTGCTCGCCACGACGAGCGTCGGCGCGGTGTGGTCGGTGGTCAACACCGACTTCGGAGTCCAGGGCATCAGCGATCGCTTCGCGCAGATCGAGCCGCGAGTTCTCCTCACCGTCGACGGCGTCGAGTTCAACGACAGCTACCGCGACCAACTGCCACAGCTCGACGGCATCCTCGAGTCGCTGCCCTCGGTGGAGCACCACGTGCTCGTCGACGCGCACCGAACCCCCGTACCGGATGTCCGTGTACCCAGTGTGCTGCTCTCGGAGATCGTGGCGAAACCGTGTGCTCCGGAGTTCGAGTCCGTCGAGTTCTCGCACCCCTTGTGGGTGCTCTTCTCCTCAGGAACGACCGGCAAGCCGAAGGGCATCGTGCACTCCCACGGAGGCGTGGTCCTGGAGGCGAACAAGGCCAACGCGCTCCAGTACGACGTCTCTCCCGGGACACGGGTGTACTTCGCGGTGGCGACGACATGGGTGGTGTGGAACCTGCTCGTCGACTCGATGATGCGAGGGGCGACGATCATCGCCTACGACGGCTCACCCACGCACGGAGGCCCCGCCAAGCACCTGGAGATCTGCAGCGACGAGTCCGTCGAGTTCTTCGGCACCGGGGCCGCAGTCCTCAGCCTCATCGAGAAGTCCGGGATCTCCCCGAGGACCCGCGGCTCCTTTCCCTTCCTGCGATCGATCCTGTCCACCGGATCCCCGTTGCCGGACTCGACGTGGATCTGGGTGTACCAGCACGTCAAGGACGACATTCGGCTCGGCTCCGACTCCGGTGGCACGGACATCGCTTCGGGGATCCTCGGATCGAACCCTCTCGACCCGGTGTACGTCGGCGAGCTGCAGGCCCCCTACCTGGGGGTGGCCGCGCAGACGGTGGATCCGTCGGGCCGTCAGGTGACCGGCGAGGTCGGTGAGCTCGTCATGACCGAGAGTCTGCCATCGATGCCCGTGATGTTCTGGGACGACCCAGACGGTTCGCGCTACCACGACGCGTACTTCGTGGAGTTCGACGGGCTCTGGCGCCAGGGCGACTGGGCAACCCAGATTCCCGGCGGCGGCTGGGTGATTCACGGCCGGTCGGACTCGACGATTAATCGCGGCGGGATCCGGATGGGCTCGGCCGACATCACCTCGGTCGTCGACACCGTGCCCGGCGTGCAGGCCTCGATGGTCATCGGTGCCGAGCTACACGGAGGTGGTTACTTCATGCCGCTCTTCGTGGTGCCCGAACCCGGAGCAGAGGTCGACGGAGCGCTCACCGAGGCGATCGTCACGGCGATCCGCACGAAGGTGTCGCCGCGCTACGTGCCGGACGAGATCATTCCGGCGCCCGCCGTCCCGCGGACTAGAACAGGCAAGCTCATGGAAGTACCTATCAAGCGGGTGTTTCAAGGCGCGGATCCGGATTCTGTGAACCGGACCACAGCAGAGGACGTAGAGGTCGTCGAGTGGTACGTCGAACGGGCCGTGGAGTTCGCACGAGGGCGGGGTGGAAAGGCAGATGAGGGGCCGCGTCCTTGACCCGAATGGCCATGTCGATTCGCGAACCCCACCGCCGCACCACCACTGCGCCCGCATCCACGTGCCGTGCCTGTCGGTGATCGCGACCGTGCCACCTTGAATCTCGGAGAATACTGTGGCCATGTCGGCACCGAGGCGCATCCACAGGAATTCCGGCGAGTGCGCAAGGCCGGTTGCACCTTGGCTCGAGGTCTACAACATTGACCGACGCCACTCAGATATCGAAGGCCGCCCCGACCAGCCAACAGTCCTGAACGTCCCCGCCGAGTGCATTCTGTTTGTGTTCGCGAAAGGTGCGCCAGACCCCCAGGGTTGAGACGAGAGCCCGCACACGACACGCATCGGTCTGAGGGCGAGGAGCTGGCTCCTAGGGGCTCGCCGGACGGCAGGCCACCATGAGGCCGATCCGGCCGTGCTGGAGCACCGTGCCGTCGGAGCTGACGAGCTCCAGCCGCCGGTCGAGGATCCCCGCATCACCTGCGCTGGTCGGTCGGACCGACAAGATCGTGACGCGACAACGCACGGTCTCGCCGATCAGCAGTGGCCGCTCGAAGCGCCACTCGTCGATGCCCAGCAGCGCGATGGAGCTGCCCTCGAAGACGCCGAGCCGCGAGACGAGCCCCATGGCGATCGCCGCGCCCAGCATCCCGTGGGCGATGCGCGTCCCGAAACGTCCCCTCGACGCCGCCACCTCGTCGGTGTGGACCTCGTTGGTGTCCCAGCTCCACGCGGCGAAGGACACCAGGTCGCTCTCGGTGATCGTGCGTCCTTGGCTCACCCACTCCTGCCCGACGGCGAAGTCCTCCACGTACAACGTGGCCGCGCTCACGCGGTGACCCGGCCGAGCTCAGTGCGCGCAATCGCGCGCAGGTGCACCTCGTCCGGCCCGTCGAAGATGCGCATCGCCCGGTGCCATCCGTACATCGCGGCCAGGGGGACGTCGTCGCTCATCCCCGCCCCACCGTGGACCTGGATGGCCCGGTCGATGACCTCCAGCGCGACTCGCGGCACCGACACCTTGGCCTCGGCCACCAGCGACGCCGCTGCCTTGTTGCCGTGGGCGTCGATCGTCCTGGACGCGAGCTGGCACAGCAGCCGGGCCTGGTCGATCGCGATCCGCGACTCCGCCACCTGCTGCTGCACGACGCCCTGCTCGGCCAGTGGCTTGCCGAAGGCGACACGCGACTGCGCCCTGGCCGTCATGAGCCCCAGCGCACGCTCGGCCGCCCCCAGAGCCCGCATGCAGTGATGGATACGGCCCGGGCCGAGGCGTGCCTGCGCCATGGCGAAGCCACCGCCCTCCTCGCCGAGGAGGTTGGCCGCCGGCACCCGGACGTTCTCGTAGACGACCTCGCAGTGACCGTGCTGGTCGTGGCGTCCGAACACGGGGACGTCGCGCACGACGGTCACGCCGGGGGTGTCCACGGGAACCAGGACCATCGACTGCTGGCGATGTCGCGACGCCTCAGGATCGGTCTTGCCCATCACGATGAGCAGGCGGCACCGAGGGTCGGCGGCACCACTGCTCCACCACTTGCGACCGTTGATGACGTACTCGTCGCCGTCGCGCACGATGCTCGTCTCGATGTTCGTCGCATCGGAGCTCGCCACGTCGCGCTCGGTCATCGAGAAGGCCGAGCGGACCTCGCCGGCCAGGAGTGGTTCGAGCCAGCGTTGCTTCTGCTCGTCGGTGCCGAACAAGTGCAGCAGCTCCATGTTGCCCGTGTCGGGCGCCTGGCCGTTGGTGGCCTCGGGCGCGAGGTGCAGGCTCCAGCCGGTGATCTCGGCGAGCCCCGCGTAGTCGAGCTGGCTGATGCCCGACGTCGCCGGGAGAAACAGGTTCCACAGTCCCCTGGAGCGGGCCTCGACCTTGAGCTCCTCGACGACCGGCGGCACCGTGCTGTCCTGCGGCCCGACCTCACGGCGGTACTGCTCGTAGGCCTCCTCGGCCGGGAAGACCCGCTCGTGCATGAACGCGACGAGTGACTCGCGCAGGGCCAACGCCTTGTCGGAGGGGCGCAGGTCGAGGGCGTCGACGTCGGGGCGTGCGGTCAGCGTGGCGGTGTTGACGTGGTGGGGCATGGGGTGGTCTCCGGTCACGAGTAGGTGGCGGTCAGGTCAAGGGCACGATCGAGCAGGGTCCCGACCATCTCGCCGACGCCGTCGAAGCCCTCCCCGACCGTGAGGCCACTGCGGTGGCGAGCGTGGATGCCTTCCAGGATCACAGCGGTCTTGACGTCGGCGAAGGCTCGGTACCAGGAGATGTCGGGCACGTCGATGCCGCGCACGAAGGCATAGCGCTCCACCAGCTCCTCGCGGCTCGGGAAGCCCTGGATCGCGGTGGATCCGGCGGTGATGGGATGCTCCGGCTCGCCCGGCTCGTCCCAGAACGAGCACAGGGTGCCGAGATCGGCGTCGGTGTCGCCCAGCGTCGACATCTCCCAGTCGAGCACGCCGAGGATCCGGCTCCCGTCGACGTCGACCATGATGTTGTCGAGCTTGAAGTCGCCGTGCACGATGCCCGAGCGCCGAGTGGTGGGCCGGTGGCGGGCAAGACGGTGCAGGAGCTCATCGACCTCGGGGCGAGGACTCGTGGCTGACGCCTCCCACTGGCGTCGCCAGCGATCAAGCTGGCGATCGAGATAGCCGGCCGGGCGCCCGAAGTCGCCCAGCCCCACCTCGGCAGGATCCACCTCGTGCAGGACTGCGAGCGCATCGACCATCGTGTGCGCAAGGCTGCGCCGACGCTCTGGGGAGAGCCGTGCCGCATCGGCCCGGGTCCGCAGCGTGATGCCGGGCAGCTTGTCCATGACGTAGAACGGGACCCCGATGACGTCGGCGTCGGCGGAGGGTCCCACGACACCGGGCACCGGCACGGCGGTGCCCGCCAGGGCGTCCAGGACCCGGTGCTCACGTCGCATGTCGTGCGCGGTCGGCAGCACGTGGCCGTGCGGCGGACGGCGCAGGATCCACTCCCGGGTGCCGTCGGAGAGCTCGTACGTCGGGTTGGACCTCCCGCCGGCGATCAGTCGGGCAGTCAGGGCGCCGCCGGTCTGTTCCGGGAGATGGTGGTCGAGCCAACGGCGCAGCGCCACCAGGTCGAGAGAGTCTTGAGAGCTCACTGCACATCCCCATTGCCGAACGATTGTTCGGTGCAATCATGCACGACTCGGACCGACGGGGTCAACCGCACTCTCGGCCCTCCGGTGGGTAGAATCACTGCAGCCGACACCGGGCCAGCCGTCGCATGACGTCCCACTCGACGACATCTTTCCGAACAATCGCTTGGGAACTCAGCTTGACTTGTCGACCGGGGCCGCCACGGTCCCGAGCGCCAGGACCGCGTAGCGCTCGGCCAGCTGCTCAGGGCTCAGCTCACCCCCGGTGCGGTACCACGACGCCACCGAGTAGCCCATGTTGATGATCGCCCGCGAGGCCTCCCGCGGGTACGGGGTGTCGAACTCGCCCTCGGCCACCCCGCGCTCGATCACGTCGCGGAACATCCGTTCCTGCTCATCACGCAGCGCGACGACCAGGCGATGCCCCTGGGCATCGAGGCTCCGGATCTCCGAGGCACCGATGAGAGCCTCGGCCCGCCTCGTGGTGTGGAACAGGATCCACGCCTTCATCACGGCGGACAGCTGCTCCGACGGCGACGAACCAGCGCTCATCAGGGCGCTGCGCGTCATCGAGATGACGTCACTGAGGACACGGGCCATGATGTCCTGCAGGATCACCTGCTTGGACGGGAAGTGATGGTAGATCGAGGCGACGGTGATGTTCGCGCCACGAGCGATGTCACGCATCGACGTTCCGTGGTAGCCGAGCCGCTGGAAGTGGTCGATCGCCGCAGTGAGCACGACGTCACGCCCACCACGCACCTGGGTCCTCGCCCGCTGCTGCGCCATCGGTCTCCTCAGTCCCCGCGCCCCTGCGGTGCACTCTCGCCCCGCAGCTCGCGCCGCAGCACCTTGCCGCTCAGTGTCTTGGGGAGCTCCGAGAGGATCTCCACGGCACGAGGGTACTTGTAGGCGGCCATGCGCTCGCGACAGAACTCCATGAGCTCCTGTGGTGTCGCGGCCGCGCCCGGGACGAGCGACACGAACGCCTTGACGGTCTCCCCGCGGTACTCATCGGGTACACCCACCACGGACGCCTCCCGGACCGCCGGGTGCTGGTAGAGAACGTCCTCGACGTCGCGCGGGAAGATCTTGTACCCGCCGGCGTTGATCATGTCCTTGAGCCGGTCGACCACGAACAGCCAGCCGTCCTCGGTCGTCGTGCCGACGTCGCCGGTGTGGAGCCAACCGTCACGAACGGCATGCGCCGACTCCTCGGGCAGCCCCCAGTAGCCCGGCACGACCATCGGACCGGACACGACGATCTCACCGACCCCGCCGGGGCCGAGGTCACGTCCGGAGTCGGGGTCGACGATCCGCACCCTCGCCCCGGGTACGGGAACGCCGACCGCCAGAGCACCGCTCTCAGGATCGACGGGCGCAGCGACGTCAACCGGCCCGAGATGCGTGGGCGAGGTCGTCTCCGTCATGCCGTAGGCGCCATGGAGCCTCCAACCGGTCGCTGCCCGCACCCGATCGACGAGCGCCTGGCTGACCGCGGCCCCGCCGGACGGCGTCTTGGTGAGCGTGGAGACGTCCACCTCCGAGAGCGCGGGATGGTTGCTGAGCGCGATGAACGCGGTACTGGCTGCGACGGTGAAGGTCGCGCCCCACTGGTCGATCGCCCGCAGCGTGGTCTCGGCGTCGAACCGGTGGAGCAGGACGACCGGGGCTCCACTCACGACGTGCGCACCGAGACCGGCGACCAGACCGGTGATGTGGAACAGCGGTGCGATGCCGAGCACGACGTCCCGATCGGGACGCAGGTCCCACCACGACGTGAACACCGTCGAGCTGTGCACCATCGAGCGGTGCAGGTTCATGGCTCCCTTGGAACGCCCCGTCGTCCCGGAGGTGTACGTGAGCGCGCCGATGTCCTGCGGGCCCAGGTCCACGGGATCTGGACGGCGGCCATCGTGGCGTGACAGCAGTGCTCGCCACTGCAGGGCCCCGGCATGCTCGCCCCGCTCACCCACGTGGGTGGCCACGGCCGCCGGCACCCGGGCATCGGGGGTGAGGTCAAGCGGGTGGGTGGTCACCACCGTCGCCACGGGAACCTCGGCGAGCACCGCCGTCACGACGTCGTCGTAGAGACTGCCGAGGCAGACGAGGGCACTCGGTGAGGAGTCCGCCAGGTGGTGGGCCAGCTCGGCCTCCCGCAGCATCGGGTTGATCGCGACGGGAACCGCCCCGCTCTTCCACGCCGCCAGCATCGTGACCAGCCACTGCGGATCGTTCTGCAGGTAGATCGCCACCCGGTCGCCGGGCCGCAGGCCGTGCTCGATGAGCCCGCACGCCAACGCATCGGCGGCACGGTCCACCGCGGCGAACGTCAGGGTCACGTCGAAGTGGTGCACCGACGGCGCCTCGGGGCGGGTGCGCACGTGATGGTCCCAGGCCGCGAGCATCGAGCGATGGTCGCCGGACAGGTCCACCGGCACGGTCGGAGGGTAGAGCTCCTCCCACGGTGTCCTCGACGTCGTCATGGACGGGCCTCCTCCTCCGCGGGGAGCACAGCGAGCGACACCGTGTCACCCATGATGTTGTGCGCCAGCACGAACAGGGTCTCGATCAGGACCATCGCGAAGCCGATCGGCACGAGGAAGAACAACGGCCACAGCGTGTAGAGCGACCCACCCGCAGGGAAGGCGACCCCACGATCCATCCCGGACATCGCATAGCCCCACGTGTAGTGGACCAGCAGCGCAAAGACGATGAGCTCCAGCACCACGAGCACGTGGATCGTCGCGGCCTCCACCGCCTGAGGCAGACGATCACGCAGCAGGTCCATCCGTGGCAGCACACCGGAGCTGTAGACGTACGCGAGTGCAGGGAACACCGCCAGCGGCATGAAGTAGTTCTGCGCCACCTCGAAGCTCCCGGCGATGGAGCCGCCGAGGTAGTTGCGGCTCACCACGTCCGCCACGATGAAGAGCATCATCGCGAAGATCGCCACACCACTGACCAGGGCACCGACGAGCTTCACGTGGCTCCATGCGCGGTACGCGGTCTTGAGCTGCTGCATGCGTGCCCCGCTCATCCCGCCAGCTCCGGCAACCAGGTGGCCACACCCGGGAAGGCGACCATGAGACCGCAGACCACGAGTGCGGCCACGGCGGCGAAGACCAGCGAGTACCGGAAGATCCCCCTGGCGGCGATCCCCGTGGCTCCGGACACCGCATAGACGCTGAGACCGACGGGCGGCGTGATCAGCCCGACGGTGGCCAGCACGGCGATGAACACGCCGAACCACAGGACGTCGGTGCCCATCACCTCGATGATCGGCAGCACCACCGGAACCGACATCAGGATCACGGCCGCGCCCTCGATGAACATGAAGAGCACGAAGAAGATCAGCGCCAGGATCGTCAGCATCAGGACCGGGGTCTCGACGATCGGCTCGAGGAGCTCGATCAGGCGACGCGGGATGAGCGACAGCGACACGAACCGGCCGAAGACCTGGGCGCCGATGAGGATCAGCATCACCATGACGGTGACCTTGACCGTCTCGGTCAGGGTCACCCGCAGGAACCGCATCGACACCTTGCCCAGGACCAGGGCGGCCACGAAGGCGGCGAACGCACCGACCGCTCCCGCCTCGGTGGGGGTGACCGCCCCGGAGTAGATCCCCCCGAAGACCACCAGCACGATGAGCCCGGTGACGGCGACGGAGACGAGCAACCTGGTGCGGGGGATCCGCTCGATGAGGACCGACTCGGTCTGTAGCTGGGTCGGGTCCACCCTGGCCCGCCTCAGGCAGACCACCATGATCGCGATGAAGACGACGGTGACCAGGATCCCGGGGATGACCGCGGCCATGAACAAGGCGCCGACCGGCGTCTCCGTCGCCACGCCGTAGAGGATCAGGATGATGCTCGGGGGGACGATGCCCGACAGCGAGCCGGCCGCGGCGGACACCGCCCCGGCGAACGGAGCCTTGTACCCGTTCTCCTCCAGCTCCGGCACGGCGACCTGGCCGAGCGAGGCCGCCGTCGCCGTGCCCGAGCCCGAGACCGCGCCGAGCATCGCGCCGGCGACGAGCGTCAGGGAGCCCAGGACGCCCTTGCTGTTGCGGGCCACCCTGTTCACGACGTAGAAGATGTCCTTCACGATGTCGGCGTGCAGGATGAACTGCGCCATGAGGACGAACAATGGGATCGTCGTGAGCGTGTAGGACGCGGTCCTGGCGAACGGCTGTGGTCCCAGCAGCCCGGTGAGGATGTCCATCCCGTCGAGCAGGATCAGGCCGCCCACCCCGGCCACCAGCAGCACCGAGTGGATGTAGTGACCGGCGAACAGCAGCGCGAGGAAGACCGCGACCATCACCCCGATCACCATGAGGTCAGACATCGGCCGACCTTCAGTCCAGCGAGGCGATGGAGTCGGGCACCTCGCCGCCGGCCTCGACCAGCAGGTCCCGCCACAGCAGCGCGACGTCCTTGCCCGGGAGGTCGTCGGACTCGAGGAGGTCGATGTAGTCGGCCCAGGTGTCCTCGACGCCCTCGATCAGGTGGTCCTGGACGGACTGGTCGAGGTCGTCGAACTCGACGAACTCCCCACCCTCGTCCTCGCTGTACTCGATCATCTCATCAGAGCGGTCGACCCACTCCTGGGCGCCTTCCATGAAGACCTCGTCGTGGGCCTGGGTCATGGCCTCCTGGGCCGCGTCCGGCAGGTCGTCCCACGTGGACTGAGTCATCCCGATCAGGCCGTTGAAGTGTCCCAGGTCCAGCCCGGTGAGCGTGTAGGTGAACAGGTCCTGGAACCCGTAGCCCGACCAGTCGGCGATGCTGTAGAAGCTGCCGTCGAACGCGCCGCGACTGAGCGCGTCGAACATCTCGACGGCAGGGATGGTGACGGAGTCGACGCCGATCTTCGAGGCGTACATCTCGTGGATGCGCGACGGAGTCCGCAGCGAGAGTCCGCGTACGGCGGCCACTGAGTCCAGCGCCTTGCCCGTGGTCGAGATCGCGTACTCCTGGGTCGTGGAGACGGGCCAGGCCAAGAGGTCGCTGTCGGCGAACTGTGACTCGTAGAACGTCTTCCCGTCGGAGAGCTCCGTGTCGCTCTCCAGCAATGCTCGCCACGCCTCGGAGGCGATGAGCGTGTCGGACGAGCTGATCGGCAGCATGGTCACCTCGGCCATCGGGAACTGGTCGGGCGTGTAGATGGGCAGCAGCAGGGCGACGTCCACCGTGCCGTTCTGGACGGCCTCGATCTCATCGGGAGTCTCGACGAGCTCGCCGCCGGTGAAGGTCTCGAACGTGACGTCGCCGTCGGTCAGCTCCTCGACCCGGTCCATCCACGGCACCATCGTGTCCGACCACCACGCGTGCTGCTCGGCCAGGCCGGTGCCGACCCGCAGGGTCACTGACCCGTCGTCAGACCCGCCACCGCACGCGGCGGTCACCAGCAGGCACGCGGTCGCTGTTGCTGTCGCACTGAAGAGCTTGATTCGTCCCACGGCGTGGCTCCCTGTCAGGTGCGGTCACTCGGCCTTGACCCGGAGTGACCTGTGTCACGACGATCATCGTAACCTAGCGTTCGTTTGTCAAGAGTTTGTCTGCGATGAACGCCACGAGATACGCATACAAACCAATGAATTCTGCCGACATGAGACCTCAGCGTTGGCTCACAATCCGAACAGCCGCTTGGATCGAAGCTGCCCGACTGGGCGGCGCGTCGACGCTGCGCGACCCAGGACCCTGCGGCCCGGTCGAGGATGTCTCGGCGATCGGCAGACACCGGGGATCACTCCCCGTGGCCCCTGGAGCGAGACGAGGCTCAGGTGAGGCCGCGCTGCAGGGCGGAGGCGGCGCGGCGCATCGCGCGGGGGCCGGAACGACCGAGGCCCACCAGGTTGGCGAAGCCGTGGATGAGGCCCTCCTCGCACACTTCCTCCACGGGAACCCCCGCCTCGCGCATGGCCGCCGCATAGGCCGCGCCCTCATCGCGCAGCGGGTCGAAGCCGGCCGTCACGACGTAGGCCGGCGCGACCCCGCTGGGGTCATGGCGCAGCGGGGAGAGACGCCGATCAGCACGATCCTCATCCCCGACCAGGTAGTTCTCCTCGGCCAGGTCCATGAATCCCTTGGTCAGGAAGAACCCGTCCGCGAACGTGGCACGGCTCGCCGACCGCTCCACGAAGTCCGTCACCGGGTAGATGAGCAACTGGAACGCCGGCGCTGTGGCGGCCGCCGCCCCCGGCCCGGTGGCACCGCCGGGGCGTGCGGCGTGCTGCGCGACGACGGCGGCCAGATTGCCCCCGGCACTGTCGCCTCCGATCGCGATCCGCTCCGGATCGATCCCCAGGCCGGCGGCATGGTGGGCCACCCACTCCCACGCGGCCCAGCAGTCGTCGAACGCGGCCGGGAACGGCGCCTCGGGAGCCAGCCGGTAGTCCACCGCCACCACCCTGACCTGTGCCTGCTCGGCGAGCTGGCGGCACACCGCGTCGTGGGATGCCAGGTCACCGTAGATCCATCCACCGCCATGGAGGTAGACCAGCGCCGGCGAGCGACCACTCAGCCCGCGCGGCGTGTAGAAGCGCAGCGCCAGCGGACCGCCCGGGCCGTCGATCGTGCGGTCGGTCACCGCGCCGATCGGTTGACGTCCGCCACCGAGAACCGACTGCGCACGGATCGTCCGGCGCCCACGGCTGATCGGCTGCTTCTCCACCGGCGGACCCTCCAGCCGCAGCACCTTCAGCAGCAGCTGCATCTCCGGGTCCAGCGTGCGTCCGTCCACCTCGACAGGACTCCCGGCGAGGCGGCGCAGCACCGACGATGGAAGGTTGAACATCCCACGGACCATCAACGCCTTGGCGCCCACCAGCACCTTGTCCACGTCGCTCATGGGCGCAACATAGCGGGTCGCGACCATCCGCCGCACACAGTCGGGGTCATAAGCGCTGGAACTCACCCACAGAAGCTCACGTCGCCTGGCGGCCCCAGAAGACCGCGACCGAACTGCCGCGACGCTCATGCCCGCCTCCACGCGCCCCTGCTCGAGCACCGCTCCCCGAAGGTCGCCCTCAAACCGCACGGACCTCGGCGCCCGCCCTCGATGCCAGGCGCCGACGCAGAACCCGATGCATGCGTTCCGGGTCGGGAGCGATCTCGGTCATCAGGGTGAACGCCTCGGCCGCCTGGCCGACGAGCATGTCCACGCCGTCCATCGTGCGACACCCGAGTACCCGCGCCTCGCGCAGCAGGACCGTCTCCAAGGGGCGGTAGACGATGTCGGCCACCCAATGATCCGACGTCAGCCCGCTTAGCGGCAGCGGCGTTCCCGGATATCCGTGCATGCCGATCGGTGAGGCGTTGACCAACCCAGCGGCCCCCGCCAACAGGTCGGCACCCTCGCTGAGGTCACCGGGCCAAGCCCGCGTGCCCTCGTGCTCGGTCTGCACGGAGGCGGCGAGCTCGCCCGCACGTTCAACGTCGGGGTCGATGACCACGAGGGTCTCGACTCCGCCATCGGCCAGGGCGTGCGCCACGGCCGCACCCGCGCCTCCGGCGCCGGTGAGGACGACCGTGCCGCGTGGCACGGTGCGAAGACTGCGCTCCATTGCAGCAGCGAAGCCCGTGTAGTCCGTGTTGTGACCCACCAGAGCTTCCGGACCGACCACCACGGTGTTCACTGCCCCAAGCATCTCGGCCCGCGAGTCCAGGACGTCCAGGACGTCGATCACGACCTGCTTACACGGATGCGTCACGTTGAACCCGGTGTACCCGGCATCCACCGCCTCGTGGAGCACCTCCCCGGCCTCGCGAGGATCACGTCCGCAGGCTTCGAGGTCGATCAACGAGTAGTCGAAGGACTCGAGACCGAGGGCGGTCGCCTCGTCGGTGTGCAGCACCGGGGACAGGGACCCCGCGATACCAGAGCCGACGAGAGCGAGCCGATGGATCCGACGTGTGGGACTCATGTGACTCCTTCCGAACCGAGACTCGCCCTCATCACGAGGCCCTGAGCGGGTCTAGGACTGCGCCGTGTTCCAGCAACGCCGAACGGAGGCGCTCGTAGCAGACATCGGCAGGCTCACCACCATCGCGCGCCGCGAGGGCTGCGATCGTGCCGGCCGCCTGACCGACCGGCATCAGTCCGCCCATGTGGCGCAGACCGTCCATCGCTCCGGCATCACATCCGACGATGCGACCGGCGACGCAGAGCCGCGACGTGCCCTCGGGGATCAGGACCCCCCGTGGCACGGCGAAGGGTCGGTCCGGAGCAGCCAGTCGCACCGAATCGCCGACGTGCCGGTCGATCGGGCCGCCACCGTAGGAGATGGCCTCGTGGTGGTCCGCGCCCGTTCGCACGGCTTCGCCGTCGAGGGTTTCCAGCGCGCGGACGCGGACGCTCTCACGCTGACCGATCCAGCCGGCGAGCTGCACCAGTGAAGCTCGCTCGAACCCGGGCATCACGCGACGTAGGTAGTCCAGGCTGACGAACGCCTGGCGCCGGCCCTCGACCTCGGCCGCGGACAGTCCCTGGGGGTCGCGACCGTCGTGACCATGCACTGCCGTGATCAGCAGGAACACGTCACCGTTCGCGGGGCTCTGGGACGTGGCGAGGGTTCGGTAGAAGAACTCACCGGCCTCGATGCCATCGTCCACCAACTGGCGTCGGGTCTCGGTGGGGACCTCGGAGTAACGTTCCATCTCCACACCGGATACGCGCATCATCTGCGTCATGGGCTGACGCTCATGGACGCCAGGGGCGACGAGCGTCGCTCCTGCACGCTCTGCCATCACCGCGTTGGCGGAGGCATCGACCACCTGTCGACAGCCGATCTCGTGCTGACCGGTAGGCCCGATGAATGTCACGACGCTGGCCCCGGAACCGTCCCCGTGCAGGTCCACTGCCTGGGCGTGGTGTACGACCTGGATTCCGTACGCCGCGGTGATCCGGTCAAGGCTGACCTTGAGGATCTCCGGATCGAAGGGATAGACCTTGAAGGTGAGCGGAGCGTCAGTCAGTCGTCCGGCGGTGTACTCCTTGAAGCCTGCGCCGCCGCCGTCGGCCTCCAGCTGGTCGAGGACCAGCCGAGCCGTCCCCCCGGTGACCAGTGTGTCGTGCCAGTAGAAGCCGTTGAAGGCCGCCACCATCGCCCCGGTCGCCGTGCCACCCAGGAACGCCGAACGTTCGAGCAGGGTGACGGATGCTCCCGTGAGAGCGGCTGCAAGGGCAGCGTTGACGCCACTCGCCCCGCCCCCCACGACGACGACGTCAGTCGTTCGCAACCGGTTCATTCAGCTCGCCTCCACCCTGGTCGCGAAGTCGGGACGAGAGCGCCGAACTCGGGCCACGCGAGGTCGACCCCGTCGCGCACGAGCGCATCCTGCACGGAGGCCAGGTGCTGGGGGGTTGCGCGCACCGCGCTGGGGACCGTGCCGTTCTCGACGCAGTAGCCCGCCACGTGGCCAGCGGCCTCGCCCACGGACCACTCAGTGGTGTGCACCCGGTAGGCGCCGTTGGTGACGCGGGTGGTGCCGATGTTCTTTGCCCCGGCCAACAGGTTGTCCGCCGACGCACAGATCAGTGCCCCCAGGGGAATCTGGTATGGGAACGTGTCGATATCAACGGTGTTTCGCTCGCGCGTGCTCGGGTGGATGTCGATCCGGTAGGCCCCCACACCCACCGTGTCGTCGAAGGTCTCGGCACCCCTTGCGCCCTCTCTCGCAGCGACACCAATGTGCTGCTCCAGCACCCGGAGCTCCGGCACGATGCGCCGGCTTTCGCGGTAGTACGGCTCGAGCGCGAACCCGTCGTTCGTGCCGAGCACGTCACCGCGGAGCCGCAGCTCTGGATAGCCCTGGCCACCGTCCAGGCGTGGCGCCTGCGTCTGCATCCAGTACAGGAAGGAGCGGGAGAGATCCTTGCACTCCTGCAGTGCCTGCTGGTGGTCGGCGGCCCCCACACCGAGCAGCGGCTTGGCCCAGTAGTCCATCTGGGGCCAATTCGCGAGTGTGACGTCGCTGTCAGCAAACCCGTCCTGGAAGGTGAACCGGGAGAAGATCCGCCGGGCGTGCCAGAGATCCCAGCGCCATTCCGGCCCCGGAGGCCCCGCGAACAGCTTGCGGTCGCGGGGCTCGTGGGTCACGTGGTCGCTCACCGTCCAGGAGAACTGCGGTCCCGGCCAGTCGGGGATCTGGATCGTCCGCCAACGCCGGAAGCCGGCCGGCTCGGCGATCGTGTGGTTCTCCCCAGGGCGGTAGTCCACGGCGAAGCACCAGGTCGCAGCCTGCTGCTCGTAAGGGTCTGCGACCTCCAAGGCATTCAGCTCACCGGTGTCGTCACGTCCCTCGCCGCCAATGACGTACTCGACCCCGGCCAGGGGGAGCAAGTCACCGAGCTCGGAGGCGTCCACGAACATCGGGGCATTGAGCTCCAGCTCCATGCCGGTACCGGCGCGGACGTGGACGGAGCGCAGTTGCGCTCCGTCCACGTCCGCGCCGACCAACGAGACCGAGCGCAGCACCCGAAGTCGCCCGGCCGAGGCCCACGGCGCAAGCAGCTCCTCGATGACGGCGGCGGCCACGCTCGGCTCGTGCGTCAGTGTCGAGATGTTCCCCAGGCCAGGATTGAGCCTCGCGTCGTTCGCTGCCTGGTGGGTCAGTGGGTAGTTGCGTCGGTAGTAGGCGCGAATGCCCTCGCGCATCGAGCGATAGCTCGCCGATCCGATCGCCTCGGCCCAGGGGTGCTCGTCCAGGGGCACACCCTGGGCAGTCAGCTGACCACCCAAGATATGATGCGGCGAGGCAAGGACGGCGGTGTGGCCCTGGCGCAGGCAAGCCAGAGCCGCGGCCACGGCCCCGAGGCCACCCCCCACCACGACGACGTCACTGGTCACGATGTCCTTCGTCACCGGCTCAGCCCCACTGGCCGGATGTCGTGGCATCCGTCATTCACCCAGCGCTGCTTCGTAGCCTGCGCGAGCCTCCTGCAGTAGGTCCTCCGCAGGGTCAGTGGTCAGCACCGGGTCGAGCACGAACTGCTCGCCGATACGGTCGATAACCTTGTCGTCGGCAGCGCACTTGGTGAACGCCTCGTTCAGCGCGTCCTGGGTCTCTTGCGGAAGGTCCCGGCTGCCGACGAACACGCCGTAGTTCGTGGATATGGGCAGGTCATGGCCGGCCTCGCCGAAGGTCTCCGCGTCCGGGATCGACTCGACCGGCTCGTCGGCGCCGGTACCCAGGGCGCGCAGTTCTCCGCCGTTGACGTACTCCAGCAACGAGTCAGACAGCTCCAGAATCGCGGCGTCGGCGTTCGAACCGAGCGCCGCGGTGGTAGCCGCCGCGGCATCATCGAAAGGCACGGCGCGGACGTCGGACTCCTCGGCCAGGCGCGAGGCGACCAGCTGGTAGACACCGAGTGCGCCAGTGGTGGCGAGGGTGTGGTCGTCGCCGTTGGAGTCCAGGAGGTCATCGAGGCTCTCGTGGGGCGAGTCTCCTGCGGTCACGATCACCGACGGAGCGCCAGTGACGATCGTCAGCGGGAGGATGTCCTCCATCGCGTACTCGGCATCGTCGACCTGCAGAGGCGTCAGCGCGATACCGCTGGAGGAGATGTAACCCACGGTGGAGCCGTCGGAATCGGCGTCGAGGACGTAGTTGACACCGGTCGTACCGCCGCCGCCCTCACGGTTCTCCACGACCCAATTGGAGTCGGTGTTCTCCTTCAGGCACTCAGCCATGATGCGAGCGTTGGTATCAAGCGACCCACCGGCGCCGAACGGCACGACGATCGAGACGCGTCCGGGTATGCCGCCCTCGCCGTCCTCATCACCGTTGGAGCTGTTCGCACAGGCGGCCAACAGGGCCGCGGCGGCAGCCGCCGTCGTGGCTTTCGTCAGGATCGATCGGTTCATGGTGATTCCTTCATCAGGGGCGAATCGGGCGGGAACGTGCTGGCGATCTGCTCCGCCTCCGCCACCATCTGCGGCAGGAAGGCGAGAGCCTGGTCCACACCGAACCGAAAGCTCGGCCCAGAGATCGCGATGGCTGAGACCAGGTCGTGACCGGGGATGTGCACGGGGACCGCGATGGACGTGGACTCCCGTGAGACACCGCCTATGCCGACTGCGCACCCGAGGCGGGCCATGGTCTCCACGTCACTGTCGAAGCGGTCTGCGAACGCCTGGTCGATCTCAGGCCGTGCGAACTCCTGCACCTCCAGACCTGCGACGATCCTGTGGGCGAGCAACACCGAGCCGAGCGCCGTGGTCAGCGCCGGGCGGGACTCGCCGGGGCGGATGATCATGACCACGTCGCGGGCGGCCGTCTCCTGGGCCAGGTAGGTGACGACCGGACCGCGCAGCGCACCGAGGAAGGCAGCCTCCCCCGAGAGCTCGGAGAGCCGCCGCAGGGCCGGTCTGGAGATCTCCTCCAGCGATGCGTTGTACATCGCCAGCGATCCAATGTGGGCCAGCTTGGCCGTCGGGGCGTACAGGTGCGACTCGGGGTTCTGCGCCACCAGTCCGGCCTCCTCGAGCTGCACGAGAAGGCGTCGGGTGGTACTGGCCGGGAGGCCGGCCGCTGCGGCGATCTCACGGAGCGGCCGCTTGGGCGCCTCGCGAGTGAAGCTCTCCAGGATCGATGTGATCCGTGCCACAACACCATTCCGTTCAATGGAATGCATTGCACTGGGCGACATGCGTGCTACCGTACGGGTGATCCACGCCACTGTCAAAAGGCCGTCCACGACAGCGCCTTGCACCGTTCTCGGCCCTAGCAACGAACGATCCGGAGATTGCGATGACCCACGCTGACGTCGACGACGGCAGCGGCACGAGGCTGCCCTCGCTGCCAGTGCGACACCTCGCAACGGGCTTGTTCCTGCTCCCCAGCGCACTCGGCGTCTGGGTCTGCATCAAGGCCGTCGGCTACGGCGTCGGCTCGCCGAGCAGTCCCGCGGCCGGCTCCTGGCCGCTGTTCGTCGGGCTCGCTCTCTGCGTCCTGTCGGTCTGGCTGCTCGTCGTCCGCGACACCGAGAGCGAGACCGGTGACGTCGACGTGGTCCGAGCCCTCGGCCTGTGGCTCGTCGTGCTGACCTGGACGCTGCTGCTCAACTACCTGACCTTCATCGCCGTGACGAGCGCGTGCCTGTTCGTGATCTTCAAGCTGCTCGGTCGCGCGAGCTGGCTGACGTCGGTGATCGTGCCCCCAACCATCGCCTCGCTCACCTATGTCTTCTTCAGCCAGTTGCTGGCCGTCCCGCTTCCGTAAGGAACCATCATGGATAACCTGCTCCTCGGATTCGGCGTCGCACTGGAGCCGATCAACCTGCTCTTCGTGGTGCTCGGCGCGCTCCTCGGCACCATCATCGGGCTACTGCCCGGCCTCGGCCCCACCGCGACAATCGCCCTGCTGCTCCCCGTCACATACACGATGGAGCCGACGACGGCGATCATCTTCCTCGCCGGCATCTTCTACGGCAGCATGTTCGGTGGCCGGATCCCGGCCATCTTGCTGAATGTGCCCGGCGACGGCGCCGCTGTCGTCACCACATTGGACGGCTACCCACTCAAGCAACAGGGTCGAGCCGGCGTGGCGCTCAGCATCACTGCGGTCGGCTCGTTCATCGGTGGCCTGGTGGCATTGCTCGGCATCGTGGCTTTCATCCCCTACCTCAGCCGGTTCGCACTCGGCTTCGGCCCGCCGGAGCTGTTCCTGCTGGCCTTCCTCGGGTTGATGCTGATCGCCCTGCTCGCCAGCGGGACCATGAGCCGGGGGCTGCTCTCCGCGGCACTCGGCATCTTCATCGCCATGATCGGCTTCGACTCGATCACCGGCACGCCCCGGTTCACGCTGGGTGAGGCGAACCTGCTCGACGGCATCAGTATCGTGCCGCTCGCGGTTGGTCTGTTCGGAATCTCCGAGGTCATGATGCAGGCCGAACAGCGCTTCCGTGGGGTGAGCGTCAGTGTGCTGGGAAACATCTGGCCCAAGCTGAGCGAGATCACCGCACTGAAGGGAGCGATCACGCGCTCCTCGATCATCGGCTTCTTCCTCGGACTCATGCCCGGTGGCGGTGGGGCCATGGCGTCTGTCGTCGGGTACGGCGTCGAGAAGCGATTCTCCAAGCACCCGGAGAAGTTCGGCCACGGCGCCATGGACGGTCTCGCCGCCACCGAGACCGCCGACAACGCGGGCGCGAACTCCTCCTTCGTGCCGCTGCTGACGCTGGGCATTCCACCGAATCCGGTCATCGCACTCATCGGATCGGCCCTGATCCTCCAGGGCATCACCCCCGGACCCGACCTGGTGCAGAGCAACCCGGACGTCTTCTGGGGCCTGATCGCCTCGATGTTCATCGGGCTCGTCGTGCTGTTCGTCCTCAACCTGCCACTCATCGGCCTGTTCGTGCAGATCCTGCGGGTCCCTCCGCTGCCGCTGGCGGGCACCATCCTCGCGCTCGCGATCGCCGGAACGTTCAGCATCCGATCCTCGCTGTTCGACGTCTTCCTGCTGGTCCTCTTCGGCCTGGTGGGCTACGCGCTGCGCAGGTGCGGCGTGCCCTTGGGCCCGCTGGTGATCGGTTTCATCCTGGCGCCGATCATGGAGAGCGAACTGCGGCGCTCACTGATCCTGTCCGGCGGTGAGTTCTCGATCTTCCTCGATCGGCCGATCTCCGCTGGCATCCTGATCCTCGCCGGCACGCTGACCGTGATCACACTCACGCGAGCCGCCTACTCCCGCCTGCGCCGACGCGAACGGGTCGAGGTATGAAGGCCTCGGTCGCGACCGTCTGCCTCAGCGGAGGCCTGGTCGAGAAGCTGCACGCCTGCGCCGAGGCGGGCTTCGACGCCGTCGAAGTCTTCGAGCCGGACCTCGTCGCCGCACCGGAGAGCCCGGAGGAGATCCGCGCCTTGGCACAGCGGCTGGGGCTGACGCTGTCGATGTACCAGCCGATGCGTGACGTGGAAGGGGTCGACGAGCACGCCTTCGAGGACGTGTTGCGTCGTGCCGCGGCCAAGTTCGCGCTGATGCAACGACTCGGCATCGACCTCGTGCTGTGCTGCAGCAACGTGGCCACCGCGACCATCGACGACGATGAGGTGAGCGCAGGCCAGCTGCGCCGGCTCGGCGACCTGGCGCAGCGGTACGGCATCAGAATCGCCTACGAGGCGCTGGCCTGGGGACGTTTCGTCGATGACTACCGGCGCGCCTGGCGGATCGTGGAAAGTGTGGACCACCCGTCGGTCGGAACCTGTCTGGACTCCTTCCACATCCTGTCGCGAGGTGACGATCCGTCCGAGATCGAGCGGATCCCCGGCGAGAAGATCTTCTTCCTCCAGGTGGCGGACGCCCCCGCGCTGACGATGGACGTCCTGTCCTGGAGCCGCCACCACCGGCTCTTCCCCGGCGAGGGCGCCTTCGACCTGCCCGCGTTCGTGGGTCACGCGGTCCGGGCCGGCTATCGCGGTCCGCTGTCGCTGGAGGTCTTCAACGACACGTTCCGTCAGACCGACGTCCGTCGCACCGCCCATCACGCGCGTCGCTCGCTGCGCTGGCTCGAGGACGCGGTCGCTCGGCGGGTTGAAATTCCGCAAGAGGCCGACCTGCGCTCCGTCGCCGCTCCTACGCCGCCGACGGGCTTCGACTTCGTGGAGGTCAAGGCTGAAGACACCGCCGAGGTGGAGTTGATGCTGACCCAGCTCGGATTCACCTGTCGTGGCAAGCACCGAACTAAGGCGGTCACGCTCTACACCGCGGGGCCGGCGAGGGTGGTACTCAACGAGCAGCACGCTCGTGAGCTCAGGCCGCACCTGGCCTCGGTGGGCCTGCAGGTCGAGGATCCCGTCGAGACGTCCCGGCGGGCCCGCGATCTCGCCGTGCCCCTAACGCACCGACGCACCTACGCCACCGAGCAGCCGCTGGAGGCCGTGGTGGCGCCGGACGGCACGCAGATCCACTGGTCCGGCCGTCCTGCCGACGACGAAGAGCCGACCTGGGTGCAGGAGTTCCTGCACGGCGAGCAGCCACACGGCGAGTACATCGTCGCGATCGACCATGTGAATCTCGCCCAGCCCTGGCAGGTCATGGAGGAGGCGAAGCTCTTCCACTCCGCCGTGCTCGGGCTGCAGGCCGGTGAGGCCAACCAGGTGGCCGGGCCGAGAGGCTTCGTGCGTAGCCAGGTGATGCGGACCGCCGACGGGGCGGTGCGGCTGCCCCTGAACGTCCGGCCAGCCATCGAGTCCGACGCAGTGTCGGCGCAGGCCCCGCAGCATGTGGCCTTCCGTTGCTCCGACGTCGTGGCGCTGGCGCGCCGCGCCAGGGAGCGCGGACTGCAGTTCCTCCCCGTGCCGGACAACTACTACGACGACCTGGTGGCCAGATTCGCGCTGGAGGAAACGTTCATCGAGAGCCTGCGTGAGCTGGGCATCCTCTACGACCGCGATGGCTCCGGCGAGTACCTGCACTTCTACACGCGGACCGTCGGCGAGCTGTTCTGGGAATTCGTCGAGCGTCGTGACCGCTACGACGGCTACGGCGCCGCGAACGCCTCGGTGCGCCTTTCGGCGCAGTCACGCTCCTGAACCTTCCGGTGGCGCCGCCGTGCGGACCATCGGCTCCCTCAGTTCAAATGGTGTTCACCTACGGCTGGGACACTGGACCCGTGACCCAGGAGATTGATCTGTCCGCGCTGGAGGTGCCCGCCTCCCCTGACGAGTTCGACGTCGACCCGCCGTTCGACCCCGCCGAGGGCGCCCTGCCGGCCGAGCGCTTCCTCGACCGCGAGCTGTCCTGGCTGGCGTTCAACGAGCGCGTGCTGGAGCTCGCCCAGGACTCCTCCCTGCCACTGCTGGAGCGCGTGCGGTTCCTGTCCATCGTCGGCAGCAACCTCGATGAGTTCTTCATGGTCCGCGTCGCCGGCCTCAAGCGGCGCATCGCCGCGGGCGTCGCCGTCCCCTCGGCCAGCGGCCTCAACCCGCGCGACGTCCTGGCCCGCAGCCTGACCCAGAGCCACGCGCTGATGACCGCGCAGTCGCACACGTTCGCCGACGACATCGTCCCCGCGCTGCACGAGGCTGGTATCGAGCTCGTCCACTGGGACGACCTCACCGGGCAGGAGCAGGAGCAGCTGGGCGCGGAGTACCGCGAGCGCATCTTCCCTGTCCTCACGCCGCTCGCCGTCGACCCGGCCCACCCCTTCCCCTACATCTCCGGACTCTCCCTCAACCTCGCCGCCGTCATCCGCAACCCGACCACCGGCAAGGAGCACTTCGCCCGGGTCAAGGTTCCGCCCATCATCGACCGCTGGATGGAGGTGGCTCCCGGCCGTCGGGTCCCGGTGGAACAGGTCATCGCGGCCCACCTGGGTCTGCTCTTCCCCGGCATGGAGGTGGTCGCGCACCACACCTTCCGCGTCACCCGCAACGAGGACCTCGAGGTCGAGGAGGACGACGCCGAGAACCTCCTGAAGGCGCTGGAGAAGGAGCTGCTGCGACGCCGTTTCGGCCCTCCGGTGCGGCTGGAGGTCGAGGAGACGATCGACGAGGAGGTGCTCGAGCTGCTCGTCACCGAGCTCGGGGTCAGCGCCGACGAGGTGTTCCGCCTGCGCGGCCCGCTCGACCTGCGCAGCCTCGGCGAGGTGGCCGACATCGACCGGCCCGAGCTCCGCTACGAGCCCTTCGTGCCCGGCACGCACGAGCATCTCGCGGAGGTGGAGACGGCCAGCCCGGCCGACATGTTCCGGGCCCTGCGTCGACGCGACGTCCTGGTGCACCACCCCTACGACTCCTTTGCCACCAGTGTCCAGCGCTTCATCGAGCAGGCGGCCGCCGACCCGCACGTGCTCGCCATCAAGCAGACGCTGTACCGCACCTCGGGCGACTCGCCGATCATCGACTCCCTCGTCGATGCGGCCCGGGCCGGCAAGCAGGTCCTCGTGCTGGTGGAGATCAAGGCCCGCTTCGACGAGCAGGCCAACATCCGCTGGGCCCGCAAGCTCGAGCGCGCGGGCTGCCACGTCGTGTACGGCCTGGTCGGGCTGAAGACGCACTGCAAGCTCGCGCTGGTCATCCGCGACGAGCCGGACGGGTTGCGCCGGTACGCCCACCTCGGCACCGGCAACTACAACCCCAAGACGGCCCGGCTCTATGAGGACCTCGGCCTGCTCACCTCCCACCCGGACATCACCAGCGACCTGCTGGAGCTGTTCAACAGCCTGTCCGGATTCTCCCAGCAGGACGGCTACCGACAGCTGCTCGTGGCACCGCACGGCGTCCGCGACGGCCTGATCGAGCGGATCGACGCCGAGATCGCCCACCACCGGGCCGGCCGCGACGCGGCCATCCGCTTCAAGGTCAACTCGCTCGTCGACGAGGGCATCATCGACAAGCTCTACGAGGCCTCGCGCGCCGGCGTGCCCGTCGATCTCGTCATCCGCGGCATCTGCTCGCTACGACCGGGAGTGCCGGGACTGAGCGAGAACATCCGGGTGCGCAGCGTGCTGGGCCGCTTCCTCGAGCACAGCCGCGTCTACTGGTTCGCCGGCGGCGGCGAGCCCCAGGCCTGGATCGGTTCGGCCGACCTCATGCACCGCAACCTCGACCGCCGCGTCGAGGTACTCGTGCGGGTGCCCACCGAGCAGCACGTCGGCGAGCTGGGCGACCTCCTGGTGCGCATGAGCGACGACGACAGCACGTCGTGGCACCTGGACGCCGACGGCGCATGGCGACGGCACGTCGGGGAGTTCCACGTGCAGGACGAGCTGGTGGAGCGCGCCAGACGCCGACGGCGCTCCGGCAACCCGAGCTGACGTCCGGCACGAGCCCGGCGAGTTCAGCAGGTCGCGAACAGCAGCGGGCCGAAGCCGGTCATGAAGATCCCGGACTCCGGGTCGTGCCCGAACCGCAGCGAGAGGACCGCACCGTCAGTGGTGGCGGACTCCAGCCTCAGAGTCTGCTCGATCGTCCCCGTCCTCCCGATGAACGGACCGGTCGCGACGGACTCCCGCACGTCCCGCTGGCCGCGGGCCGTGGTGGGGTCGGCGAACCGCATGGCGAACGTGAGGTCCTGCGCGTCCGTCCCTCCACCAGTGCGGGCGAGCAGGCCGCGTCCGCTGGCCACGTACTCCTCCAAGGCGTTCGCGGACCCGAGCGCCACCTCGGCCTGCTGCTGCGACTCCTCGTCGGTCATCGACGTGGGCCCGCATCCCTGGCCGCGCCGCTCCAGGAGCACGGCGTCGGCGCCCGCCAGGGATCCGGCGACGTCCAGCAGGGCCCGGTCACGCGTGACAGCCGTGGCTCCACCCCGCACGACGTCGACGACGGCCGAGGCTCCGGGCCCGCTCTCCGACATCACCACCAGCCGTTCCCGCCCGAGCACCCGGACGTGCTGCATGACGGTGCTGAGACCAGCCGCACCGAGCTCCGTGGGTCCGTTCTCCCACGCCCGGGGGCCATCGGTGGTGTCCGCCGCCGTGAACCCGGCGTCGGCCAGCCCCTCCTCCACCGCGGCCGGCGACGTCGAGGCATCGAGCTGCGCGACCAGGACACCGGCGCCAGCGTTGCCGCCCTGGGCAAGGACCTCCCACTCGAGGTCGGCCACCGACCAGCCGAGCAGGTCATCCATCGCCGCCGACGAGCCGTAGAGGTCCGAACGGCTCGCCAGGTCCCGGTCCCCCAGGTCGCCGAAGGACACCGGGCCACCGGAGAGCTGTCGCCAGTTCGTGAACCCGACGATCGTCGAGCCCTGCGGCAACGTCGAGAGGGCGGCTGTGAGCGGTGGCGTCGCTGGCGGTGACAGCGGACGCACCGCCCATCCCGCGGCGCCGGCCAGGAGGAGGACCAGCAGTGCCACCAGCGATGTCCGGACCGCTCGGGTCACCACCGCACCTCCGTTACCTGCTCGACACCTGTGGAAGGGACAATACGGCCCATGGCCCGTGAACGGTTGGTGACCGCTGCCGGCGGTGTCGTCTGGCGCAGACGCTCCTCGGCCCCGAGAGACCCCGCCCGGTCGGGGGCCGCAGAGGGCACAGCCCGCCGGGCCGTCGAGGTGCTCCTGGTCCACCGCCCCCGCTACGACGACTGGACCTTCCCCAAGGGCAAGCCCGATCCCGGTGAGGACCTCACGGCCACCGCGGTCCGCGAGGTCGCCGAGGAGACCGGGCAGGTCGTGCGCCTCGGCCACCCGCTCCCCGATGCCCGCTACACGGTCTCCGCAGGCCCCAAGGTGGTCAGCTACTGGGTGGCACGCAGCACCGGTGTCACCGATCCGCCCTTCACCCCCAACAAGGAGGTCGACGAGCTCCGCTGGGTCCGGCCACGCAAGGCGCGCCGTCTGCTCACCTACGAGCACGACATCGATCTCCTGGAGGCGTTCACGGACCTGCGCGACGAGCAACGGCACCGCAGCCGCACCCTCGTCGTGCTGCGGCACGCCAAGGCCACTGCGCGGGAGGACTGGGCCGAGGGCGACGAGTGGCGGCCTCTCGCCGCCAAGGGCAAGCGTCAATCCACCGATCTCGTCGACGTGCTCGGGGCGTACGGCGTCAAGCACGTCGTGACGTCCCCGGCGGTCCGCTGCGTGCAGACGGTGCAGCCCTACGCCGAGCACTCCGGACGGACCGTGCAGCTGGACGAACGGCTCGGCGAGGGCACCCGAGCGGACTCGGTGCGCCGCACGGTGGACGCCCTGCTCGACCGCAAGAAGCCCACCGTGCTCTGCACCCATCGACCGACCCTGCCGTGGGTCTGGGCGGCGCTGGATCTTCCCGACGTCGACCTGGCGCCCGGCGGTGGGGTCGTCGTGCACCACCGCAAGGGGAAGGTCATCACCACTGAGCCGCTGGGCAGGCCGCAACCCGTAGCGGCACCCGAGCGGGTGTAGCGCCGGCGCGCTACTCCAGGAGCAGCCGGACCACGGCGTTGAGGGCCAGGTAGATGCCGATGCTGCCCACCACCCAGCCGATCATCTTGGCGCTGTTCCTGGTGAGCCAGGCGTTGAGCCGGTGCAGCAGCGGATCGATGCGATCGTGGGCGAGCAGCCGCGCCCCCGCCAACAGGGTCGCCGGGAGGATCATCACCAGGCAGTACGCAGCGAGGGCGGCGCCAGTGCCGAGCCAGCCCAGGTCGCTGGCGCTGATCAGGGCGATCGCGGCCAGGTACGGCAGCATCGTCGCCACCTCGAGGCCGGCCGCCAGCACGGCCAGCTTGGTCAGCGCACCCACGTCCCCGCTGCCCGACATCGACCGGGCGCGCCAGCGCTGGAGCTTGCCGGGGTTGTCGCCCTGTGCCTTGGCGCGGGCCTCCAGACGGTAGCTCCAGGCAACCACGACGACGCCCAGGACGAGCTGACCGATGAGCATCGGGACCCTCGGCAGGCTGCCGAGGAGGTCGAGGACGGCATCCACCAGGAAGAAGGCTCCGACCACCAGGAGCAGACCGACGATGAAGTAGAAGACCGCGACGGTCCCCAGGTAGGCCGCGATCCGGCCGGGACGGATGCGGCCAGGGGTGAGCAGCAGCCAGATGGGGATCAGCAGGGTGCCGAAGCTGGTGCTGTCGACCAGGCTGAGAGCAACCAGTGCGAGAGCGAGTGCGAGGGTCATCGTCCACCTCCGGTGAACACGAGATCGAGCTGGGCGGACAGCAGGTGGGGGAGCGACTCGGCCGGATAGAGCGACGCGTCGGCCGCATGGTGCATGCACAGTCCGTCGACGAAGGCCACCAGGCTGCGTGCCACCTGATCCACGTCGACGTCGGCGGCCAGCTCCTCGCGTCGTTGCGCCCCGGCCAGTGCCTCCTCGAGGCCGACGATCATCCCGGTGGTCGCCTCCCGGTAGATGGCCGCCACAGCCTCGTCGGTGTAGCACCGGTGCAGGAAGGTCAGCCAGAACCGCTGCTCGTGCGCACGGGCCTGGTCGAGAGGAAGGAAGCACTCCAGCAGCTGCTGGATGAAGCCCCGTAGCGGGAAGGTGATCTCCAGCGCCTGCACGCGAGCGACGGCCTGCTCCTCGACGTGCTCGATGCCGAAGCGCAGGAGCTCGTCCTTGGTGCGGAAGTGCCGTTGGACCAGGCCCACGGAGACGCCGGCGCGATCAGCCACGTCGGCCAGGGTCGCCCCGGCGATGCCGTGCTCGGCGACGCTGGACAGCAGCGCCTCGGCGATCTGGCGGCGTCGGGTCTCGGCGGGTTCGTGCTTGGTCACGAAAGAAGTGTACCAAAATATTTTTCTATCACCAGGGCCGGTCCGGCGGACCTGTCAGCAGGCTCGCCGCGGCTGACCTGCGAGGAGCCCCCACGCTTCGGTCACCGTTCACCCTGCGTTCACCCACTGCGCGGTCCCGATACACCTGCACTGCCTAGCGTCCGAACCGTCATCCGACACCTGACCAGAGAGGGATCCCCCCGTGAACCGCATCAAGCTGCGCAGCGTCGCCCCCATCGCTGCTGCCGTCACCCTCGGACTCGGCCTCGCCGCCTGCGGCGCCGGCAACGAGGACGGCTCCGACTCCAGCGGCGGCGACAGCGTCTCCGGCACCCTGAACGGCGCCGGCGCCAGCTCCCAGGAGTCCGCCGTCCAGGCCTGGCGCTCGGGGTTCCAAGAAGCCAACCCTGACGCCACCGTGAACTACGACCCGGTGGGCTCCGGCGGCGGACGCGAGCAGTTCCTCGCCGGCGGTGTCGCCTTCGCGGGCTCGGATGCCTTCCTCAGCGAGGACGAGCTCACCGAGGCACAGGAGCGCTGCGGCGGCGACATCGTCGAGGTCCCGGTCTACGTCTCCCCCATCGCGGTCATCTACAACCTCCCCGGCCTGGAACAGCTCAACCTGACACCCGAGACCCTGGGCGGCATCTTCGCCGGAGAGATCACCGAGTGGGACGACCCGGCCATCGCCGAGTCCAACCCCGATGCCGATCTGCCCAGCTCGACCATCACGCCGGTGCACCGCTCAGATGCCTCCGGCACGACCGAGAACTTCACCGACTACCTCGACGCGACATCCGGGGGCACCTGGGACGAGGGCGTCGTCGAGGAGTGGCCGATCGACGGAGGCGAGGCCGCCGAGCAGACCTCTGGCGTCGTCTCCGCCGTGACCAACGGCGAGGGCACCATCGGCTACGCCGACGCCAGCCAGGCCGGCGATCTCGGCACCGCAGCCGTCCAGGTGGGCGATGAGTTCGTCGAGTACTCCCCCGAAGCCGCCGCGGCCGTCCTGGACGCGTCCGATGCGGCCGAGGGGCGCGCCGAGACCGACATCGCGATCGAGGTCGACCGGGCCATCGACACCGAAGGCGTCTACCCGATCGTCCTGGCGTCCTACATGATGGCGTGCCAGACGTACGACGATGCCGAGGAAGCAGACCTGGTGAAGGCGTTCCTGAGCTACGTCGTGAGCGAGGACGGTCAGAAGACTGCCGCCGACAACGCCGGCTCCGCGCCCCTGTCCTCGGAGTTCAGCGACCAGGCCACCACCGCGATCGAGACGATCTCCGGCAGCTGAGCCCATCGGCCCGTGGGCCCCGTCGCATCCGGCGGGCCCACGGGCCCCTTCCCGTCCGTGACCACCTGAGAGGCAGCACGTGAGCGGCACGACCACCCCGAATCCCGCCCCGCGAGGAACCGGTACCGCCCCGCGGAGGGCCAAGCCCGTCCAACGTCGCGGCGACCGCGTGTTCGCGGGACTGTCCTTCGGGGCAGGCCTGATGATCCTGCTGACCCTGGCCGGCGTCGGTATCTTCCTCACCCTCGAGGGCCTGCCGGGCGTCATGGCCGCACCGGAGGAGGTCAAGAGCGGCACGACGTTCCTGTCCTTCGTCGGACCGCTGGTCTACGGCACTCTGCTCGCCGCGCTCCTGGCACTGATCGTCGCGGTCCCCGTGTCCATCGGCGTCGCGCTCTTCATCTCCCACTACTCGCCCCGACGCCTCGGCGCGATCTGCGGCTACATCATCGACCTGCTGGCCGCCGTGCCGAGCGTCGTCTACGGGGCGTGGGGCATCGCCGTCCTGGCCGGGCACATCGTGCCGTTCTACGGCTTCCTGGAGACCTACCTCGGCTTCCTGCCGTTCTTCGCCGGACCGGCCTCAGCCACCGGTCGCACCATCCTCACCGCCGGCATCGTCCTGGCCATCATGATCCTTCCAATCATGACCGCGATCTGCCGGGAGATCTTCCTGCAGACGCCGCGACTGCACCAGGAGGCTGCACTCGCCCTGGGCGCGACGCGTTGGGAGATGGCGAGGATGGCGATCTTCCCCTATGCCCGCTCGGGCATCATCTCGGCCGCCATGCTCGGGCTCGGTCGAGCCCTCGGCGAGACGATGGCCGTGGCCATGGTCCTGTCGGCCACCGGTGTCGTGACGCTGAACCTGATCAGCTCGACCAACCCGTCGACCATCGCCGCCAACATCGCGCTCAGCTTCGGTGAGGCGAGCGGCCTGACCGTCAACGCCCTCATCGCGTCCGGCCTGGTGCTGTTCGTGATCACCTTCCTGGTCAACTTCGCGGCCCGCGCCATCGTGGACCGCCGCAAGGAATTCTCCGGAGCCAACTGATGACCACCACGCTGGAGCCCCAGACTCCCCGACCCGCACGCGACGTCGCGACGTCGCTGCGGGGCCGGACCCTGCCCAAGGGCGCGCCCCGCATCGTCATCGGCGTCGCGCTCAGTGTCACGCTGCTCACCTGGCTCGCCGACCTGGGCGCCGTACGCGCAGTCCTGCTCGGCTGGCTGGTGCTCTGGGCCGTGCCGATCTGGTCGGCCGCCGTCGAGGGACGTCGCAAGGCGACCGACCGCCTCGTGACACTGCTGGTCTACTCCGCCTTCGCCCTGGCGCTGGTGCCGCTGGTCAGCATCATCTGGACCGTCCTGAGCCGCGGCGTCCCGGTGCTGAGCGCGGAGTTCCTCACCTACTCGATGCGCAACGTCGTCGGTGAGGGCGGCGGCGTCTACCACGCCACGATGGGCACCTTGACCATCACCGGAGCGGCCGCCGTCATCAGCATCCCCATCGGCCTGTTCACCGCGATCTGGCTGGTGGAGTACGGCGAGGGCAAGCAGATGGCGCGCTGGATCCGATTCCTCGTCGACGTCATGACCGGCATCCCCTCGATCGTCGCGGGCCTGTTCGCCTACGCCCTGTTCGTGCTCTTCTTCGGTGAGGGGGTCCGGATGGGCATCGGCGGCTCGGTGGCCCTGTCGGTGCTCATGATCCCGGTCGTGGTCCGCTCCTGCGAGGAGATGCTCAAGCTCGTCCCCCATGAGCTGCGTGAAGCCGCCTACGCACTGGGCGTCCCCAAGTGGCGCACGATCGTGAAGGTGGTCCTGCCCACGGCGCTCGCCGGCATCGTCACCGGTATCACCCTCGCCATCGCCCGCGTCATCGGCGAGACCGCGCCGCTGCTCATCATCGCCGGCATGACCGACTCGGTGAACTTCAACCTCTTCGAAGGTCGGGTGGCGACCCTGCCGGTCTTCGCCTACACCTCCATCCGGAGCCCGGGCGTTCCCCCCGAGTTCAGCATCGATCGCGCCTGGGGCGCGGCCCTCATGTTGTTGATCATCGTGATGGTGCTGAACCTCATCGCCCGACTCGTCTCACACTTCTACTCTCCCAAGGGCGAAAGGTAAGGCCATGGCCAAGAGCATCGACGTCTCTGACCTGGACATCTACTACGGCGACTTCCTCGCCGTGGAAGGCGTCAACATCCCCATCCAGGCGCGGTCCGTCACCGCCTTCATCGGCCCGTCGGGCTGCGGAAAGTCGACCTTCCTGCGCTCACTGAACCGCATGCACGAGGTCATCGCCGGAGCCTACGTCGAGGGCAAGGTGCTCATCGACGGTGAGGACCTCTACGCCGACGACATGGACCCGGTGAACGTCCGCCGGATGATCGGCATGGTCTTCCAGCGGCCCAACCCCTTCCCGACGATGTCGATCTACGACAACGTCCTGGCCGGCCAGAAGCTCAACAGCAAGCGGATGAAGAAGTCCGAGTCCGACGCGGTCGTCGAACGTTCACTGCGCAGCGCCGGCCTGTGGACCGAGGTCAAGGACCGCTTGGCGCGTCCCGGCTCGAGCCTGTCCGGCGGACAGCAGCAGCGGCTGTGCATCGCGCGGGCCATCTCCGTGGAGCCGGAGGTGCTGCTCATGGACGAGCCCTGCTCGGCGCTGGACCCGATCTCGACCAGCGTCATCGAGGATCTCGTGCACGAGCTCAAGGAGGACTACACGATCGTCATCGTCACCCACAACATGCAGCAGGCCGCGCGCGTCTCCGACGAGACGGCGTTCTTCAACCTCGCCGGCGTGGGCAAGCCCGGGAAGCTCGTGGAGTCCGGGGCCACCGAGAAGATCTTCTCCAACCCCGACGACCCCGCCACCGAGGCCTACATCCAGGGTCGCTTTGGCTGATGTGGCGGGCTGAGGCCGCCCGCGGCCGAACGCCTGACCAGGTCGAGTGAGCCCACCGGCGACGCGCACGTGGCCAAGCGCAGGATCGGCTGACGCGTCGCCGGTCAGCGATGGAGCCGTCGCACAAGGGGCATCGCCGCGACGGAGCGAGACCACCGGGGACGAACAGCTCGGCCAACCTAGGGCAGGAAGATGCGGGCGATGAAGTACGTGACGGCGGCGACCGATGCGGCGGCCGGAATGGTGATGACCCACGCGACGACGATGCCCTTGGCGACGCCCCAGCGGACGGCGCTGAAGCGCTTGGTGGCCCCTGCGCCCATGATGGCCGAGGTGATGGTGTGCGTCGTGGACACCGGGGCGTGCAGGCCGATCGCCATGACGTAGAGGACCGTGGCGGCGGTGGACTCCGCCGCGAACCCCTTGGGTGGGTCGAGCTCGATGATCCGCCGCCCGAGCGTGCGCATGATCCGCCAGCCACCGGAGTAGGTGCCGAGGGCGATCGCCGTGGCTGCGGCGATGATGACCCACAGCGGGACCCGCGAGCCGTCCTCGAATCCACCGGCGACGAGCGCGAGGACGATGACGCCCATCGTCTTCTGTGCGTCCTGCAGACCGTGACCGAGGGACATCGCAGCTGCAGAGACCGACTGCGAGAACCGGAACCCGCGGGCGACGCGGTGCGGATTGGCTCGGCGGAAGATCCACAGGATCGATGTCATGACGGTGAACGCGCCGAGGAACCCGAGCAGTGGCGAGAGCACCATCGGGATGGCGACCTTGTCGACCATCGTGGTCCAGTCCACCGTCGTGGCCGAGGCGACGCCGGCGCCGACGATGCCGCCGATGAGTGCGTGGGAGGAGGAGGACGGGATACCGAAGTACCACGTGATGATGTTCCACGTGATGGCCCCGATGAGCGCCGCCATGACGATCGTGAGGGCATGCGCGGCGTTGACGCCGTCGACTCCCGCCGCCTCCTCGATGTTGATGATGCCCTGGATGGTCTGGGCGACACCGACCCCCAGCAGGGCACCGACGAAGTTCAAGATGGCGGCCATCGCCAGCGCGACGCGCGGCGTCAGCGCACGCGTCGAGACAGAGGTGGCGATCGCGTTGGCAGCGTCGTGAAAACCGTTGGTGTAGTCGAACACCAGGGCGATCACGACCACGGCGATGACCATCGCCAGGACGAGATCCACTCTCAGGACTCCTTGACGGCGATCTGCTCCACCGTGTTGGCCACGGACTCCAGCGCATCCATCGCGCTCTCCAGCGACTCGACGATGTCCTTGAGCTTGAGCACCTGGAGCGACTTGTAGTTACCGCTGAAGAGATCGGCCAGGATGCGCCGGTAGTAGCGGTCCCCCTCGTTCTCCAGCCGGTTGATCTCGATCCAGTACTCCTCGAGGTCCTTCATGGTGCGCAGGCGTGGCATGGCCTCAGCCGTCAGCTGACAGGCGCGCTGCAGCACCTCGATCTGGTCGGCGCACTGCTGGGGCAGCTCATCGACCTCGTACAGACCGATCAGGTCGACGGTCTCCTCCATGTAGTCCATGACGTCGTCGAGGCTGCTCGCGAGACGGTAGATGTCCTCGCGGTCGAACGGCGTCACGAACGTGCTGTTGACTCGCTTGACGATGCGGTGCGTGGTCTCGTCGGCCTCGTGCTCGGCCTCCCGCATCTGCACACCGATGGACTTGCGGTCGGCGTTGGGATCGAGCACCTGGGCGAGGAGCGTGGCGCCCTCCACCAGGTGGTTCGCCGCTTCGGCGAAGAGATCGTAGAAGCTCGTCTCCACCGGTCTGATGCGAATACGCACGCCAGCTCTCCTGTCGCGATGGTGTAGGCCTCGACCATGCTAGGGCGTGTGTTCGTCAAGTGGTCAATCGCCCGCAACCTTGGTGCTCAAGGTCACGCGACGCGACCGTCGCAGACCTCAGGTGGACTGAATCCCGAGGAGCAGGTCGACCTCGCCCTGCGTGAGGCGGCCAGGTGCCTCGGAGGCGGCGATCATGATCCGACTGACCAGCTCGATCTCGTCGAGCGCGTCGTCGTCGCGCAGACGCGCATCGAGAGGTTCGGTCATGTCCATGCTCCGGTGAGGGCACTTCCGCAGGGGGCGGAAGGTCGTGAAAAAGCCTACTCCCCGATGCCTGCCCTGTCCGCCCGTCGCGCAGAACTGCGGCGTACCACTGCATGCCCGAGCAGAGGTTGCCCGATGTCACACCACTTCTCTCTGCGATACTCGCCCACGGACGGCGTCGCCTCGGCTCGCGCGTCCCCGGGGCCTCTAGCTCAACTGGCAGAGCAGCGGACTTTTAATCCGCGGGTTGTGGGTTCGAGTCCCACGGGGCCCACCCAAGGATTCACAGCGACGGGTCGATGAGGATCTTGGCGTGCCGCTCGGGGTCGGCGAGCTGCTCGAAGGCATCGGCCACGCCGGCCAGGCCCACGGTGTCGGTGACCAGGGGCGACGGGTCCACCCTGCCCTTGGCCACCATCTGCAAGACAGTGTGGAACTCGGCCGGGTCGTAGCAGAAGGCGAAGCGCAGTTCTGCCTCCTTGTTGATCGCCATCGCCGGCCGGAAGGTGTCGGGCTCCATGCACACACCCACCACGACGAAGCGGGTCATCAGCGGCGCCTCGCTGATGATCTGCTCCAGGATGCCCGGCACGCCGACGCACTCAAAGACCACCGGCCCACGCGGGACCGCACCCAGCTTCTCGGCCGCCTGGAAGACCCGCGACCACGGGAGGAACGGCACCGCGCGCAGCTTCTCCATCGTGCTCATGCCCAGGTTCATGAAGTCCTCGGCGGTGGTCAGGTACCGCTCGTCGTCGGCGAACCGGTCCCACGGAGACTCCGTCGCCGGATCGACCCCACCATGGCCGGCTCGGTGATTGATGTCCTGCGGGGGCAGGTGCTGGACGACGGTGGCGACGCCCTGGCCATCACATCGGTCCTGACACCGCGGGAGCAGGAGGTGCTGCGGCTGGTCGCCCACGGCCTGTCCAACCACGACATCATGGAACGGTTCGTGCTCTCGGAGGCCACGGTGAAGACCCATGTGTGGCCCGGATCCTGATGAAGACCGGCTCGCGGGACTGGGCCGCTGTGGTGGCCTTGGCCTGGCAGACAGGCTTCGCGCGGCACGGTGAGCTGGAGACGTCCTGACAACTCCGACCAGGTGCATCGACGGCATGTGGGCGCAGGCCGGGAGGTGACGCGGCCGCACAGGCCGGAGCCTCGAGGACCCCTGATCCCCGAGGCTCCGGCCTCTGCGTCCGATCCCACCCGGGACGCTGGTCTACTGCAGCAGCCAGTCCGGCACGGGCCACGTGTCGCAGCCGGCGTAGGGGCAGGGCCCGGTGGTGATGTCCGACCCCGTGGACGGGGACGCGTGCACCCCCGTGGCACCGGCGGCCACGGTGCCGACGGTCAGAGCCAGAGCGGCGACGGTGCGCCGCACGCTCGAGTGGGAGGTGGTGCGCAGCTTGGGGTCTCCTCGGAGGGTGCTGGGGGCACGGATCAGCCTCGCGGCCCAGCACCGGGCGGACGTCCGTTCGGGACGTCAACCTCCGCAGCCGGGCGTACCGCACAGGGATGACGACACGGCTCGGCCGGTGGGTCGTCGGAACCGCCGATCCGACGCCCGCTGAGCGGGCGACGCGGGCGCACCGGCACAGGTGGAGGGAGGGCGCCTCCGCGGATCCCCCTGTCCTCATCTCGCCCCGGAAGCGAGTACCGGCATAAAACCGGGGCGCGGGGGGACGGTCGAGGCGCAGTCGCTCGGGCTCGACGACCTCGACGGGCGTCTCACCTGAAAACGGCGCGGAGCACCTCGGTGTCGAGGTAGGCCCGCACGTGTCCGATCAGACCGTCGCGGACAATGAAGAGAAAGTGGTACTCGTTGTCGTAGGTCCGCGCATCGCGGAGGTTCGCGACCACTCGCGCCTCGAGCGCCGCGCGCTCTCCGTCAACCGTCCAGGCCCAAGGTTCGATGCTGAGCGCACCATCGGTGGTGCCGTCGAGCACCCTCCTCAGCATGTCGTGCACTTCGGCTCCGTGCCGTGATCCGGAGAGACCCGGAACGGACCCGCCGACCCACCAGGTCACGTCGGGCGCCAACAGTCTCAGGGCCCGGTCACTGCGACCCGCCGAGAGTGAGACGCAGAAGTCCTCGGCTGTCGATCGTGTGACGGTACCGCCGCTCACTCAGACACCCAGGTACGCGTTGGCCACGAACTCGCTCTTGCGCAGGTCGGCCGATGCGCCCGCGAGCACCACCCGACCAGTCTCGAGCACGTGGCAGCGACTCGAGACGTCGAGAGCCACCACGGCGTTCTGCTCCACGAGCACCACCGTGACCCCGGTCGCGGCGATGTCCTCGAAGAGACCGGCGATCCGCTTCACCACTACGGGCGCAAGACCCGCGCACGGCTCGTCGAGCATGAGCAGCCTCGGCCGACTCATAAGAGCGCGAGCGATCGCCACCATCTGCTGCTGACCACCACTGAGATGGTGAGCACGCACCTTCAGCTTGGGCAGCAACTCCGGGAAGTACTCGAGGACCGAGTCGATCGTTACTCGTTCCGACCCGGTGCCGCGCAGTCGGAAGCCTCCCACGCGCAGGTTCTCTTCGACCGTCAGGTCGCCGAACAGCCGGCGACCCTCGGGCACCAGTGCGACACCCCGGTCAATGACCGCTGTCGTCCCGGCGGTGGTGACATCCTCGTCGTCGATGAGCACCGATCCCGCCTCGACGGGCACCATCCCCACGATCGTCTTGAGGAGTGTGGACTTGCCCGCGCCGTTGCTGCCGATGATCGCCGTCACCTCAGAAGGGGGTGCGTCGACGTCGACGTCGACGAGCGCGAGCGCCCGCCCATAACGAACTGTGAGCCCGGTGGTCCTGATCGACGCCGCGCTACTTCGTGACTCAGCCAAGATACGCCTCAATCATCTTCGGGTCCTTCTGGACTTCTGCGGGTGGGCCGTCACAGATGAGCTGGCCTCGATCAAGCACCACGACTCGGTCGCACAACCGCATCACGGCCCTCATGTTGTGGTCGATGAACAGCACCGAGACCCGGTGCTCATCGCGCAGATCGCGGACGAGCGTCAGGATCTCGTCGGTCTCAGCCTCGTTGAGCCCGGAGAGCGGCTCGTCCAGGCAGAGCAGTCGTGGGGCTGTGGCCAAGGCCAGCGCGATGCTGAGCCTGCGCTCGTACCCGTGGGGCAGCTCTCCGGCCATGGCCTCACTGACACCGCTCAGCCCACAGGTCGCGAGCAGCTGGTCAGTGTCGGTCGTTGCTCGACCGCGTCGCGACGCTCCGCGCACTCCCTCGACGTTCGCTCGGACGGACATCGAGCTGAACACGCCGGCGTCCTGCAGCGTGCGGGTCAGACCGCGCCGACTGATAGTGTGCGGCTTCATCTTCGTGATGTCGGTCCCGTCGAACGTGACCGAACCACGCGTCGCGCGGTGCACGCCGCTGACCACGTTGAAGAGGGTGCTCTTACCCGCCCCGTTCGGGCCGATGAGCCCGAGGATCTCATGGTCACGCAGGTCCATGGACACGTCGTCCACCGCGGTCAGCCCGCCGAAGACGCGGCTCACGGAGGACAAGGTGAGCAGAGTCCGAGCAGTCTCGGAGGTCGCAGTCATCGTGGGGCACCTGCCAGTTCCGTCGCGGGCACGTCGCCGTCGGTGTCGTCCGGTGGTTCGAAAGAGCCTCGTGCCATCCCCGTCAGCCGTCGGAAGGCCGCTACGGCCACGCCGGCGATGCCCTGTGGCATAAGCACCATCGCGACGATCAGGGCCGACCCGTAGACGAGTGGCTCGTAGGTGCCGAAGGCTCGCATCTCCTCGGTGATGAACGTCAGTACGAATGCGCCGATCACGACACCGAGCAGGTACCGGCGACCCCCGATCATCACGAACGCCAACGTGGTGATCGAGATCATGTACGAGAAGTCGGTGGGAGCAATGACTGAGCTGTAGTGGGCGAACAGTCCACCGGAGAGGCCCGCGACGGCACCTGAGATCGTCATCGCGATCATCTTCGTCGACCACGGCGAGATGCCCGACACCGACGCGAGGAGCGGCTTGTCCTCTACGACCTCGAACTGTCGCCCGAGCCGCGACCGTTCGAGCGCGAAGAGAAGCAGTCCGACACCCACGGTCGCGCACACCATGAACGTCACGGTGGTGCCCTGGTCGGCGAAGATGCCGATCAGGCCCGAGTTGCCCCCGAGCCAGTCCGTCCTGGTGTAGACCAACCTCAGAGCCTCAGTGAAGGCGAAGCTCACCAGGATGAAGGTGGCACCACTGACCTTGAGCGTGACCGAACCGATGATCGCGGCGCTCAGGGCGGCTACCAGTGAACCGACCAGCACCGAGACGATCAGCGGGGTCTGGGCCAGCAGTGTCAGCTGGGCGGCCGTGTATGCGCCGATGCCATAGAACGCTCCAATCGCGAGACTGACCTCTCCGACCAGCATCATCTGTCGCAACGACATCGCCAGCAGCGCATTGATGCACAGCCAGGGCAGTACCAGCGCCAGCACACCTGAGCCTCCTGCCAGGACCAGGCCGGCGATCAACCCGCCGACGGCGAGCACGCCGGGCCCCACCCATTCAGATTTCTTCATGGCCCATCAATCCTTGAGGTCGGAAGAGCAGGACGAGCACGACGATGCAGAAGGTCAGGATCGTGGCGGAGGTCAGATCGAACAGGAGGGTTCCCACGCTCTCGACGAGACCCACGAAGAATCCCGCGTAGACCGCACCGACGAGGCTTCCAAGACCCCCGAGGATGATGATCACGAATCCCTTCATCAGGAACTCGTACCCCAAGGTCGGTGTGACCACCGTGGCGGGAGCGATCAGAACACCCGCGATCGCCGCCAGGGTCATCGCGATGACGACCCCGAGGAGGGCGATCCGCGTGACGCTCACACCCTGCAGTTGAGCCGCCTCCCGATCGGAAGTGACCGCGCGCAGCGCGATCCCGGTGGGTGTGAACCGAACGAAGAGCGCCACCAGCGCCGTGATGGCGATCGCGACCACGAAGATGACGACCCGCTCCACCGTCACGGATGCGCCCGCGATGCTGATGCGACCCCCGAAGACCTGAGGCACCGAGAGCGGTTCGCTGCCGAAGGTCTGCCGAACGACGACCTCGAGGACCAGGGCAAACCCGATCGTGACGATCAGAGTAGAGATCAGGTCCCCGGCGAAGCGCTTGAAGAACGCGTAGTAAAGCGCCACGCCAATCACTCCCAGCAGGAGTGTGGCGATCACGAACGAGAGCAGGTATAGGAACCACACCGGGACTCCGGGGAAGCGCGCGTGGCCGTGCGTCATGATGACGAAGGCCGTGTAGGCCGCCACGCCGAACAGCGCTCCGTGCGCGAAGTTCACCACCTTCATGACTCCGAAGATCAGCGTGAGTCCGAGGGCGAAGAGGATGTACACCGAGCCGATCTGCAGCCCATTCACGATGACCTGTATGGCTTGACTCATGACCTGCTCACCGTCCCCTCTCGTCGTCGCGGCGTCACGGCCCGGGTGGTCGTCACTGAAGCTCTGCGAGTTCGTCCGGGATGATCCGGTCGATCTCGACGTACTCGCCATCGCGGACCTGCGACACGATCATGGGCGTCAACAGCTGCTGCTTGGATCCGTAGACGTCCTCGCCACCGAAGCCCGCTGGACCCCAGGAGCTCTCGAACTGCGTGGTCGTCAGCGCGTCGCGGACACTCTCGTTGTCGACGGTTCCGGCCGCTTCGATCGCGGCGGCCAAGGCGACGACCGAGTCGTACGCGCCGATTGTGACACCGTTGAGGTCCTCGCCCACCGCTTCGCGGAGCCCCTCCTGCAGCTCTCGCTGCTTCTCCGTGGCCGTCTCCGCGCCGAAGTTCGCCGACAGGCCCAGGTACACGCCCTCGGCGGCCTCGCCCGCGTTGGAGAGCAGGGCCGCTCCTCCTGTACCGGCACTGATGAGCGTGATGCCGTCCCAGCCCTGGTCGTTGAGGGCGTTGAGAAGCAGGGGTGTGGCTGCGGGGGTGAGCGTTGTCAGGTCGATCGCCTCGGGACTCGTCGAGAGCAGCTTCGTCGCGATGGGCGAGAACTCTGTGGTGCCGTGCTCATAGAGGTCCGAGGACACGACGTCGACACCGAGATCTGTCCAGACCTCCTTCGCCACCTTCTCGGACTGGATGCCCGTGGCGTCGTTGATTCCGACGAGTGCGATCGACTCGATCTCTCCCTCTTCCTCGACCACCTTCTCCCCCAGAGGCCTGAGCACCTCGAAGGGGGTGTTGATGGTGGTGAAGGTGTAGGGGAAGTCAGGACCCTTGATCTCTCGCCCCCAGGCCGAGGTCATCATCAGCATCTCTTCGCGCTCGGTGAGCGACTGGAGGGCCTGAACCGGCGCGGTGCCGACGCTAAAGGAGATCATGTCGACGTTGTCGCGTGACAACAGCGTCTGCGCCGCGCGTGCACCGTCCGCCGCGGTGTACTTGTTGTCCTGGATAACGATCTCCACCTGTAGGTTCTCGCCATCGATCTCGATCCCGCCGGCGTCGTTGATCTCTTGGGCCGCCTTCTCAGCAAGCCACTTCGAGGCGGTGCCCCACCCCGCCGCGTCCCCGGACATGGGAGCGGAGATCCCGAAGGTGATGGTGTCGTCATCACCGCCGCCGGCCGCGCCGCCGCAAGCAGCGAGGATCAGCGATGCCACCCCCACGGCCGCCAGCGCCAGTTTGGAGGAGCTCATGTTTCGCGTCATCTTGTTCCTTTGTCCGGGAGGCAGCGCCTCGCCTCGTCCGACCCACCCCACGATGCGAACCGAGTGTCACTGTGTCTTGGGTCACTATGCCGAACTCTAAAGAATTACGCAATAGAAGATGCAGATACGTATTTGCGGAGTACTCTCAGGTACGCTTGCTCCATGACCTCCACCAACGCCGACGCACCCGAAGGCTCGACAACGCCTGCGGCAGCAGCCGTCCGCAAGCGACATCGCATGGTCGACCGCGTCGCGGCCATCCTCGAGAGCGTCGCCCGCAGCTCAGAGGGGCTGACCCTCACCGACCTGGCTCGGACCCTGGATGCTCCCGTCAGCTCCATCCAAGGTCTGGTCAACGGGCTGATCGCGACGGGCTACCTCGAGGAGCGCGAGCGACGATACTTCCTGGGCACGGCGCCCTACCTGCTCAATCTGATCGTAGGTCGGCGGATGGTCACCCGGGTCACCCCCACCGAGCTCGAGAACATCAGCGCCGAGACGGGGTTGACGACCCTGTTGGCGATCGCGGTGGGGAGTGACGTCTTCTACATCGACAGCTGCACGAGTGAGGCCCGCTACGAGTACCTTTCGAAGAACCTCGTGCGCCGATCCCTCATCCGGACCTCCAGCGGCTGGGTCCTGTTGTCCGGGATGCCCCAGCGGGATCTCTGGGCCTACCTCTCCAGCAGACCGCCCGAGGACGAAGAGCTCGTGGAACGCTTCCTCCGCGCGCTCGGTGACATCAGGGAGACCGGGCTGTGTGCAGGACCGCAGATTTCCGACATCGCCGACGGTGTCTCGGCAGCGGTGCACGAGGACGGGCGCCTCGTGGCCACCGTCAGCGTCGTCGGCTCGAGCGAGACCATCACCGCTCGACGCGACGACCTGGTCGACGTCCTTCGCCGGCACAAGGCCAGGTGGGACGGGAACCAAGTCTAGGTTCGTCACGGTCGAGAGCCTGGCCAACCCGATACGCCGGCGGCGGTCCCCTGGCGAGACTCCGCGCCCATGGCGCCCGAGGCAGCGTAGCGCGCCGAGAAGCGGTCACCGGCTCAGAAGGACCCGCCGGCCCCGCTGCGGTCACCGAGAGCTTCCTCCACGACACGGGCAAGGTCGGTCACCGACTCACCGAGCTCGGCGCCCGGGGCGTCGGCGTGGAGCAGACCGACGTCCTTCTCGAGGAGCTCGTACTGATGCGTGGAGAACTCCCCCAGGTGCTGGGAGATCATGCTGCGTCCTGAACCTTCGTTCAGCGCCGAGAGGAGGACCTCCGGCGTTATCCCACGTTCGGCGGCGAGTGCGAGCGCACGGGCGACGTTCATCGCGTTCGTCGCCGCCAGCGTGTTGTTCAGCAGCTTGGCCAGCGACGGCTGGCCGTACCGGTCGAATTCGATCAGCCGGCCCGAGAGGTCGTCGAGCACCGCCCGGTCGCCTTCGGCGGCGGGCCCGTGCATGAACAGGGTGATCTCGCCCGACCGGGCTCGCGCCTCCCCGCCCGTCACCGGGGCCTCCAAGAGGCGCCAGGGTCGAGGGGCTCGTTCCCGCACCGGAGTCCAGAAGCTCGTTCGCACGGTGGACACGATCACCACACCGAGCTCGTCGGCTGCCAGCTCCGCCACCGTATTTAGCAGGCCGACCGCCTGCTCCTGCGTGCCAACGACGACCACCAACTGGCGCACCGTCGACCATTCAACGGCGGAAACGTCGGCCACGGCGGGTCGCCCCGTCTCTCGTTGCCACTCATCGCGTCGCGTCGGCGCAGGGTCGACGCCCACGACCGCATGGCCGCACTCGTCGAGACGCCGCGCCATGGCTCCTCCGATGCCGCCAAGTCCCGCGACGCATACCGTTCCCGTCATCGATGCCCACCTTCCTCCAGCGACACGTTCCAGCCGTCCCAGATGGCGTTGTCCAGTCGCCGTGGGGCACGACAGTCCCCCAGACGGATGACTGGACGCCCCTCCCCTGATGCCACCAGTTCGTCGTGAATCGCGTTCTCGGCGACGTTCCCCGTGGCGAGGTAAACCCGGTCCACGTCATGGATCCTCGAGCAGAAATCACCGTAGACGGAGCGGACGTCGACGTGCTCCTCCCCGATCCTGGTCGCCCAGGTAGCCGTCATGATTGTGACGTCGGCTCGCGCCAGGCGCTCGTGCAACGGGTGCGCGTTGGCCGGTCCCGCCCACCATCCTGCCGTCAGAGATCGCGTCACCAGCACCACGTGGACGCCTTGGGATCCCAGATGCTCAGCCATCGAGGTCGCGTGACCATGGGGATCGTCATCGAGGACCACCGCCCGCCGTGGCAGCTCCAGGCCCGCGGCCAGCGCATCGTGCACCGTCCCCACGTGGGGCAGACCGACGCCGGGTAGGCGCCGGACGCCGGGAATCGCACTCGTGAAACCGTCGGTGGACGGCCTCGATCCCGTGGCCAGGACGATCACGTCGGCCGGATCGTCTGCCAGACGTGCGGCGCTCATGTCGCTCTCGAGCTCGACTCGGACACCGAGCAGCTCCGCCCGATCACGTAACCAGGGCACGATCCGGCCGATCTCCGCCCTCGACCGGACTCGGCTCGCCAGGGCGAGCTGTCCCCCGACCTCCTGAGCTCGTTCGTGCACCGTGACCGTGTGTCCACGCTCGGCGAGCCGCACCGCGGCCTGCAGACCGGCCGGCCCGCCTCCGAGGATCACCACGCGTCGCGAAACCTCAGGAGGACGCGGTCGATCGAGCTCCCGGCCCGCCCCGGGGTTGATGGTGCAGGTCAACGCTGCTCCGGCGAAGATGTTGCCGAGACAACCTTGGTTGCAGGCGATGCACGGACGGACCGCGCCGTCGTCTCGTGATCGGAGCTTGCGAGGAAGCTCCGGGTCCGCCACCAGTGCCCTCGTCATGCCCACCAGGTCCGCCCGGCCCTCGGTCAGAGCCTGCTCGGCCACCTCCCGCGAGGCGATGCGAGAGGTGACGAGGACGGGTAAGGAGGTCACTGCGCGAATCCGGCCCGCCCACGGGAGGAACGTACCGACCTCTCGCCCCATCTCCGGGATCCATCCAGGGTGATTCTCGTTGCTCCCCCCTGAGACGCTGAGGTAGTCGACCGCTCCGGTCTCCGTCAGCATCACGGCCACCTGCCGCGCGTCGTCGACCTCGAGCCCTCCGGCTACCATGTCATGGCCGTTGATCCTCACCCCCAGGAGAGGTCCGGATCCGATCGACCGCCGGACGGCGTCCACCATCTCCAGCACAATCGTCATCCTCTCCGCGACTGTCGCCCCGCCGTACCGATCGGTCCGCCGATTGGTCTGCGGCGAGAGGAACTGCGCGAGGGCGTAGCCCTGCGCTGCAAAGACCTCGACTCCGTCCCACCCGGCCTCGCACAGACGTGAAGCGGCCTCGGCGTGGCTGCGCACCATGTCTCGGATCTCGGACTTTTCCATCTCCTTCGGCACCTCGCGGACAACGGGATCGGCGATGGCGCTGGGTGCCAGCAGGGGCTGCCTGCTCAACGCCGAGGAGCCCTGGCGTCCGCTGTCGTGGAGCTGCCCGACCAGCAGAGTTCCGTGACGGTGGACGGCTTCTGCCAGCGCCCGCTGGCCGGTGGCGGCGTCCGGATGCGTCGCCAGGTTGGCCGCCGGGCTCGTCCAGGTACGTCGCCAGGCCGCCCACCCACCGGTGACGATCATCCCCACCCCGCCGGCCGCCTTCGCCTCGTAGTACGCGATCTGACGGTCTCCGACGAGGCCACCCTCGGCGAGGTTGGTCTGATGCGGGGTGTTAACCAGGCGATTGGGGATCACGTGGTCACGGATCCTCAGCGGCTCGAAGAGCGGATCCAGCGTCGCCCGGACCGTCATAGAATCGACCCCGTCCACGACATCCCCCCGTCGAGCGTGACGATCGTGCCGCTGATGTAGGACGCTCGGCGGGAAGCCAGGAAGATCGCCAGGTCCGCCACCTCCTCGACAGTCGCGATCCGACCGGCCGGGTAGTGGGCGGTCAGCTCGCGCCATCGGTCGGGGTCGCCCCATCGATCCGCCGCGCGCTCACGAAGGATGCGGGCGAGGCGTTCGGTCTCGACCGGCCCAGGGTTGACGCCGACCACCCTGATGCCCTCGTCGAGGGACTGGGCGCCGACCGTCCGGGTGAACGCCATAAGCGCCGCGTTCCCCATCGAACCGGCCAGATAGCTCGCATCGTGCCGTTCGCCGGATGCGCCGATCATGTTGACGATCACCCCGTGTCCACGGCGGGACATCTGGGACAGCGCGAACTTGGCCAGTTCGACGTAGCCCCACACCTTGAGGTCCCACGACGCCTGCCAGCGAGGCAGGTCAGCCCCCTCCAGGGCGCCGGCGGGGATAGCGCCGGCGTTGTTGACCAGCACGTCGACCTGTTCCACCAGGCCGGACAACTCGCGACGCTGTGCGGCGTCGGAAAGGTCGAGGACGTGCTCGTGGAGGTGGACGTCCGAGGTCGTGTGGATCTCTGCGCCGAGTGCCCTCAACGACTCACGATCCCTACCCACGACATGGATGTCCTCGACCCCCTCGGCGACGAGGCCTCTGACCAGAGCGGCCCCGATCCCCCGCGATGCCCCCGTGACAAGAACGGTGTCGTCGGCCGTGTACTGAAGGTCCATCCTCAAGCACCCCAGCCGCCGTCGACCGACACAACCTCGCCCGTGACGTAGGCCGCTGACGCCAGCCACAGCACGGCGCCTGCGATGTCGTCAGGCTGACCGAGCCGTTCGAGCGCGATGCGACTGGTGATGGCGGATAGCTCCTGCGATGGACCGCCGACGGTACCCAATGCCGCCTCCGTCTCGATCGGCCCCGGAGCCACGGCATTGACGCGGACCCCTCGGGATCCATACTCACGTGCGGCCGAGCGGGTGAGTCCGACGACGCCGTGCTTCGATGCCACGTACGCCGATCGACCGGGCCAGCCGGCCAGTCCCCACATCGAGGCCATGTTGACGATCGAGCCACCGGTCTCGATCAGCATCGGGATCTGCTGACTCATGCAGCGGAAGACGCCGGTGAGGTTGACGTCAACGACCCGGACCCAGTCCTCCTCACTGAACTCCGCGACCTCCCCGACGCCCCGCACGCCGGCATTGTTGACCGCGAGGTCAAGGCGACCGTGCTCGGCGCTCAGGCCAGCGATGGCGGATCCGACGGACTCACAGGATCTCACGTCCAGGTCGACGAAGCTCGCCGTCAGGCCGGTATCGGTCAGGTCCTGGACGGCACTCGCCCCTTCATCGGCGAGCACGTCACCGATGACGATGGCGTACCCGGCACGACCGAGTGCGGTCGCGATAGCGAGCCCGATGCCACGACTGCCGCCGGTGACGAGTGCGACCGGCTGCTCCTGGTCGACACTCACAACGGGGAGTCGACCGGAACGGTGTCGGGGTTGGGCGGCATGAAGATCTCGACGAACTCGAGGTCATCGGAGGTCGCCGTCTCGTTGTGCCGGTAGCCGCCCGGGATGAAGCAGATGCCGTCCTCGTGGACGCGCTTGGTCTCGCCGTTCTCGAACTGCAGCTCGAGCCATCCCTTCACGACGTAGAGCCACTGGAAGTCGCAGTCGTGGTAGTGCCAGCCGGTCTCCTCGGCCATGCCGTTGCGCAGCCGGGTGACCTGAGAACTGACCAGTCCGTGACTGGCCTCCTCGACGCCGAGGTCGAAGTATTGCGCGAACTCGCGTCGACCAGGCATCTCCGTTCCGTCTTCGACGGCTATGGCGCGGGCGACCATCCCCTCCGGGATAGCGCGTGTGCGTGACTCACTCATGACGATCCTCCTGTTGTTTTGGTTTGTCGAAACTCAGCACCGAGCTCCAGATCGCTCAGCGGTCGACCGGCCAGTGCCTGATCAAGGACGACGCGGTCCCAGGACCGCGTGTCGCCGCCATCGGATCTCCAGGCCAGCATGGCCGTGGTGAACCGATGGAGGGAGTGCTCATCCGTCGTTCCGATCGCGCCGACAGCCTGGTGGGCACCGCGCGCCACCTTGCCTGCCGCGTGTCCGACCGTCGAGCGTGCGACGGCCACCGCCGATGTCAGACGGTCGACGTCGTCACCGTTCGTAGCCATCTCCAGGACGGCGGCGTCGACGGCCACCGCGGCGAGTGAGGTCTCCGCGGCCATCTCCGCGACGAGGTGCTGGATGGCCTGGAACGCCGCGACCGGACGGCCGAACTGCTCTCGCTCCTTCACGTGCGTGATCGTGGTCGCGAGGGCCGCCTGCATGGCACCGACCACCTGTAAACCTCTGATCAGAGCCATACGCAGCTTGGCCAGACGGAGCACGTCGTGACCTACCGGATGCCAGCGGAGGTGTTCCATCCTGCTGCTCGACGCGAGCACGGTGTCGAGCCCAGCGCGAGCAACCTGCGCAACGGCGCCCTCGGCTCCTGCGGAGGACATGAGGAGCACGAGTCCCGCCAGCGGATGGACTGGCACACCAGTGCCCGTGGACGCCTCGAGGTCCAGGCAGGTCTGCAGTCCGTCGGCGGCCGGCAAACCGGCTCGGTCAGCCAACCAGTCGGCGACGAGATCACTCTCGCCGATCGGCATCCAGCATCCGCGCCGGCCGAGCGCCGTCACCAGCTCGGCCGTGTTGACCCAGCCCGCGGAGCTCCCGCCGCGATCCAGAGGCGCGGCCATCCTCGCCAGGCCCAGATCGTGCAGCTGGTGGTACAGGCCCCGCTCCGTCGCGATGGATCCTGAGGGGTCGACGAGGCGCCCCACGCACTCGTGCTCGGCGAGCACGTCTCGGATCAGCTCACGCACATCGGGATCGACCGCGAGCGAAGGGGCCAGCGACCCTGTCTCGACGTTCATCGCAACCCCAGTCCCCGAGCAACGACGCCTCTCAAGACTTCGTTCGTCCCACCCCTCAGGGTGAACCCCGGACGTTGAGCGACGGCGGCGTCGACGAGTGCCCCCAGCGGCCTGCCGTCACGCACCGGCGCCGTCAGCAGATCCACGGACTCGACGAAGTCTCCCTCGGTCATGGTGCCAAGCATCTTGACAGCCGCAGCCGCGGTATCGGCCTCCTGGTGCCCCTCTAGTGCCAATGCCACAGCGAAGGACATCTGGTGCAGCGCGTGGAAACGCGCCAGCATCCGGCCGATCTCGGGAGTGGACTCCACGAGGTCCTGCTTGATCGCTTGCAGCACTTCCGAGACCAAAGGCGCCACGGAGAGGAACCTCTCCGGCCCACTGCGCTCGAATCCGAGCTCGGACGTCACCTGAGCCCATCCGTCGCCCTCCTGCCCGAGCACGTCGCCGTCGGGCACCAAAACGCTGTCGAGGACCACCTCGTTGAAGTGATGCTCGCCGGTCATCGACGTGATGGGGCGGATGTCGACGCCGGGTGAGCGCAGATCGACGATGAGCTGCGACAGCCCTGAGTGCCGGTCGCCGTGCTGCCCGCTGGTCCTCACAAGGACGACCACGAGGTCGGCGGCATGAGCCCCGGACGTCCAGACCTTGGTGCCCGTCACCGACCAGCCGCCGTCGACGCGGCGAGCCCGGGTGCGCACACTCGCGAGGTCGGAGCCGGAGTCCGGCTCGGACATGCCGATGGCGAAGAAGGCTTCCGCTCGGGCGATGGCTGGAAGCAGTCGCTGCTTCTGCTCAAAGGTCCCGAACCTCAGGATGGTCGGCGCGGCCTGCCGGTCGGCCACCCAGTGGGCCGCCACCGGCGCGCCGAAGGACAACAGCTCCTCGGTTACGACGAATCGCTCCAGGAACGACATGCCGTGACCGCCATACTCCTTGGGAATCGTCATGCCCAGCCACCCCCGTGACGCCAGCGACTTGCTGAACTCGACCGACCACCCGGTCAGCCAGGAATCCACGGTGGGCACGAACGCACCCCGGTCGAGCTCGGCATTGAGGAACGACCTCACCGTCTGCCGCAGCTCTCGGAGGTCGCTGCCGGATCGACCGGCGTCCAGCGACAGCGCCGTCCTCATAGGGGTGTCCCGGAAGCCAGGGTCTCGGTGGTTCGTCCCGTGGCGACGACCTGGTCGTCGACCATCTTGTCGATCTCGGCCTCGGAGTAGCCCAACCAGGCCAGGATGTCGACGGTGTCCCCGCCGATCCCGGGAGCGTGCTTGCGCAGGGTCACCGGCGTGACGTTCAACCGGAAAGGACTGAGCGTCGCGTAGTACATGCCTTCCGTCGGATGTTCCTCGAGAGTGACGAGCGACTGCTCGCGCGCGTACGGATCCTCGGCGATGTCGCGAAGGTCCAACAGCGCCGATGCCGGAATATTGCGCGCGTGGCACATCGCCAGCCATTCCTGCGTCGTGTGTCGAGGAGTGGCTTCGTGAACCAGCGCTAGGAGGTCTCCCATGTTCTGGTGCCGAACGCCGAGACTGTCGAACCGTGGATCGGTGGCGAGATCGTTCAGCCCTGCGATCTCGAAGAAGTCCCGCCAGTTCGCGTCCGAGTACGGCAGCAGGCACACGAACCCGTCAGCCGTGCGGTAGGGGGCTCGTTCCGGCACCAGGATGCGTGACCAGCCGAACGGCCCCTCAGCCGGTTCGAAGGTGTGCCCCCCGAAGTGCTCGACGAGGTTGAAGTTGATCATCGTGTCGACCATGGGGATCTCCACGTGCTGACCTTCTCCGGTCGTGGACCGGTGCACGAGCGCGGCCATGATCCCGATGACCATGTGGAGTCCACTCACCTTGTCGGCGATGACCGAGGGCGCGTATCGCGCCTCACCGTCGATGTGCTGGGCCAGGGAAGCAGCCCCCGAGGCGGCCTGCACCATGTCGTCATACGCCGGGTAGTCCCGACGAGCGCTGCTCTCGGCATAGGCCTGGGCCGAGCAGAGGATCACGTCGGGCCGCAGCTCGCGGAGGTTCTCGTACGTGAGGCCGAGCGGCTCACGCGACCGCGGTCGCAGGTTGGTCACAACGACGTCGCAGCTACGGACCAACCTCTCGAGCACGTCGCGCGAGCCCCCGGACTTGAGGTCGAGAGCGATGCTGTGCTTGTTGCGCTGCAGGTTCATCGAGAGCGCAGTCATGTTCTCATGACGCCGCGGGCCGAGCTTCCGGGAGAGATCCCCGTCGTGCGCCTCGACCTTGATCACCTCCGCACCCATGTCACCCAACATGGCGGTGGCATACGGGCCCATAATGACCGTCGTGAGGTCGAGAACCGTGATTCCTCGCAGCGCGCCCTGCTGTGCCATCCGCTGTTCTCCTGTTCCGCCTGGGTTTGTCGTTCGATCAGCCATGCTTCGCCCGCCAGAGATCCAGGCGACGGTGATGCTCGGGGTCGCCGTTCACGAGCGCCTGCATCGCGGCGGCCAGGCGCAAGGAGGAGTCCAGCGAGCTGGTCCGTGACTCCTGCAGGAGCCGTTTCGCCATGCGCAGCGCGTGGGTCGGGTTCTTCGACACCCGGTCGGCCATATTCTGGGCCTCAACCATGAGCTCGTCGGGCGGCACGACCGTGGACACCATCCCCCACTCGAGGGCTCGCCGGGCATCGATGCGATCCCCTGTGAGCGTCATCTCTGCAGCCCGGAGCTCACCGATGGCGCGCGGCAGGAACCAGGTGCCACCGTCGCCCGGAATGAGTCCGAGCTGGACGAAGCTCTCCGCGAAGGAGGCCTTGGTCGAGGCGATGCGAAGATCGCACATCATGGCGAGGTCGCATCCTGCCCCGATGGCAGGACCGTTGACGGCAGCGATGATCGGGACCTCGCAGCGGATCATGGCGCGCGGGATCCGTTGGATACCACTCTCGAAGGCCTGTCGCTGCTCCAAGGAAGCCTGACCATCGTGACCCTTGCCCTCCAGGATCTCCGCCAGGTTCCCTCCTGAGGAGAAGATCGACCCCGCGCCCGTGAGCACGACGGCTCTCAAGGTCATGTCGGCATTGGCACGGCAGACCGCCTGCTCCAGAGACTCGATGAACGGGGTACCCGATATCGCGTTGCCCACGGCGGGGAGATCGATCGTCCAGACCTCCTGATGCTGTCGGCGATGCACGGTCAGCGGCTCTGACACGATTCCACTCCTCAGAACTCGATGTGGTGGGTCGGGTCGATCCGGACATCGACGACGATCGGCCCCTCCAGGGTCGCCATGACCTCGCCAAGCTTGGTCACGTCGGCCTCCGAACGGATCGACATCGCCTGGGCACCCAAGCCACGCGCCATGTCGCACAGATCCGGCCATTGGTTGTACGCGGCGGTCGGACTGAGTCCCTGCGCGACGAGCTTGTGGTACTCGGCTCCGTAGGCGCCGTCGTTGAAGACGATGACGACGATGGGCAGCCTCTCCCGCACGGCGGTGCTCAACTCGCCGGCGTGCATCATGAAGCCTCCGTCGCCGGCGAGGACGACCACGGGCTCCTGTGGACGCGCGATCGCTGCACCGATTCCTGCCGCCAGCCCGAGGCCGATCGAGGCGAACCCGGTCAGCGCGGCGAAGTCGCCAGGTCCGTGCCGGTCCAGGTACGGCCAGACCCCCGCCACGAACCGGCCCACGTCGCTGACGATGACTGAGCCCGGCTCGAGCACCTCGTTGAGCTTCTGGCTCGCGACCCGGACGTCGACCGTCGCGGACCCGGAACGGTCGTCGCTCGGACGCCACGCGCGGACGGCGGCAGCGACCTCGCGCGCACGCCGGTCCCATGACGTCCGGGGTGACTGGCCGGCCTCACGCAGCTGTTCGGCCATGGCGCGCGCCACGAGCGCGGCGTCCCCCAGGATCCGCTCGTCCGGTTCCACCAACCATCCGAGCTTCGTCACGTCGTTGTCGACCTGCACGAGACGGACGTCGGAGACCAGCTCGCCGCCCATCGTCGTGTACTTGTTGAGGCTCGCCCCGAAGGCGATGATGCAGTCGCTGTCGGAGATCATCGACACGGCAAGCTCGTTGGACAGGCTCCCCATGATTCCCAGCAGCCGGTCGTGATCGGCGAACAAGCCGCGGCCGAGCGCCGTGGTGAACAGTGGCGCTCCGAGAAGATCGGCGAGCTCGGCGATAGCCGCCTCCGCTTGAGTCGTGGTGGCGCCCTGACCGGCGACGATCGCCGGGCGCGCTGCGCTAGCGACGATTCCCAGCGCCTCGTCAATCGCTTCGGCGACCTTTGCACCGTCATCGCCTGCAGGAGCTCGCCGCACGACGCCGGCGGCGCCGCCCTCGATCGCCTCACGCAAGCAGAGGCTGAGCGGGACGTTCAGCACCACCGGTCCCTCGTCCAGGCGGCGCCAGGCTCGGTTGACGTCGCGCGCCACACTGTCTGGGCTGTGGACCCGTTCGTGGGTGATGCCCAGCGAGGCACACACACCCTCGATGTCCAGACGCTGCGGATGCGTGGCCTCGGCTGGCGTGTCGCCGGTCAGACACAGCAGCGGGGTGCCCGATCTCATCGCTTCGACCATGGGAGTGATGGCGTTCGTGAAGCCTGGCCCGTGGGTGACAGTCGCTACCGCCGATCGACGACCGAGGCGCGCATATCCGTCACCCATGGCGATGGCTCCTGCTTCGTGCGCGACACGCACGAAGCGCCCTCCACTGTTCTCGAAGGTCGTGGAGACGTACATGTTGGCGTCACCCATGAGGCCGAACATCGTGTCAACGCCATGAGCGTGCAACAGAGCGGACACCTGCTCGTAGACCTTCATGTGACCTCGTTTCGTGTGGCACCAGTCACTATGACATCGGTTGTGAGAATACGCAATACCATAGTCGATTACGTAATTACATAATCAATCCCACATGATGCCGCTGTCCACGTTCAGCGATTGACCTGTGATGCCCGCGGAGCGATCGGTGGCTAGGAAGAGCACGGCCTCGGCGACATCGTCGGGCTGCGTGATGCGCGTCAGGCTCGCCAGGCCAGCCATGGCCGACCTCTGGTGCTCGACGGAGCCGCGACCGTCGCGAGCGCGCGACTCGAGCAGATCGCGCATCAGAGCGGTCTCCGTCACGCCGGGACAGACGGCGTTCACGCGGACGCCGTCCGCCCCTAGTCGCGCGGCAGCGACCCGCGTCATTGCCACAAGTGCGCCCTTGGTGCCGGCGTAGGCGATGTTCGACGTGCCCGGCCACCCCTTGCCGGCAATGCTCGCCACGTTGACGATCGACCCGCGCCCCGCCGCGGTCATGTGACGAGCAGCAAACTGCATGGCGAAGAAGGCTCCCCTGGCATTCACCTCGAAGAAGGCGTCCCAATCATCGACCTCCACGTCGAAGAAGTCGATGCCGCGAGTCATGGCCGCGTTGTTCACGAGAACGTCGAGCCGACCATCCCTCGCCATCACGTCATCGACCACGCCGCGCACCGATTCCACCTCCCGCATGTCAACCGCAATCGTGCGGGCTGAACCGCCTGCTGCACGGATCTCGTCCTCGACGGCGCGAGCCGCGACCTGGTCCACATCAGCAACGACGACTCGGAAGGACTCGGCCGCCGCGTTCAAGGCGACCTGGCGGCCGATTCCGCGCCCACCGCCGGTGACCACCATGACAGGAGAGAGCTCAATCATGCCTTATTACATAACTGATGCCTTATTTACGCAATAGTCCGACAAGCCTCACGGAAACTGCCCGCGAAACGCTGACCGTGCCTCACGTAGGAATGCCCCCGTGACGGGTCGCTGGACCATCGCCTCTCTGGCTAACGAGTTCGGGGACTCGGCGCACGACCGGCCGAGTCTGGTCCGGCGACTACAAACCCTCCACGGGGGAGGGCGACAACCAGTGAGCGCCGAAGACTCAGAGCGACGGGTCGATGAGGATCTTGGCGTGTCGCTCGGGGTCGGCGAGCTGCTCGAAGGCATCGGCCACGCCGGCCAGGCCCACGGTGTCGGTGACCAGGGGCGACGGGTCCACCCTGCCCTTGGCCACCATCTGCAAGACAGTGTGGAACTCGGCCGGGTCGTAGCAGAAGGCGAAGCGCAGCTCTGCCTCCTTGTTGATCGCCATCGCCGGCCGGAAGGTGTCGGGCTCCATGCACACACCCACCACGACGAAGCGGGTCATCAGCGGCGCCTCGCTGATGATCTGCTCCAGGATGCCCGGCACGCCGACGCACTCAAAGACCACCGGCCCACGCGGGACCGCACCCAGCTTCTCGGCCGCCTGGAAGACCCGCGACCACGGGAGGAACGGCACCGCGCGCAGCTTCTCCATCGTGCTCATGCCCAGGTTCATGAAGTCCTCGGCGGTGGTCAGGTACCGCTCGTCGTCGGCGAACCGGTCCCACGGAGACTCCGTCGTCGGGTCCACGACGACGTCGGCGCCACACCGCGCTGCCAGCGCACGGCGCCCGGCGGAGAGGTCGCTCGCGACGACCGTCCGCACCCCGGATGCCTTGAGCATCAAGATGACCGCGAGCCCGATCGGGCCGCACCCCACGACCACCGCCGTGTCCTTGACGTCGCCCTTGCGCACCGCGTGCCATGCGACTGCCAGCGGTTCGGTCAACGCGGCGTGCTCGTCGTGCGCCGAGGCCGGCACCTCGAACGTCACCGCCTCCGAGACCGCCACCAGCTCCGCATAGGCCCCGGACGCCTCGGGCGACAGCCCCGTCATGTGCAGACCGCCGGGCTGGCGCAGCAGTGGCAGCGAGACGACGCGGGTGCCCGGTTCCCAGCGTCGTCTCGTCCCCGGGCCGTAGGCGACCACCTCGCCGACGAACTCGTGACCCAGCACCACCGGGACGTCGGAGCGCATGAAGTGCTCGTATCCCACCTCGGAGGCGATCTCGGCCGTCGCGTCGGCGTGGACCCGGGCATGCAGGTCCGAGCCGCAGATGCCGGCCCGAAGCACCCTGATCAACACCTGACCCTCAGCAGGTTCCGGATCAGGAAGGTCGGTGACCTCCAGCTCATGGTGATGGCAGACGACGGCTCTCATGTCGACAGCATGCCGCGTTCGAGGGCCATGACGACATGGTCCGGTGGATCAATCGGGTTGTCGGGCTTCAGCTGCGCCGTGCCGATGCGCGTGAAGCCGACCTTCTCCAGTGCCCGCCAGGACGGTCGGTTGCCGGCAGCGATCGGCACGATGATCGCTGGGCAGTCCACATGGCGCTCCCACGTGTCCGCCACGAGCGCGGTGAGCACCTGCGGCCCGATACCCAGTCCCACTCCTTCACCGACGAGGTAGTCGATCGTCGCCGCACCTTCAGGCACGTCGACCCACGGCGAGATCTCCGCCAGCTCGTCGGGATAGTCCGACCAGAGCGAGCGTTGCAGGTGCGCGACGGGGCGGCCGTCGATCTCGGCGATGAGGTTCTCACCCGGTTCCTCTCCGCGCAGGCCCGGGCCGAAGTCGCGCTCGAGCGCCTCGGGACTGAACTCCTGGTGCCACCACCGCCACACGTGAGGGGCAGCCAGCCACGTGGCCAGCAGCTCGAAGTCATCGCGAGTCACAGGTCTGAGCACCACGGAGTCCATGCACCATGATGGACCCATGGACCTCGACCTTGCCCAGCTCGTGTTGCGCATCGTCGTGGGTGGCGTGTTCGTCGCCCACGGCTGGAACCACGGTTTCGGCCCGGGGGGCCTCGACGGCACCACGCGATGGTTCGAGAGCATCGGACTGCGACCTGCCCGCCTGCACGCGGCCATCTCTGCCTACCTGGAGATCGGCGCCGGTGTCGCGATCCTCGCGGGTCTGCTCGTCCCCGTGGCTGCGGCCGCAGGGATCGGAGTGATGGTCACGGCCTATGCGACGGTGCACCGCGCCAACGGGTTCTTCATCTTCAGGGACGGCTATGAGTACGTCCTCGTCCTCACCACTGCGCTCACCACGCTGGCCATGCTCGGCGCCGGGTCCTGGTCGCTCGACGCCGTCCTCGACATCGACCTCAGCGGCTGGGCGGTAGGCATCGGAGCCCTCGGCGCCGGCATTCTCGGGTCAGTGGGCATGTTGACGTTCTGCTGGCGGCCACCGCTCGACGACGAAGACGCTTGACGAAGCGGTTCTCCACAGGCTCCCAGTCCTCTCTGGTGGGTGTCGGTGGGGTCGTCTAGCATTGGAACACAACACGTGCTTATCCGCTTGAGTGCAGTAGATGATTCTCAGCCTCCCGTGAGGTCTTTCAGGGGGTGGGGATCGGTCTCGACGGCCTGCTGCAGGAGTCGGTAGAAGAGCATGCCGCGGGCTCTGGAGTTGCGCCGATTGAAGCGGAACGTGAACTCATCGAGGTAGTAGGGCAGATGTCGGCGACTGAGGTTGTGATGCAGGGTGCCGGCTGTCCATCGCTTCAGCAGCGAGGAGACGAGGTGGGGTCCGGGAGTGACCGCGTCGATGTTCTCAACGCGAAGACTGTTCTGAGTGCTCGGGCTCACCTGGTGTCCGTATCCCAGCCTGGGAAGGCTGAGGAAAGCAGCGGCTCCGTCGGTGTGGATCATCGTGCCTGGGGTGATCACCTCGCGCGCGAAATCGACCATGTCCTTGCTCCCGGGTCGGCTGGCGACCTCGAGGCGAGCCCTACCTAGACGACCCGCCGCGGTGCGTTCGACGGCGATCGTGATGGGCACCTTGGCGCTGCCGCTGCCTGGTTTCCAGGGAGTTCTGCCGCCGAGGAAGCTCTGATCCAGCTCGACGCCGACTGGTCGCCCCTGGCGATCCGTGCCTCCCAGCAAGTCACGCCCAGGCCTGACCATCGCGCGTCGCAGCTTGTGCAGCCAGGCCCAGGCAGTCTCATAGGAGCCGAACCCCAGAGCATCCTGCAAACCCTGCGCCGAGACACCGTTCTTCTGCGAGGTGATCATCCAGATCGCGGCGAACCAGGTCGACAACGGCGTGTGGGAGCGGTGGAAGATCGTGCCGGCAGTGACCGAGGTCTTCACCGCGCACGCGCGGCACATCCGCAGTCCGCGACCGGTGATCCAGCACTGCTCGTGACCACACCGCGGGCACTCAAACCCCGTCGGCCACCGCAGAGTGGCCAGATACTCACGGCAGTCCGCATCATTGCCGAACCAGGACCCGAACTCCTGATACGTGCGGGGGTAGTCGACGCCTCCCACTGGCCACTGCGCGGACACGAAATCAGGTTACTGCACTCAAGCGGATAAGCACGACACAACAGCGATTCAAGGGATCCTTTGATCGAGGGGATGTGTTCTGATGGCGGCACCGGTGCTGGAGCCCACCACTGATGTGGTTGGTGTGCTCGCGCGGGTGCACGAGCTGTTGGGATCGGTGGCCACGTCTGAGTTTGCTGCGTTGAGTGGGGCGCAGCAGCGTGAAGCGGCGACCTCGCTGTCTCGTCTGGAGGCGAGGGTGACGGCCTACAAGCTGGCCGCCGTGGCGGCGGTCGAGTCCTCGGGTGAGGCACGCCGTCAGGGGGCGACGTCGACGGCGTCGATGTTGTCGAACGACTTCGGTGGCGATCGTCGTGGTGCGTGTGGCACGGTCCGGCGGGCCAAGAAGATCGAGCAGACACCCCAGTCCCATGAAGCCATGGCCCAAGGCCGGTTGAGTGCCAAGCAGGCACGGGTGATTGAGAAGGCCCTGGACCTCCTCCCCGAAGAGACGCCCAAAAATGCTCGGGAGGCGTGTGAGACACAGCTGGTCGACGATGCCCCGCACATGGATCTGCGTCAGTTCCAACGCCAAGCCGACCGTGTGGTCGGCTCCTTCATCCAACCCGAAGCCATCGATGCTGCGGAGAACACCATCGTCGAAGAACGCGAACGCCGTGCCTGGGGGCGGGCGGAGTTCTGGATGAGCCAGCCCGTCGACGGCACCGTCAAAGGTGGGTTCGCGATTCCTGAAGCCCAAGCCGCCCACCTGAGAGTTGTCCTGGATGGCTTGTGTGCTCCGCAGATCGAGATCACCGCACCAGGACAAGCCTCACGGGCGACTGGTGAAGTGCTGTTGGACGAGCGGCCGTCCTACACGCGTCGTCAGGGCTGGGCCTTCGCCCACCTGTGTGAGCTGCTGCCACTCGACCGGTTGCCGGAGACCAACAACGTTGGTCCGATCATGACCATCAACATCGACCACCAAGCCCTGCTCGACCAGCTCAAGGTCGCGGTGTTGTCCACCGGTGAGACCCTGTCGGCCGGTCAGGCCAGGCGGATGGCCTGTGAGCACCGGATCCTGCCGGCGGTCTTCGGTGGCGATTCACTCCCGTTGGACCTCGGCAGGGACAAGCGGTTGTACTCGTTGCATCAGCGTCGGGCGTTGGAGATCGCTCAGAGGGGTTGCGTCTTCCCTGGATGCGACAGGCCACCGGGCTGGTGCGTCGTCCACCACGGTGGCGAGTCCTGGGCGGCCGGCGGCCGCACCGATTTGAAGGACGGGGTCCTGCTCTGCCCCCACCACCACCGCATCCTCCACACCGACGGCTGGGACATCCACTTCACCACCGACGGCATCCCCGAACTCGTGCCACCCGCATCCCTCGACCCCAGACGCAGACCCCGCCGACACCGACGATTCCAGTAACCATCGGGAGAGCTCTGCCCGCAGGCGGTCGTGTCCTACCGAACCTGCCTAGTCTGGATCCATGACAGCGACGCCGCATGACGCGGTCATCCTGGCCGGCGGGCGGGCCAAGAGGTTCGGGGACGACAAGGTCCTCGCCGAGGTCGAGGGCAGCACCCTGCTCGCCACGGCCGTCGAAGCTGTCAGTCAGGCGCGACACGTCGCCGTTGTCGGCCCCCGCCGCGACACCCTGCTGCCCCGGCCAGTCCGCTGGTGTCGAGAGGAACCACCGTTCGGTGGACCCGTTGTCGCACTCGCCGCCGGACTCGCCGCCCTCCCCGACGACGACGCCGACGTGCTGCTGCTCGCGGCCGACCTGCCACGAGCCGCCGACCTCGTCGCGGCGCTGCAGACCACGACACCCAGCGACGCCCGCGTCATCGTCGATGCCGACGGGCAGGCCCAATGGACCTCCAGCCTCGTGCGCCGCCCCGCCCTGCGTGACGCACTCCGAGCGATCGGCGAGGCTCACGGCGCCTCGTTGCGGCACCTGTTCAGCCACCTAGAGTGGGAACCGGCGCCAGCACCGACCGGTGCGACGTGGGACGTCGACACCCCCGACGACCTGAGGAGGCCCTGATGGCAGCAGAGCGTGACGAGCCACAGATCGAGGACTGGTGGAAGCAGCTGTGCGCCGAGCTCGGCGTCGCCGCACCGGCCGACCCGGCCGCGATCCTCGACCTCGCCGCCACCGCCGCCCATCAGGTGGTGCGACCGGCCGCGCCACTGACGACCTTCCTCGTCGGCTACGCCGCCGGCCTCGCCGGAGGCGGCGAGCAAGCCGTACAACGGGCACACTCCACAGCCCAGGCGCTCGCCGAGCGAGACTCGTGACCAAGCCGGTCCAGCGCCGTCGCCTGACCCGTGTCACCGACGGCACCTCCGCACCGAGGCACGACTCGCTGGCCACCGAGGAGCCGCTGGAGATCCGCGTCAACGGCTCCCAGTTCGCCATCACGATGCGCACCCCCGGCGACGACTTCGACCTCGTGGCCGGGTTCTGCGTCTCCGAGGGCATCGCCGCCGCTCCTGAGGACCTGCACGCCATGCGCTACTGCGCCGGCGAGCAGGAGAACACCTACAACATCATCGATGTCACCGTCCCCACCTCCGGCGCCGTCGTCGCCGCCGTGCGCGAGCGCCACGTGTACACGTCCAGCTCCTGCGGAGTGTGCGGCCTGGCATCCATCGACGCCGTCGCCACCACGTCGCGCTTCGACGTCACCGACAACGACCTGCAGGTCCCCTCCGAGGTGATCAGTGCCCTGCCGGACAGGCTGCGCGACGAGCAGGCGATCTTCGACTCCACCGGCGGCGTGCACGCGGCCGGCCTGTTCATGCCCGACGGCCGGGCCCTGTGTGTTCGTGAGGACGTCGGCCGTCACAACGCCGTGGACAAGGTGGTCGGCTGGGCCTGGCGCGAGAACCGTCTCCCCCTGACCGGCACCGTGCTCCAGGTCTCGGGGCGAGCCTCCTTCGAGCTGGTGCAGAAGGCTGCGATGGCCGGCATCCCCGCCCTGGCGGCCGTGAGCGCTCCGTCGTCGCTTGCCGCCGATCTCGCCGAGCGCTCCGGCATCACCCTCGTGGGCTTCTCCCGCGGCACGACGTTCAACGTCTATGCGCACCCGGAGCGGATCACCGACCTGGATCCCCCGTGAAGCGCATCGGACTGCTCGGGGGCATGAGCTGGGAGAGCTCTGCGCTGTACTACGAGATCATCAATCGCACCGTGCGCGAGCAGCTCGGCGGCCTGCACTCCGCACGCTGCCTCCTGGCCTCGGTCGACTTCGCCGACGTGGAGCGCATGCAGGTCGAGGGGCGGTGGGAGGATGCCGGCCGGCTGCTCGCCGACGAGGCCCGCGGGCTGCAGCGTGCCGGTGCGGACCTGATCGTGCTCTGCACCAACACGATGCACAAGGTCGCCGACGCCATCGAGCAGGCGGTCGACATCCCGCTGCTCCACCTGGCGGACGTCACCGCGACGGCCGTCCTGGACGCCCGGGTGGACCGCGTCGCACTGCTCGGGACGGCCTTCACGATGGAGCAGCCCTTCCTGCGTGACCGCCTCGGCCGCCGCGGACTGGACGTCCTGGTGCCCGGCCCCGACGACCGCGCACTCATCCATCACGTCATCTACGACGAGCTGGTGCTGGGCCGAGTACGCGAGGAGTCACGTCGCGCGTACGCCGGAGTGATCCAGCGCCTGGTTGCCTCCGGCGCCGAGGGCGTGATCCTCGGCTGCACCGAGATCGAGCTGCTCATCGACCAGACCAGCAGTCCCGTCCCGGTGTTCCCCACCACGCGTCTGCACGCCGAGGCCGCGGTGGATGCCGCGCTGCGGTGAGGATCTCCCGGACCTGCGGGACGTCGGTACGCTCTGTCCTATGGAGCCGTCGCAGAAGGGGCGTCACCGCGACGGAGCAACCCGAGCAACAGCGCGCGCACCGGAACGTCGCCGCGACGAGATGCTGGACGCCCTGCTGGAGATCTACCTCGCCGAGGGCTTTCGACACCTGAGCATCGAGGACCTCGCGCGTCGGCTGGGATGCTCCAAGTCGACGCTCTACGTCGTCGCCGGCAGCAAGGAGCAGATCGTCGTGGCCGCGGTGAGGGCGTTCTTCCGGCGTGCCACGGACCGCGTGGAGGAACGACTGTCCGAGGAGTCCGACCCCACGGCCCGCATCGGCGTCTACCTCGAGGCGATCGCCACCGCGCTGGCTGCCGCCTCGCCGGACTTCTTCGCCGACCTCGATGCCCATCCGCCCGCCGGGGAGGTGTACCGGCGCAACACCGAGCTCGCCGCCGAGCGCGTGCGTGAGCTGCTGCGGGAGGCCGGAGCGGAGTCCGTGGACCCAGACTTCGTCGGCACCGTCGTCGGACTGGTCATGGAGGCCATCCACCGCGGGCAGATCAAGGAGGCGGCGGGGCTGGGCGATGCCGAGGCGTACCGCGCCACCGCCCAGCTCATCACCGCCGGTCTGCGGAGCTGACCGGCCGACCCCGCCGTCGTACCGACGGCGGCTCTTCTCACCGGGAGAGGAAACCCTCGATGAGGGCTCGCGACTCCTCGGTTCCGGCGGACTCCGCGATGCTGCGGGCCTCCACGTCGAGCTGGTCGTCGAAGGAACGCTCCCACCCGGAACGCAGCAGCCTTCGTGCCCGGCCGAACGCCTCGGCCGGACCGGCGGCCAGCTGCTCGGCCAGCGCGCGCGCCTGCTCAAGGTGAGCCTCGTCGTCCACGACCCGGGTGACGATGCCCCACTGCTGCGCCTCCTCGGCCGTCAGGCGGCGCGGCGTGAGCGTCAGCTCCAGGGCCCTCTGGAGCCCGACGGTCCTCGGCAGCAGCCACGACTGACCGCCGTCCGGTGTCAGACCGACCGACGTGTAGGCGGTGACGAACCGTGCCGACCGGGCCGCGACCACGAGGTCGGACGCCAGGACGAACGACAGACCGATCCCAGCGGCCGCACCCTGCACGGCGACCACGACCGGCTTCTGGAGCCCGTCGAGGATCCGGACACCCCGGTGTGCCTGGTCGGCGAGCGCCTGGACGAAGGAGGGCCGGTCCTGCGCATCGGCCATCGCCGCGAGGTCACCCCCGCTGCTGAACATCCGCCCGTTGCCGCTCAGGAGCAGCACGCGAGCCGCGTCGTCGTCGCGGACCTGCAGGAGCGCCTCCTCGAAGGCCTCACCAGCAGCCATGTCGAGCGCATTGGAGGCCTCGGGACGATCGAAGGCCAGGTGCGCCACGCCACCGGCGACGTCCAGCCTCACGGTCATCGCGCCACCACCGTGAAGAAGCGCCGAGAATACGTCGGCGGCGCGATGACGTGCCGTTGGTTCACTCGCTGACGCTCGCTCATCGGGGGGCCATCCGCAGCGCGCCGTCCATCCGGAAGACCTCACCGTTGAGGTAGTCGTGCTCGACGATCATGGTCACCAGGCGAGCGTACTCGTCGGGACGGGCGAGACGCTGCGGGAACGGGATCCCAGCGGCGAGGCCGGCCCGGAACTCATCACTCACGGTGGCGAGCATCGGGGTGTCGACGATTCCGGGGGCAATGGTGTTGACGCGGATGCCGTGCTGGGCGAGGTCGCGCGCCGCCGGCAGCGTCATGCCCACCACTCCACCCTTGGAGGAGGCGTAGGCCACCTGGCCGACCTGGCCGTCGTAGGCGGCGATCGATGCCGTGTTCACCACGACGCCGCGCTGCCCGTGCTGATCGGCCTCGGTCTGCGCAATGGCCTCCGACGCGAGCGCCAGGACGGTGAAGGTGCCGACGAGGTTGACGTGCACGACCTTGGCGTAGAGCGCGAGGTCGTGCACCCCCTTGCGGCCGAGGATGCGCGCCGACGGGCCGATGCCCGCGCAGCTGACGACGGTGCGCAGCGGACCGAGGTCCGAGGCGAGGCCGATGGCCGAGCGCACCTGCGGCTCGTCGGTCACGTCGGCCGCGGCGTAGGTGACGCGCTCGAGCGTGGGCGCGTCCGCGATGGCCGCGTCGAGGTCGATCGCGACCACCTGGGCGCCGCGCTCGGCGAGCGCCGCCGCGGTGGCGGCGCCCAGGCCGGAAGCGCCGCCGGTGACGACGGCTGAGGTGTCCTTGAGGTCCATGGGTTCTCCTACGTCAGGTGACGGCTGATGACCAGCCGCTGGATCTGGTTCGTTCCCTCGAAGATCTGCATGACCTTGGTCTCGCGCATGTAGCGCTCGACCGGGAAGTCCTTGGTGTAGCCGGCACCACCGAGCACCTGCACGGCGTCGGTGGTGACCTTCATGGCGTTGTCGGTGGCCACGAGCTTGGCCACCGATGCCTCCTGACCATACGGGCGCCCGGCGTCCTTGAGTCGCGCGGCGTGCAGGTAGCTGGCGCGGGCAGAGCCGACGGACGCTGCCATGTCGGCGAGGAGGAAGGCCAGGCCCTGGTGGTCGATGATGGCCTTGCCGAAGGCCTCGCGCTCCTTGGCGTAGGCGACGGCAGCATCGAGCGCACCCTGGGCGACACCGGTGGCGACGGCGGCGATGCCGAGCCGCCCGGCGTCGAGACCTGCGAGTGCGATGGGCAGCCCCTGGCCCTCCTCGCCGAGGCGGCGTTCCACGGGGACGCGGACGTCCTCGAACAGCATGGTGGCCGTGACCGAGCCCATCAGCCCCATCTTCTGCTCTGGGTTGTCGGCCGTGAGCCCTGGCGTGTCTGCAGGGACGAGGAAGCAGGAGATGGCCCCCTTGTCTCCGTCGCTGGTGCGCGCCATGACCTTGTAGAAGTCGGCTTCTCCCCCGTGCGTGGTCCACGCCTTGGCGCCGTTGATGACGTACTCGTCCCCCACACGGACGGCCTTGGTGCGCATCGCAGCCGGGTCGGAGCCCGCATGCGCCTCGGACAGGCAGTACGCGCCGAGCAGGTCGCCACCGAGCATGTCCGGCAGCCAGCGCTCCTGCTGCTCGCGGGTGCCCTGCGTCGCCAGTGCGAAGCAGCTGAGCGCGTGCACGCTGACACCCACCCCGACGCTGGCCCAGGCGGACGCGAGCTCCTCGACGACCTGCAGGTAGACCTCGTACGGCTGTCCACCGCCACCGAGCTCCTCGGCGTAGGGCAGACCGAGGATGCCTGCGTGGCCGAGCATGGCGAAGATCTCACGAGGGAATCTGGCCGTGGCTTCCGCCTCGTCGACCCGGGGCCGAAGCTCGGCGTCGACGATCGAGCGTGTGAGGTCGATGAGGTCGACGGACTCCTCGGTGGGCATCAGTCGCTGGACGGGCATGGAGCTCCTCCCGGCGGGGGCTCTGGGAACGGGTACCATCACGAGTACCACAGGACGGTAATCAGTACGATACGCGAACGGTACCGTCACCTCATGACCCAGCCCGACCGGCTCCCGGTGACGACGCCGATCGCACGCAGGGTCAGGACATGAGGCGCAGCCGCGTCTACGAGCTCGTCGTCGTGGTGCTCACTGGCCTGTTCCGGTTGCTCGGCACGCGGATCACCGTGCTCGGGGCCGGGCACCTGCCCACTCGTGGTGGCGCGGTCATCGCCTCCAACCACATCAGCTATCTCGACTTCGCGCTCGTCGGCCATGCCGCCCGCGCACAGGACCGACAGGTCCGATTCATGGCCAAGAAGTCCCTCTTCGAACGTCCCGTGACCGGCGGGCTGCTGCGCGCCATGGGCCACCTCCCGGTGGACCGTTGGTCCGGAGCCGGCGCCTACCGCCAGGCACGACGAGCACTCGGGGGCGGCGAGATCGTGGGCGTCTTCCCGGAGGCGACGATCAGCCGCTCGTGGCGTATCAAGAAGCTCAAGCCCGGCGCCGCCGCCCTCTCCCTGAACGGCGACCTCCCCCTCGTACCGTGCATCCTGTGGGGTACGCACCGCCTGGCGACCGTGGACCGTCGACCCAGTCTGCGTCGCGGGGTCGCGGTCACGATCATCCTCGGCGAGCCACTCTTGCCCCGGCCGGACGAGGGTGTCCCCGAGCTCACGACCCGACTGCGCGAGACCATGGAACGCATGCTGGATGAGGCCATCGACACCTACCCCGACGCTCCGCGCGACGATGCCGACCGATGGTGGGTCCCGCACGACCGCGGCGGCTCCGCGCCGGACGTCGAGACCGGTGCAGCCCTCGACCGAGAAGCCCTACGACGCATCGGAGCTCCCAGTGACTGACCAAGTGACCGTGGCCGACCTGACGTTCGACGTCCTCATCGACGGGCCGGAGGACGGCCCGGCCGTCGTGCTGCTGCACGGGTTCCCCGAGACGTCGGCGACGTGGACCCACGTGCTGCCCGACCTGGTGGCGGCCGGGCACCGCGTCGTGGCGCCCAACCAGCGCGGCTACTCCCCGGGCGCCCGTCCCACGGACATCGACGCCTACGGCGTCGACGTCCTGGTGGCAGACGTCCTCGGGATCGTCGATGCGCTCAAGATCGACCGCTTCCACCTCGTGGGGCACGACTGGGGCGCCGCTGTGGCGTGGGCGCTCGCCGCCTGGCACCGCGAGCGGCTGCTCAGCCTCACGGCGCTGTCCGTGCCGCACCTCGCCGCATACAACCACGCCATCCGGCACGATCCCGATGCCCGCGAACGCGCCTCCTACATCGCCCTGCTGCGCCAGGAGGGGCGCGCCGAGGACCTGCTGCTGGAGGACGGGGCGGCTCGTCTGCGCGCGATGTACGGCGACGCGGTGCCGCCCGAGCAGGTGGACACCTACCTGGCACAGCTGCAGGACCGGGAGGCGCTGACCGCGGCCCTGGCCTGGTACCGCGCCATGACGCCCTCGTTGGCCGACCTTCCGGCGGTGGACGTGCCCACGACCTACCTGTGGAGCGACCAGGACCTCGCGATCGGTCAGGCCGGGGCCGATGCGTGCCATGAGCACGTCACGGCGGACTTCGAGTACGTCGTGCTGGAGGGCATCACCCACTGGATCCCCGAGCAGGCCCCTGACGCAGTGGTGGAGGCGGTCCTTGGCCGCATCCGCCGCGCGGGCTGAGCGGCGGCCCGTCAGGAGGCGAGCGGCCAGCCGGTCGGGTCGTCGAGGTCTCGACCGACGCGCCGGGCGTAGCTGTTCCAGTCCTCGGCACGGTCGGCGTACCAGGTGCGCTGGTGCCCCATGAGGTCCTCCAACGACGTGGTGCCAACGGTGGCGTGGCGCGCGGCCAGCTCGACGGCCACCTCGCGGGCGGCACGCGCGTCGACCGTGGCGTCGTGCGCACCGTCCAGCCGGACACCGTAGTACGCGGCGACGTCGACGAGCCGACGCTGGCCGAGCCCGCCACGCTCGATGCCCCAGTCCAGCACGTAGGGGTCGACGACGAGAAGTCGCTCCCAGTCCGGCTCGGCGAGGCCGTGTCGCTGCGCCTCGGCGCGCAGCATCGTCAGGTCGTAGCAGGCGTTGAACACCACGAGCCCGACACGCCGCTCGATGAGTGCCTGCACCCAGTCGATGACCACGGTGAGGGCCTCGGCGGGACCGGGCGCACCCGCCACCATGGTCTCGGTGATGCCGTGGACGTCCGATGCCGCGGTGGGGATGGGAACCCCTGGATCGATGAGCCCGGTGATCTCGAAGCCAGGCTCGTCCAGCAGGGCGTAGGAGACGACGCGGTCGGCGTGCGGGTCGACCCCCGTGGTCTCGAAGTCGAGCGAGGCGAGCGGAAGCCGGTGCCACCCGTCGTGCGCCCCGCGCGCGGGTGGACGGGGCGAACAGGCCAAGCACCAGGTGCGCCAACGGCCGGGCTTGCCGGTGAGCGAGCCAGACCCTGCGGCGACGTGCGCCGAGCACGCATCGCACAGACCGTCGAACGAGTTGGTCCTCACGGCACCTCCTGATGTCGCTCGAGCGTAGGGGCGCCCACCGACACATCGGCGCAGCGACACGAACAACTGGTACGTTTGTCTCACTCTTGGAAGGAGCTCCATGCCTCGACGCCGTACCGAGCCCTCAGGGCGCATCGTCCTGATCACCGGCGCTGCGAGCGGCATCGGCCTGGCCACGGCTCGGCTGGCCGCCGAGCAGGGCGCCCGGCTGGTCCTCACCGACGTCGCCGCCGAGGGTCTGGATGCCGCCGTCGAGAGCATCCGCCGGCCCGACGATGCCCCCAGCGCCGGGCCACCGGGGGCGGCGAACCAACCCGGCGGGGGTGCCGGGCCGGGGGCGGCGAACCAACCCGGCGGGGGTGCCGGGCCCGGGGCGGCGAACCAACCCGGCGGGGGTGCCGGGCCCGGGGCGGCGAACCAACCCGGCGGGGGTGCCGGGCCCGGGGCGGCGAACCAACACAACGTGGTGCTGTACCACGAGGCCTTCGACATCTCCGACGCCGCGGCCGTGCAGGCCTTCGCCGACCGTGTCCACGAGCGGGTCGGGCCAGTCGACGTCGTCATGAACATCGCCGGCATCTCCACCTGGGGCCGCATCCAGGACCTGCAGCCCCACCATTGGCGCCGCACCGTCGAGATCGACCTGATGGGCCCTGTCCACGTCATGTCGGCCTTCGTCCCTGCCATGATCGAGGCCGGGCGCAGCGGTCACGTCGTCAACGTCTCCTCCGCCGCGGGCCTGTTCGGACTGCCCCTGCACGCTCCGTACAGCGCCGCCAAGTTCGGCCTGCGCGGCGTGAGCGAGGTGCTGCGCTTCGATCTCGAGCGACACGGCATCGGCGTCACGCTCGTCTGTCCCGGCGCGGTCAGGACGCCGCTCGTGGGCACCGTCGACATCGTCGGAGTCGACCGCGACGACCCCCAGGTCAAGAAGGCCATCGCCGGGTTCGAGAAGCATGCGGTGACCCCCGAGCACGCCGCCGCACTGATCCTCAAGGGCATGCGTAGGGGCCGCTACCTCGTGCTGACGTCCGCCGACATCAAGCTCGGCTACCTGGCCCAGCGCTACTTCCCCATCGGGTACACGATCGCGATGCGGCTGCTGAACCGCAAGGCGCACCAGGTCCTGCGTCGGCTGTGAGGCCCGCTACGACGCGGCGTTGAGCGCCTTCCAGTCGCCCCCGGTCCAGGTGCCGGTCACGGGCCGGTTGAGCTGACGCTGCATGGCCTTCACGGCGTCGGTGGTCTGGACGCCGAAGTATCCCGTGACCCGCTTGAGCGGCAGCCCCAGCGCTCGCTGCAGGACCAGGACGTGCCGGCCGGTGTCGAGGCTCCTCATCGACCGGGTGGAGTAGTTCTTGGCGCCATAGGTCCGCGCGGATGCGGGCGTGTACTCCTTGGCCACGTTCTTGGTGACCGACGTCGTGCGCAGGATCGCCCACGTCGGCTGGTCCAGCCCTCCCGTCTTGGGCAGGTTGTTGGCCCGTTGCCAGCTGATCAGACGTGCCCGGAGCTGGGTGTCGAACGTCCCGGTCCTGGCAAGGCCCAGCAGTCCCTGCGCGGTGGAGACGGCACTGTGCTTGTGCCCGTACTCCAGGGTCGGCAGGTTGGTGGTCTTCATCAACGGGCTCACCCCAGGGCAGGGCTTGGTGTTGACCTTCTTGGTGTCGACGGCCGACGGCTGTCCGGCGAACCGCTGGCACGGGCCGTGGTCGACCGGGCGCACCGTGCCCGTCCACCAGGACGTGTTGCCGCGGGCGCCGTTCCAGGAGAAGGAGATGTGGACGTGGTCGGTGTGGCCGGAGCTGGCACGCCAGCCGTCCTTGGCTCGGTAGGACGCCCAGATCTTCTTGTTGTAGATGACGTACATGATCCCCAGGCGGCGTGCGGCACGTCCGTCGTTGCGGGTCAGCCAGGCCAGGAAGTCCGCCGCTGCGGCCTTCTCCTTGGCGGTCTTGACGTTCACCATCCAGTCCCAGGCCCGGCCGTCGGAGTGCTCGGAGGTGCCTTCGGCGCAGGTGCGGGCCGTGTTGCCGGCCCCGCCGACGCCGTAGGTCTTGAGCACCAGGGCCCGCAGCTTCGCCACGCCAGGCGGGGTGCCGGGCTGACAGGCGTTCTGCGGGACGTAGGCGGGCACCGGGTCCAAGGCGCTGCCGACGGACACCGGGGCCTTGAGGCCCTTGATCGTCTTGGGGAACGGCACCGGGGTGGACGACGAGGCCTGGCTGGTGGCCGTGGCCATGGTGCAGCACAGGACAGCAGCCATGAGCCCAATGCCGATCCGGCGCATGAGATCTCCCTCGACGGACCCGATGACGCCGGGCCGAGAGCACCAGTCTGCGCACCATGGGCACCACCTGTCACACCAATGACAGAACTACAACGAGGTAGTTTCCCGACTGCAATGCCAGTGCAGAGCGGGGGAGAGCCAGGCTTGGGGCGGCAGACGGCTCAGCCGCAGGTGCAGGCGGCGAGGGCTGCGGCGACGTCGTCGAGCGCAGCCTGCGTGGCCAGAGCGTTGAGGTCGCGTGTGTCGTCGACCATGACGGCGAAGGCGAGCGGAACTCCGCGCGCGTCGGTCACGTACCCGGCCAGCGAGTGCACTCCCGTCAGCGTGCCGGTCTTGGCACGCACGAGCCCGGCCCCGTCGGACGCCTCGCCGTCGAAACGCTCTGCCAGGGAGCCACTGAACGCTCCGACGGGAAGCCCGGACAGCACGCCGGGCCAGGCGTCACCGGAGATCGCACGGCTCACGATGGTGGCCAGGGTCGTCGGGTCGATGCGGTTCTCACGGGAGAGTCCACTGCCGTCGCCCAGCTCCAGCCCGTCCAGCGGGACGTCGGCCTCCCGCAGGGCGTCGGCCACGGCGCGAGCTCCTCCCTCGAAGCTCGCCTCCTCCCCCCGCGCGATGGCGACGTGACGGGCGATGACCTCCGTGGCCTCGTTGTTGCTCGACAGCAGCAGGGACTCCACGGCCTGCGCGACGGTGGGACCGGCTGCCTCGGCGATCGGCTCGGTGCCGGGTGCGTCCAGGGCATCGACGTCGTCGTCGACGTCGATGCCCTGCCGACCCAGCAACGTGGCGAACGTCGACGCCGCGGCACGGGCCGGCTCGCTGGTGCGCACACCGTTGCTGATCCCGCGCTCCGTCCACAGAGCGCTGATGGGGGTGACCACCTGGCCGGGGACGTAGGAGTCCTCCCACGTGCTGCTCGCGGCGGGCCCGGTGAACAGGGAGTCGTCGTAGCCGACGCGGACCTGCTCGACACCGGCCTCGGCCAGGGCCTCGGCGGTGCTCTCGGCCAGGGTGCGCAGGTCGGCCCGGGCGGCGTAGCCGCTGTCGTCGTCGCGACGGGTCACGAGGTACGGATCACCGCCGCCGACCAGCACGACGTCCTGGCCCTCACGCTCCACCCTCGTGCTGAACCGCTGCTGGGGGTCGATCGTCTCCAGCGCGGCGGCCGCGGTGAGCACCTTCGTGGTGGAGGCGGGCACCAGCGTGGCAGGGCCGGTGCGCAGCACCTCCTCGCCGGCCGCCGGGTCCATGACCGACAGCCCGACGCGACTGCCGAGGTCGTCGTCCTCGAGCGCCCCGGAGACCGCTTCCCGTACGGCGTCGGCGTCGACCGACCCGGCGGCGGGCTCCAGCTGTGCGGTCGAGGCGAGCCCGTCCGAACGGGTCAGCGCGAGCGGGTCGGCCACGGCCTCGGGCCCGCACGGGCCCCCGCAGACGAGGTGGTTGAGACGGCCCGTGCTCCACGCCGCCGCGGCCGCCACGCTGACGACCACGAGCACCAGCACGACCACGACGGACGCCAGGCCCAGACCCGCGCGGCTCCTGCGCGGCCGGCCACGCCCCCTGTGTGCTCGGCGCTGATTCACATGGGCCAGACTAGGGGTACCCGTCGTAGCGAACTGGAAGGCCCGACACCGTGATTTTCGATGTGACCGTGGAGATCCCCAAGGGCGAGCGCAACAAGTACGAGGTGGACCACAAGGATCACCGCATCCGGCTGGACCGCACCCTGTTCACCTCGACGCAGTACCCGGCCGACTACGGCTTCATCGACGAGACCCTCGGCCTGGACGGCGACCCGCTGGACGCACTCGTCCTGCTGCCGTCGCCCACCTTCCCCGGTTGCGTCATCGCGTGCCGTGCGATCGGCATGTTCCGCATGACCGACGAGGCAGGCGGCGACGACAAGGTCCTGTGCGTCCCGGCCACCGATCCGCGCGAGGAGCACCTGCGCGACATCCACCACGTGGCGGAGTTCGACCGGCTGGAGATCGAGCACTTCTTCACCGTCTACAAGGACCTGGAGCCCGGCAAGTCCGTCGAGGGCTCCACCTGGACGGGCCGCGCCGAGGCCGAGGCCGAGGTGAACCGCAGCTTCGAGCGGTTCAAGGACAACGGCGGCTACTGAGCGAGCCCCTGGGCTCAGGCGGTGGCACTGCCCCGGAGCAGGGCGCGCATCGTCTCAGCGAAGACGTCGACGTCGAGCTGGTGGTCCAGCGAGCGCATCGCACCCAACCCGATACCGAGGCTCAGCAGCGCGATGGCGGCCTTGCGGGCCTCGATGTCCAGCGTGACGCCGGCATCGGCGGTCACCTTCTCGATGAGCCGGGCCGCGGCGTCCACCAGCAGCCGGTGACGCTTGACCAGCTCGGTGGCCACCCACGGGCTGGTGCGGGCGACCGCCGCGAACTCCACCTCCAGCGCCGTCCAGCGCGGGTGCCCGAGCTTCTCGCGGGCCCACTGTGCGAACGCGTCGATCCGGCCGTCGATGTCGGCATCGACGGTGAACGCCGCGACGACGCCCTCGATCTGCTCCTCGTGGATGGTGTCGAGCACCGCCATGCAGAGCTCCTCCTTGCCCGCGAAGTTGGAGTAGACAGCGCCCTTGGAGAAGCCCGCCGCCACGGCCACCTTGTCCAGCGACGTCGCGCTGTATCCGACGTCGAGGAACAGCTCCCGCGCCACCTCGATGAGACGATCGCGGGTCTGCGCCTGTCGTTCCGCTCGGGTGAGTCGTTCCTGGTCGATCGTCACCGTCGCCCTCCCTCTGTCATCCACCACACCTTGGCACACCTGTCAGATACCGATAGTATCTGAAACGTGATCTCCACAGACATCCTCATCGTCGGCAGTGGCTTCTCAGGCATGGGAATGGCCATGAAGCTCCGCGAGTCCGGCCGCACGGACTTTATCGTCATCGAGAAGGCCGATGACGTCGGCGGAACCTGGCGGGACAACACCTACCCGGGGGCAGAGTGCGACATCCAGAGCCACATGTACTCCTTCTCCTACGAGCTCAACCCGGACTGGAGCCGTGAGTACTCCGCACAGCCCGAGATCTGGGAGTACATGCGCAAGGTCGCGGCCAAGCACGGTCTGTACGACGTCATCCACTTCAACACCGAGATGACCGGCGCCACCTGGGACGAGCAGCGGCTGCGCTGGACGGTCACCACCTCCAAGGAGACCTACGACGCCCGCGTGCTCGTCTCCGGCATCGGCGGCCTGCACATCCCCAACGTCCCCGAGCTCCCCGGCGCCGAGACCTTCGCCGGCCCTCGCTTCCACTCCGCGCAGTGGGACCACGACGTCGACCTCACCGGCAAGAAGGTGGCCGTCGTGGGCACGGGCGCCAGCGCCATCCAGTTCATCCCCGAGATCGTCGGCGACGTCGCCCAGCTCGACGTCTACCAGCGCACCGCGCCGTGGGTCGTGCCCAAGTTCAACCACGACATCACCGGTCGCAAGGCCGGCTTCCTGCGCAAGGTCCCAGGCGGCTCGCGGGCCTACCGCAACGCGCTGTACTGGTTCAACGAGGCCACGCAGCTCGGTTTCACCGGGCCCGCCCAGAACATCACCCGCCTGGTCGAGAAGAGGGTCTCCGACTACATCCGCCGCACCATCGACGATCCGGAGGTGGCCGAGAAGCTCATCCCGGACTACCGCCTGGGCTGCAAGCGCGTCCTGAAGACCGACAACTACATCCCGGTGTACAACCGCGACAACGTCGAGCTCGTCACCGACGGCATCGAGGAGATCACGCCGGAGGGCGTGCGTGCCAAGGACGGCACGTTCCGCGAGGCGGACGTGATCATCTACGGCACGGGCTTCCACGTGACCGACGCCTTCGAGTGGGTGCACGTCACGGGCCAGGGCGGTCGCGACCTGTCCAAGAACTTCGCCGAGCACGGCATCGAGACCTACCTCGGGATCTCGGTCGCCCACTTCCCGAACTTCTACTTCATGCTGGGTCCCAACACAGCCCTCGGCCACAACTCGGTGGTCTTCATGATCGAGCAGCAGACCAAGTGGATCATCCGCATGCTCGATGAGATGGACGAGCGTGGGGCGCAGGCGGTCGAGCCGACTCAGCAGGCGCAACGCGCGTTCAACGACGACCTGCAGTCCAAGGTCGAGAAGGGCGTGTGGAGCCAGGGCGGCTGCACCAGCTGGTACCTCGACAGCAAGGGCAAGAACCGCACCATCTGGCCAGGGTTCACCTTCCGGTACTGGTGGCGCACCCGCAAGGTCGAGACCGACGACTTCGCCTGGCAGAAGGCCGCCTGATGCAGGTTTCCCACGAGACCCTTCGAAACTGGCGTCGAGCACACGAAGCTTCGTGCGCTCGACGCAGGAGATGAGCGGTCTCGTGGGAAACCTGCAGGGTGGAGGAGCCATGGACGCCTACGACATGCCGGACGGCCCGGGAGCGGCGTCCTGGCGCACGACGATGGCGTTCATGCGGGAGCGCAGCTCGCTGATCCCCCGGCTGCACGACAAGTACGGCGACACCTTCACCATCCGGATCCACCCCGGCCCTCGTGAGTTCGTGATCTTCAGCGACCCGGCGGACGTCAAGGAGATCTTCGCCGCCGACCCGGCGCAGTTCCATGCCGGAAAGGGCAACGACATCCTCAGGCCGGTCATGGGCCGGCACTCGGTGCTGCTCACCGACGACCTGGAGCACCAGCGCGCCCGCAAGCTCCTGATGCCGGCCTTCATGGGCTCCTCCATGCGAGGCTACGTCCCACTGGTGGAGTCCATCGCCAAGGCAGAGGTCGACTCCTGGTCCGACGGGGACCGGATCGTGACGCTGGACCGGATGAACGCCATCACGCTGGACGTCATCCTGCAGGTGGTGTTCGGCGTCACCGACGAGGACCGGCTGGCCGTGCTGCGTCCCAAGGTCAACCGCATGGTCGACATCGATGCGTGGATCCTGCTGTCCTGGATGATGCCGAAGCTGCGACACGTGCCTCCGTGGCGGGGCTACTTCAAGAACCAGAAGGCCGTCGACGAGCTGCTGTTCGCCGAGATCGCCGAACGCCGGGCCGCTCATGACCTCACGGGGCGCGACGACGTGCTGTCGCGGCTGCTGCACGTGGGCGAGGCTGACGATGGCGAGGCGACGACCGGCGGGGGTGCCGGGCCCGGGGCGGCAGAGGGAACCGCACCGTTGAGCGACGTCGAGATGCGTGACCAGCTGGTGACGCTGCTCCTGGCCGGGCACGAGACCACGGCGTCGGCGCTCAGCTGGACGCTGCACGAGCTGGGCAAGGCGCCAGAGCTCCACGCGAGGGCGGTCGCTGCCGCCGAGTCCGGGGACGACGCGTTCCTCGAGGCGTGCCTGAAGGAGGGCATGCGGCTGCACCCGATCATCGACTTCGTGGCGCGGACGTTGCAGAGCGACCAGGTGGTCGGCGGGCGCCGGCTGCCGGCAGGGGTCACCGTGGCGCCGTCGATCATGCTGTCGCACTCGCGCGAGGAGAGCTTCGCCGACGCGCACGAGTTCCGGCCCGACCGCTTCGTCGACGGCAAGCCCGCCTCGAACACGTGGATCCCGTTCGGCGGCGGGGTGCGGCGCTGCATCGGTGCCGCGTTCTCCCTCATGGAGGGCACCGTCGTGCTGCGCGAGGTCCTGCAACGCTTCGACGTGCACGCCGAGCGGCCCACCGGTCCGCGCCTGCGCAACATCACCAACGTCCCCCACGACAAGGCTCCGCTGGTCCTGCATCGCCGCTGAGCGGGCATGGCAGCCACGATCGGCGCGGCATGGCGATGACGCGGCTCGCGCGATGGCTCGGCACGATGTTCGGTGATCGTGCGACCCCGCTGGAAAGCCTCATGCGTCCGCCGGGGTGAGCACGGCGGTGCCCAGCGTCCGGCACATGCTCAGCGCGATCCGGGTATCCAGCGTCCGATCATGCAGCGTACGGCCCAGCTCCTGCTGCGCCCGGTCGAGCCGGTACTTCACCGAGTTGCGATGCATGACCAGGCTCTTGGCCGTCTCGGTGATGTTCCCACCGGAGTCGAAGTAGGCCCGCAGGGTGGCCCTCTGGCGCTCCCCTGCCTCGCTCGGAGCCGCCAACGGACCCAAGACCTGAAGCACCCAGCGTCGCGTCGCCTCGATGTCAGCCGCGGCCAAGGCGATCATCGGGATCGCCTCGTCCGCGTGCGAGACGACGTGCGCGCCGACGGCACGCGAGACCTGCGGGATGATTGCGATCTGCTCAGCCTGCTGTGCCGTCGCCCGAAACCCCGAAGGTCCGCGGGCCGGTGACCCCAGGGCCACCCGGGCCCCGACCATGGTGTCGACCGTCGTCACCATCTGCTCAGCAGTGATCGGCGTCGGATCGTTCTTCCGGCCGAACCACACCCGCACCGAAGTTCGGTCGATGGCCGTGACCAGAGGGACCGTGCTGCTCCCGATTCGCTCGCCGAGGCGGTGTGCCAGCGACGTGAGGATCTCGATCTGATCGGCGGCCGCACCGGTGTCGCCGATCCACATCAGCCCACCCACATGCACCTGGGCCAGCTCGTAGCCGGTGGCCGTGCGGAACTCCGCCAGATCCACGTCGTGCTCGTTGAGGACCCGCTCGACCGATGCTGCCGCGGTGTGAGCGACGTTGGCCCTCGACGCGCGCAGCTCCTGCTCGTAGGCGCTCATGACGGTGCGGGTGATCGCGTCGACGTACTTGTAGGTCCAGCCCGCCAAGTAGTGGAACAGGCGCAGCTTCTCGGCGGAACCGCAGTCCAGGTCCTGCACGACGTCGAAGATGTGCGCCAGGAGGTGGTCCGAGCCGATGTGATAGGCCCGGCGGAGCGCCGCCGCCGACACGTTGTTCCGGGCCAGGGCCACCGCGTACGCGGTGGCGGCAGGCACGGGCGGAAGCTCGGTGACGTCGCGTTGCTCGATCAGCATGGTCACGATGACCTCGACGTTGTTGGCGACGCTCGCGTGCAGCGGGATGCGAACGACGTCCTGGTCCAGCTCGTCGATCGCGCTCTCGATGGCACGGTTCATCCCGTCGATGACCTCGTCGATGCTCTCGCGCAGTCGGCGCCCGACGAGCTGTGTCCGCGCGGAGACGTCCTGCGTGCCTCGCGCATACTCGGTGAACATGCTGCGCGGTCTGGCTGGGTCCATGCCTACCGATCCTGCTCGATCGCCACGACTGGTCGGTCCATCGACTCTACGTGTTCACGTACGCCAGCGCGGACCGGGCGGCGTTCCAACCGGCCATGCCGTGCGCGCCGGCACCCGGGGGCGTGGCCGCCGAACACAGGAACACCCCGGGCACTCCGGTGGCGTACGGATCGAGCGCGACCCGCGGGCGGAACACCAGCTGGCGCGGTGTGTTGGCTCCGGTGATGATGTCGCCGCCCACGTAGTTCTCGTTGTGCGCGGTGATCTCACGGGGCGAGCGCGACTCGACGGCCCGGATCCGCGCCGTGAACCCCGGGGCGAAATGCTCGATCCCATCGATGATGGTCTGCGTCGCGTCACCGGACCATCCCGCAGGCACGTGCGCGTACACGTCGACGGGGTGCACCCCGTCGGCGGCCCGCTGCGGGTCGGCCACTGACTGCTGCCCCACCAGGACGAAGGGGCGTCGAGGCATCCGCCCTCGCCAGATCTGACGTTCCGCTGCCGCGATCTGCTCCAGGTCGCCGCCCACGTGCACCGTCCCGGCCCTCCGCGCAGGTTCATAGGCCCACGGAATGCCCTCGTCGACGGCGAAGGCGACCTGAAAGGCTCCCGGCCCGTGGCGAAAGTGGCGATAGGCCCGCGTCACCCGTCCAGGCAGACGGGAGCCCATGATCTCGACGGCCGCCGCCGGCGCGGTGTCCAGCATCACGATGTCGGAACCGTCCAGCTCGTCGTAGGAGGACACCTGCACATCGGTCTCGATCCGCCCGCCGTGGTCGACCAGGGCACTCACCATGGCTGCCGAGATCTGCTCCGACCCGCCCACGGCCACAGGCCAACCGTAGGTGTGGGCAGCGGTGCCCAGAGCGAGACCGATCGCCGAGGACATCACCGAACCCAACGGCCGAAACGCATGGGCGGCCACCCCGGCGAACAGCGCCCGGGCCTCCTCGGTACGCCAGCGCCTGGCCAGCGTCGTGGCCGGCAGGGCCGCGTAGGCGCCGAAGCGGGCCAGCGCCAACGGATGGCGCGGGACGTGAAGCATCGGCTGCAGGAACTCCTCGGCGATGCGATCGAATCGTTCATCGAGTGCGCCGAAGAGCCGCCGGTAGCTCGGCCCGTCGCGACCCAGGTCGCCGGCCGTCTGATCGACCGAGGACCAGACGGCCGCCCCCGCACCACCGGTGAGCGGGTGGGCGTACTGCACCGGCGGGCGTGCCCAGTGCAGCCCGTGCGAGCCCAGGTCGAACGTCCGGCTGAACGCGGTGTCGACTGCGAGCGGGTGGAAGCCCGAGCACACGTCGTGCACCACCCCCGGCAGGGTCACCTCGCCGGACCGGGTGCCGCCGCCGACGGAGCTGGACGCCTCGAGCACCGTGACGTCGACCCCGCCGGCGGCCAGGGTGAGGGCAGCGGCCAGACCATTCGGGCCGCTGCCCACCACGATGGCGGTCGGCATCGATCTAGCCGACCGTTGTCTCTGCAGCGTGCTCCCGGTCGAACATGCCAGGCTCGTAACCGTCCTTCCGCCAGGTCACCGTGTGGTCTATCGGGCCGTCCGGGAGCCACGGCTGCTGCGCGACAGCATCGGCCACCGTGTAGTAGCCGCGCTCCACCACACCCAGTGCGGCGTCGATGACCTTGTACTCCAGCGTCTTCTTGTGCAGTGGCTGCGACTCGGTCCACACCGAGATCCACTCGCCGGGCGCGAAGTGGCATCGCTTCTGGATCGCGGCGATGGTGAACTCGTCGAAGAGGTGCCCGTCCCCGAACTGCCAGCCGACGAAGTGCGTGCACATCATCTCGCCCTCGCGGAACTGGTAGTTGTCGAGGTCATCGAGATGGTTCATCATGACCGACATCTGCCCGCGTCCCTGGGACTGCGTCAGGCGGAAGGCAGCGGTCTTCTGCAGGAAGATCTCCGCAACCTCCGGACCGAACAGCGTGTACAGCTGGTGGCGGTGGCTCGGGATCGACGTGACGAAGTTCGGGTTGTCGAGCTTCGCCTCGGCGCCGTTGACACGGAAGGCCATCATCGCCGAGGCCCAGTTGCCGGCGTACTGCCGCATGGAGATCAGGAACGACACCTTGTCCGGACGGAAGTTGCCGACGAGTGGCCCGGTCAGGACCAGCACCGCTGCTGCGACGACGATCCAGACGCTGGAGGCGTCGGTCAGCGCGTAACCGTCGCCGTTGAAGAACCCCAGGAACACGAAGGGGGTGTAGAAGAAGTAGAACAGGTTCCACTCCTGTGGCATCGCCAGCGCGAACATCGAGTAGATGAACACGTGGAAGAACATCAGACCGAAGGTGGCCAACAGGGTGATCGTCCAGTTGCTGGAGAACAGGATCACCAGTGGCAACGTGAACTCCACCAGCGTGCCGAGCACGTGGGCAAAGAAGACGGCCAGCTTCGAGGGCATCATGTCCTCGGGTGCATTGCGATACAGGCCCCGGCGGAACGCCCTCGACTTGTTCAACGGCGCATTGTTCAGCATCGTCTGCACGGTGGGTGTGAAGTGCACGCCGATCTTCGACAGGAAGGCACACCACCAGACCGCGAACATGGCGATCTTGGCGACGATGATCATGTCGACGGCCCCGCCTGAGGTGGCCGCCAGGGCGCCGAAGCCCAGCAGCACCACTGAGTACTGTTCCGGCCTCGACGCCAGGAACGTCACCTTGTCACGCAGGCCGAGGACCAGCTGCAGGGCGATGTACGTGATGAACGGCCACGCCGGCAGCAGACCGACGTCACTGTACGCGGCCGCGTTCTGCTCGCCGGACTGCAGGATGCCCAGCGCCAGGACTCCCAACATCGTCATGTACAGCGCGACATCGATGGCCTTGCGCTCATCACCCTTGGTGAGCGGGATCTTGTCGGGCCACGGTGGGAGCCGCAGCGTGCCGGTACGGATCCAGTACCGGTGCGCGGCGGTCATCGGCGTGAACTTGAAGGCCAGCGGCCCCCAGGACTCGTTGAAGCCGCTGGCCGACCACAGCACGACCCAGAGCATCGCCTTCTGGAGCACGATCAGCTCGCCCCACCAAGCGCCCAGGTCCCACAGGGGCAGGCCGGTGGTCGTGAGGCCGATGACCAGCCAGCCGCCGATGAAGAAGAAGGCTCCCTTCACCAGGTAGAAGGTGTGGAAGATCTTCGGTGCACCGAATCCGTAGTCGATCCAGTGCTGGGCCAGCAGCTTCATCCGGTCCATCGTGGGCATCGATCCGAACTTCGCCGGATCGACGGGAGGTAGGTCTCCCTGCATGAATCCCATCTCTACTCCTTGTGAACGTCCAACTCGGGTGACAAGAACAGGCGGCGTCGCCGGTATGGGTGCGAGGCGCTGCGCTACGCCGAGGACACGGTCCGACGCAGCGTCGGTTTGTCGATCTTGCCGACAGGGTTCTTCGGCATCTCGGCGAGGATCGTGACCTCTGCGGGGACCTTGACCCGGGTCACGTGGCTCGCACAGTGCTCCTTCACCTCCTCGGCCGTGAGGTTGGCCTCGGGGTAGGGCACGACGAACGCGACCGGAACCTCTCCGAGGACCGGATCCGGTTGACCCACCACCGCAACCTCGAGAACGTCGGGCAGGCTGCCGATGGCGTTCTCGATCTCCTTGGGGTAGAGGTTCTCTCCGCCGCGAATGATCATGTCCTTGATCCGGTCGACCAACGTCAGATATCCATCTGGGTCGAGCCGGCCGACGTCACCGGTGCGCAGCCAGCCGTCGACGATCGTCTGTGCGGTTGTCTCGGGCTGGCCGAGGTACCCGGCCATCACGGTGGCCCCACTGATCAGCACCTCACCGCTGTGCCCCGTGGAGACGTCGCGGAGCTCCGCGTCGACGATGCGCAGGCGCTGACCCGGTAGCGCGGGACCGACGGTCCCTGCCTTCCGGGGGCCGTGCAGCGGGTTCAACGCCGAGGCACAGGTGGCCTCGGTGAGCCCGTAGCCTTCCAGGATCGGCACACCGAGTGCCTTCTCGCACGCGGCCAGCAGCTCCTGGGTGGCCGGCGCGGCCCCACACACGGCGAACCGCAGCGAGGACAGGTCCGGGTCTCGTTCCTCGACCTTGGTCACCAGCAGGGCGTAGATGGTCGGAACTGCCGAGAAGAAGGTCGGCCGCAGCCGTTCGACCGCATCGAGGAAGGTCGACGCAGAGAACGACCCGAGGATCGACAGCTGCCCACCGACGCGCAGGGTGGCCAACAGGCTGACCATGATGGCGTTGACGTGGAAGAGCGGCAGCACCAGCAGGCAGTGATCGATGGAGTCGAGCTCGACGGCCTGCCCGATCGTCGCGGTCATCGCCTCAGTGTTGGCGTGGGTGATCATCACGCCCTTGGGCCGACCGGTGGAGCCACTGGTGTAGACCAGCAGGGCGAGGTCGGCGGGCGCGACCGGAGCCGGGTCCCCGACGGCGCCCACGGGCTCGGTGGCCAGATCGGCGACGGGGATGGTCGGGATGCCCGGACGCGGTTCCTCACCACCTGTGACGAGGAGCCCAGCGCCGGCATCGGTGATCTGGTGGTCGGCCTCGACCGCCGTGAAGGCCGGATTCACCGGCGTGACCGCGGCACCGAGGCGCCACGCCGCGAACATCGAGATCACGAGCTCCACCCGGTTGGGCAGCATGACCGCGACCACGTCCCCGGCCCCGATCCCCTCGGCGGCGAACTGGGTCGAGACCGCGGCCACCCGGAGATCCAGCTCCGCGAAGGTCAGCTCGGTGCGTTCGTCGCGCAGGGCAGGAGCATCCGCGAAGCGATCAGCCAAGACCCATGGGAAGTAGTTCAACTCCGTCACCTCTACCTTGCATCCTGTTGAGTGACTCAGGACACTATCGGCCAATTTTTCCTGAGTCCTCAGTCACGGAGGATGAACTTTGCGGTCGGGAGTAGTGCACTGTGCACAACGTGTGCCGGGTGGCGGGCATCCGCGTTGTTGCCGCTAAGCGGCCGCTTAGTCGCAGGTGTAGTCTCGGGCCATGCGTGCCGTGCAGATCACATCGCTCGACGGACCCGACGCCGTCGAGGTGCAAGAGGTCCCCGATCCCACTCCCGGCGACGGCCAGGTGCTGATCCGAGTCCACGCGGCCGGCGTCGCCTTCCCCGAGGTCCTGCAGACCCGCGGGCTCTACCAGCTGAAGCCGGAGCTTCCGTTCGTGCCCGGTGCCGAGGTGGCCGGTGAGGTCGTCTCGGCCCCCGATGGTTCCGGCCTTGCCGCCGGTGACCGCGTCACCGCGCTGCCGCTCATCGGCGGGTTCGCCGAGCTGGCCGTGGCCGACGTCGACTCCGTCTTCGCCCTGCCGGACTCGGTCTCCTACGAGGTCGGGTCCGCGCTGCCCTTCAACTACCTCACCGCCTATTTCGCGCTCATCGAGCGCGGACGGCTCGCCAAGGGCGAGTCCGTGCTGGTGCACGGTGCTGCCGGTGGTGTCGGCACGGCGGCCATCCAGGTCGCCAAGGCGTTCGGCGCCGGCCGCGTCGTGGCCGTGACGTCGACGCCCGAGAAGGGCGCCGTGGCCCTTGACGCCGGGGCGGACGAGTTCCTCCTCGCCGACGGGTTCCTGGACTCGGTCAAGGCCTCGGGCAAGGTCGACGTCGTCGTCGATCCGGTCGGTGGTGACCGGTTCACCGATTCTCTGAGGTCGCTGAACGAGGACGGCCGTCTGCTCGTCATCGGCTTCACCGCCGGACAGATCCCCGAGGTCAAGGTCAACCGGCTGCTGCTCAACAACATCAGCGTCGTGGGTGTCGGCTGGGGCGCCTATGCGCTGGGGCGTCCCGGTCACGTCCGGCGTGAGTGGGAGGCCGTCGCCGACCATGTCGCCTCCGGCGCACTCACGCCACCGATCGGCGCCACCTTCACGCTGGAGGAGACCGCCGAGGCGTTGAAGACCATCGACGAGCGCCGCGCGACGGGCAAGGTCCTGCTGCTCCCGTGAGCTGGTTCCACCTCCTCACCCCGGCGCAGACCACCGGGCTGCTGCTGGAGGGTCTGGACGTCATCGCCGGCGCCGTGCTGCCGGAGTCCGAGGCGACGTTCGCCGATGCCGACGTGGCGCGGGCGGCCTTCGGTCATCCGGATCCCGCCGACGGCCCAGCGGGGGCGCCGGGTCGTGGGCGGCACACACGCACGGTCGGTCGGTTCGTCGACTTCCTGCTGCTGCCCGAGGACCTCCCGGTGCTCGACGTCGCGGACGGGCAGCTGGCCCCCACCCGCGTGCCGTCGGGGGCGTCGTACTGGCGCCTGGAGGCCGACGGGACCCGGCACGTCATCAGCTACTACGACACGCCGGCGTTCGGGTGGCGCAACGTGCGCGGACCCGTCTGGCCGGCCAGCGAGATCGGGCTCCGGGCCCGCTGGGGCAACTTGGATGTCATCGCGGCGTTCGAGCACGCCACCGACCGGGTCACGACGCCACTGGCGGGCGACGCCGGGCCGCGGGCGGCAGAAGGTGCCGACGACGTGCACCTCGTCGTGCGCACCGGCGAGGACGAGGACCCTCCAGAGGGGTTCGAGTGGACCAAGACGCGGGTATCGCGACGCACCGTCCCGACCTCGGAGTGCGAGCTGTACGAGCGGATCTCGCTCGTGGTGCACGACGGCGTGCCAGGTCGCGTCCTCGACGTCACCGACGGCGTCGCGACCCTCATGCTGGAGCGTGCGGTCGACGGCTCGCGTGAGATGGGACCGAGCTGGCACGACCTGCGGGTCCGCGAGTCAGACCTCACCGACCTGGTGACTCGGGAGGTGCCCCGCGGGGACTGACTTCCTGCGGCCGCTGCAGGAACGACAGCTGAGCCCGCTTGTGGCCGAGGTCGATCACAGGACCGGGCTCGAAGCCGACGAGCTCGGCGCGGCGGCGTGACTTCTGGTTGCGGACGTCCGGCTCACCCACGACGCGACGCACGGCAGGGTCGGCGAACACGACGCCCAGCAGGTACGTGGTGAGTGAGGCCGTGAACCCCGGACGGCGCTCGCCCGCGGCGATGAACAGGTGCACGCCGAGGTCACCCTCCTGCACGGCGTAGCACTCGCCCACGGGGTCGTGCTCCGGCTGGTAGGTCTGGAAGATGGCCACCGGGGCATCGTCGTCGTGCACGAGGTACGCATGATGGGTCTCCAACGAGTCGAGGTAGGCGTAGATGTCGCGCACCTCGTCACACGACTTCTCGGTCATGCCCCAGAAGTACGCCCGCTCCTGACTCACCCAGGAGTGGATGAGGGCAGCATCGGCCGCCGGCTCGACGGGGCGCAGTGTGAACGTCATGAACGTCGAACCCTCCGAGCTGAACTCACAGGCCCCCTGATTCCCAGGAACTCATGGGAATCAGGGACACTCCCCCGGCTTTCACCTGCTCGCCACGGTTTGCAAGCCGTGGTGAGCAGTGGGAAACCGGGGTGGGTGGAGGGCCGTTGCGGTGAGGGCCGCTCATGGCTGCCCCACCGCGCTCGTGCCATCGGCCGCCCAGACACAGAGGTCATCAGGAACGGTCCACCTGCTCTCCGAGCGGTCGGCGAGGCTCCACACCAGACGAGCCACTGGGCCGCGCCACACCTCGTCGGTGATGCCGGGAAGGCTCGACGTGGACAGCACGCAGTTCTCGTCCCCGCCGAGCGCGACGGCCTCACCCACCTCGGGACGGAACACGTGGGTCCCACCCCAGGTCTGGGCATGTCCCCGTGCTGCGACGTCGTGGACGGAGCGCCCGAGCAGGGCCACGAGGTCCAGCCCGAACGGCGCACCGTCGGTCATCCAGCGATCCAGCGCCAGGGCGATCCGCGGCTCGACGGCCAGCCACGGATCGAACAGCGCCGGCAGCCCGGACTCCGCGCGCAGCGCAGACAGCGCAGGATCATCGGCCAGGAGGGCGACGAGCGCGGACCGCACGGCCGCAAAGGCGGCCGCCCCCACCGAGCCTGTGTCCATCCGCCGGTCCCAGCCGAGGAGGCGGACCCGCAGCGCCTCGGCAGCCTCGCTCGTCGTGGCCACCTCCCGCAGCCGGTCCTGCCAGTGGACGGCGGGCAGGAGCACCGTGTCCACGAGGATCTCGGCCGCGTCGGCGACCTCCAACCCACCGCGGTCGGCCAGAAGCTCCTCGAGCCGCCGGGCCCGGTGCGGCGGCGCGAAGTCGGCGCCCCCAGACCGGGATTCCCGACGGTGTTCCTCGCCGCGCCCCCGCCGCTGATTCGCCGAGACGACGAACCCGTCGCTCGGCACTGCCTGCGCCGCGGGCTCGACCCAGCCGATCCAGTCGCCGTCGACCCGTCGCGGCACCAGGCCGGCGACCCGGCGCAGCGCGGTGCCGCCGGTGTCGGCGATGACGACGTCGTTCACCGGATCCACCCATCGCTCGAGCGCCGCGGACACGTCGTCCGCCGTGCGGGCGCGCAGCAGCGGCAGCAGCGCGCCGAACCCGAGGTCGCGAGCCACCCACGGCGTCGTCCGCAGCACCAGCGCGCTGCCCCGGTCCGGTCCCCCGAGGACCACCGGCCCCAGCCGGGTCGCGATGACGTCGCCGTCGACGTCGCACGACTCCCAGCCGAGCCCCAGGTCCACCTCGACATCGCCGTCCCCCGATGGTCGCAGCCGCACGTCGAGCAGGTCCTGCGTGTCGGCCATGGCGTTGGTGACCGCCCACGCGACGCCACCGGTGTGCCCGAAGTGCTGCACACCGGGAACTCCAGCGATGGTCAGCCCCACCACGTCGAAGTCGTCGGTGCGCAGCCGCACCTGCTGGTAGATGCCCGGCACCGACAGGATGCGGTGCGGGTCGGCACCGATGAGCGGCAAGCCCGACGCGGTGCGCTCCCCGCCGACGACGAACGCGTTGCTGCCGGTCACGGCCGGCGCCTCGTGCGCGAGCGCCGGGACGGCCGCCGGCCCGAGGGTGCGGGCAACATGGCGCCGCCACAGCTGATGGCCCATCGAACCGAACAACGCATGGTGCATGGCGAAGATCGCCAGCGGGGTCCACGGCTGCCACGAACCACGGGCCCGGTCTCCGGGCCGCAGTCCGGCATCGACGCCCTCGGCGTACGCGGCGACGAACGCCGCCGACTCGCGGTCGAGCCGCTCGAAGGCCAGCCGTGCCGTCGTCGCGAGCATCGCACGACGAGCGAACTCGTCCCACGGGCCGCCACTGGCCGACTCGACGTGCCGGCGGTCGGACTCCAGCTGACGCCCTCGGGCGCTCGCGGTCTGACGGCCCTGGGCGAACCCCAGTGCCGTCACGCTCTCCCCGCGGACGTCGAGCACGGTCATCGGTGCGCTCCGCCCGTCACCGGGCGTCGTACCGCGCGAGCGGGTTGTCGAGGGTCCCGGCGAACAGCAGCGACTGCGCCTGGTCGGACAGGTCCACCATCTCCAGCGTGTTGCGCAGCTGCAGCCGGTTCAGGCAGGAGTGGTCGAACGCCTCGACGAACAGGTCGTACCGCTCGATCTTCGCGGTCAGCTCCGGATGATCGGCCTGCAGGTCACGCAGGCACGACGCCGCCAGCGACCAGAACGTCCCCGGGTCCAGGACCCCGTCCTCGGCGAGGTCCGCCGCGAGGAAGCGCAGGAACCCGTCGAGCACGTCGGTGAGGATGCTGAGCGCCTGCGTCCCCTCCGGCACGGCCGTCCGGATGCGCTCGATGCCCTCCGGGAGCGGTCCGTCGTCGAGGACCGCCACCTCCTCGCCGATGTCCTTCATCAGGATGCGCACCGGAGCGTGGTCCTCGAGCACCAGGATCACGTTCTCCCCGTGCGGCATGAAGGCGAGGTCGTGAGCCCACAGGCAGTACGCGACCGGCCGCAGGTAGGCGTCGAGGTAACGACGCACCCAGTGCGCCGGGTCGAGCCCCGACGCCCGGACGAGGGCGGCGGCGTGACCCTGTCCGTGCCGATCGCGGTGCAATAGGGCCGCCATCGTGGCGGCCCGCTCGGTCGGCGCAAGACGGCTGCCGGGGCTCTCACGCCACAGCGCCGAGAACATCTTCTGGTACGGCGAGCGACCGGGAGTCTGCTGGTAGACACCGCCGGTGTAGCCGAGGGCCGCCCGCTCACGCAGGACGTCGAACCCAGTGGAACGCAGCTCGACGTCGGAGGCGACGACGCCCTGCACCCAGTCGTTGATGGCGGGTGTGGCGTCCATGTAGTGCGGCGACAGCCCGCGCATGAAGCCCATGTTCTGGATGGACAGGGCCGTCTTGACGTACTGCCGGTCCGGGCGGGTGGTGTTGAAGAACGTCCGGATGGACTGCTGCGGGCGGTAGGCGTCGCGGCCGGCGCCGAGCGGCACGATGTCACGGCGGGCCACGTCGGCAGCGAAGGTCACGGCGAGCTTGTTGGTCCACTGCCACGGATGGGCAGGCATGAGCAGGTAGTCGTCCGGGTCGAGACCGAGGTGGCGCAGGCGACCCAGGAGGGCATCGCGCTCGTCGGCATCCAGCTCCGCAGCGTAGAGGGCGGACTCCTCCAGACCGTCGCCGCACGAGAGCGTGGCGCACGTGCGCCGCACCCCCAGCCAGACCAGGTGCACGTCCTGGCCGGCCTCCGGGGCGAAGGCGCGGTAGTCGTCGAGCCCGAAGCCGATACGTCCGTTGTTGGCGACGAACGCGGGGTGGCCCTGCGTCATCGCACCCTCGATGGTCTGCAGGTCGGCATCCAGGAGGTCGTCCGCGGACAGCACGTGGTGGGCGTCCTTCCATGCGGCCGCCGCGAGGGTCGCGCTGATCTCCTCCAGGTAGGTCCCCAGCAGCTGCTCAGGAATGCCGAGGTCGGTGTGCAGCTCCACGATGAGCTCCAGGGCGTCGGGCTCGATCACCAGGCCGTCGCGCTCACGGGTCACCGACCACGGGTCGACCACCCAGTGGTCGAGCTCGTGGCGGTGCGCGTGGAACCGGTACGTCGATCCGGTCCCCTTCGCCGCCCCCAGCCCGGCACCCCCGCCTGTACCGTTCGCCGCCCCCAGCCCGGCACCCCCGCCTGTGCACACCTCGTGGAACGCGGCACCGCCAGTGGTCATGACCGGTCGCGGCTCGAGGAGTCGCTCGTGGGAGAACTCGGCGAGCGCCTTGGCGACGAGCCGGCGATGGGCCCGTTGCATCGCCTCCGGGGTGAGGTGGTCGGCGAGGTCGAGAGGCTCGGGGCCGGCGCGTCCCGCCTCGGCCGGGCCGGCATCGGGCAGGTCGGTATCGGGCAGCGTGCTCCTCATGCGGTCTCCTGACGGCCACGCGGGCCCTGCGTCCCCCACGGGCCCTGCGTCCCCCACGGGCCCTGCGTCCCCAACGGACTGTCGGCGAATCGTTCACGCGTGCACAGGCTGAGCGCAGCGCGCTTGTCGGGCAGGTCGATGACGCGGTCGACGAGGAAGCCCGCGCGGGCGTTCATCTCGGCGATCGCGTGGTTGCGCTCGTCGGGCTCGACCACCACACGGTGCACCGCCGGGTCGGCGAAGCAGTGCGCCATGACTGCGGCGAAGACCCGACGGGTGAAGCCGGGCACCGGCTCGTCGGTGGGCGCGACGAGGACGTGCATGCCGAGGTCTCCCGGCTCCCGGTCGTACCGTCCGGCGAGCGGCGAGTGCTGCGGGTCGTACGTCTCCGCGAGGAACGCCGGCACCCGATCCACCCGACCGAGCCAGGCATCGTGGTGCGGATCGGCGGCAATCTTCTGGTACTCGGTGCGCACGTCCTTGCGGGTGGCACGCTGCATCATCCAGAACCTGCTCCTGGGATGGGTGACCCACGAGTGCAGCATCGCCAGGTGCAGCTCGACGTCGAGCGGCTCCAGGCTGACGCCGGGCACCGTAGGGATACGCGATGCTGTGGCGTGACTGCTCATGGGCACTCACCCGCCCCGACCGACGCCTGCTGCGGTGTCGCGGACCCGGCACCGGCCGTGAGTGGCCCGAAGGTCTGGAAGGCGATGCGCTCCTCCACGGGGTAGACCTCCCGACCGGCGATCTGGTTGATGATCACCGAGCTGCGGTAGGCACCCATCCCGAGGTCCGGTGCCACGAACCCGTGCGTGTGCTCCTCGGCGTTCTGCACATGGATGGTCTGCGCGTCGTCGATCGTGTACGTGGGCGAGACGGCGTAGCGGCCCCGGTCGTCGGTGTTGATGCGATCGCGCAACGGCTCCACGAACCCCGGCACGACGGCCCGGTAGCCCGTGGCGAGCACGAGCGACTCGGTGCTCGTCCGGAAGGGCACCCCGGTCTCGACATGACGCAGCTCGAGCGCGTAGTCGTTCTGGCGGCGCTCGACCGCGGCGAGCGCGGTGCCGGTGAGCAGGTCCGTGGTGACCGGTCCGGCGACGCTCTTGCGGTACAGGGTGTCGAAGATGTCGTCGACTACCTCGGAGCTGATGCCCTTGTAGAGCGGCTTGTGCTCTCCGATGAGCCGGTCGCGGGTCTCAGCGGGCAGTGACTGGAAGTACCGCGTGTACTCCGGGGACGTCATCTCCAAGGTCAGCTTCGTGTACTCCATCGGGAAGAAGCGTGGCGAACGCGTCACCCACGTCAGGCGGTAGCCGAGGGTGTCGACGTCCTCCAGCAGGTCGCGGTAGATCTCGGCCGCACTCTGCCCGCTGCCGACGATCGTGATGGACCCCGTGGCCTGCAGGGCCCGCTTGTGGTCGAGGTAGTCCGCGCTGTGCAACGCGGGCCCCCTGCGGGGCCCGGGTTCCTGGACGGCACCGTGCCCGGCCACCTCGTGCTCGAAGAGGTTCCGTGCTGCATCGGGAACGTGTGGCGACGTCCCGGTGCCGAGCACGAGGTGGCGGGCACGGTGGGTCTCGGTGCCGTCGGGGGTCAGTGCCTCCACGACGTAGTGGTCACGGCCGTCGTCGCCGGTCACGACGGCGACGCTCTCGACGTGGCGGCCGAGCATCACGGTGCCGAGCCGCTCGGCGGCCCATCGGCAGTAGGCGTCGTACTCGGCGCGCAGCGGGTAGAAGCTCTCCCGGATGTAGAACGGGTAGAGCCGCTGCGTCTGCTTGAGCCAGTTGAGGAAGGAGTAGGGCGACGTCGGGTCGGCCATCGTGACCAGGTCGGCCAGGAACGGCACCTGCAGCGTCGCGTCGGGCAGCATCATGCCGGGGTGCCAGGCGATCTCGTCACGGGCCTCCAGCACCAGGCCGTCCAGCCCGTCCACGGTGTCGGCGAGGCAGGCCAGGCCGAGGTTGAACGGTCCGGCACCGATGGCGATGAAGTCGTGGACGGTCCCACCGCGGGTGCGAGCGGCACCTCCGGACGGACTCTCACTCATCAGCCGACCTCCTGGAACGAATGGAGCTCATCGAGCAGGTCCCTCCCGGCGGCACGCACCTGCTCCAGCACGCTGCACACGTCCTCGAGCGTGGCGGCGGGGTTGAGCAGCGTGAGCTTGAGCCAGGCACGCCCCTCGACCCTGGTCCCCGCCACCACGGCCCGCCCGTCACGGAACAGCGCCGAGCGGATCCGGGGGTTGAGCTCGTCAGACAGGTCCTCCCCGACACCGTCGGGCCGGTACCGGAAGACGAGCGTGCTGAGCGTCGGGGCGACACGGATCTCGAAGTCAGGGTCGTCGCGCAGCACGGCGTGCCCCTCGCGGGCCAGGTCGATCGCGGCGTCGAAACCCTCGCCCACCGCGTCGGCGCCCATCGTGCGCAGTGTCACCCACAGCTTCAGCGCATCGAAGCGTCGCGTCGTCTGCAGGCTCTTGTCCACCTGGTTGGGCAGGCGTGCGGTGCGGGGGTTGAGGTAGTCCGCGTGGTAGGTGACATGGCGCAGCGTCGCGCCGTCGCGCACCAGCACCGCACTGGATGAGACCGGCTGGAAGAACGTCTTGTGGAAGTCCACCGTCACCGAGTCCGCACGCTCGATGCCCTGCAGCAGGTGTCGTCGACGGGTGGAGGCGAGCAGTCCGCCGCCGTAGGCGCCGTCGACGTGCAGCCATACGCCGTGCTGCTCGCAGACGTCGGCGATCTGCGGCAACGGATCGATGGCGCCGAAGTCGGTGGTGCCGGCCGTGGCGACCACGGCCATCGGCACGAGGCTCGCGGAGCGGCACCGCGCCAGCTCCAGGTCCAGCGCGGTGGGATCCATCCGGTGGTGGGCGTCCGTGCGCACCGGGACGACGGCGTCGGCGTCGAGGCCGAGGATCGTGGCGGACTTCTGCACGCTGAAGTGGCTGTCGGCGGAGGCGAAGATCCTGAACCGGCCCATCGTCTCGGCGAACGGCGCCCCGGCGTCGACGTGGCCGGACAGGAATGCCTCACCGCGAGCCAGCAGGAGGGCCTGCAGGTTGGACTGCGTGCCACCGCTGGTGAAGATGCCGTCCGCCCCACTGTCGCTGGCGCCACCGAAGCCGATGCGTCGCGTCGTCCAGTCGACGAGCCGGCGCTCGATGAGAGTTCCACCGGCGCTCTGGTCCCACGTGTCGAGCGAGGAGTTGACTGCCGAGACGAACACCTCCGCCAGCAGCGCCGGGACGACGACCGGGCAGTTCAGGTGGGCGGCGTAGGTCGGCTCGTGGAACCAGACGGCGTCGTCGAGATAGACGGGGCCGAGCTCGGTGAGCACGGCGTCCACGTCGCCGAGGGGGACGTCAAGGTCCACGGCGTCGACGGCCGGGGCCACCTCGTCCACCGTCCGTCCCGAGAACGGGCCGTCCAGGTCATGGACACGACGCCGCAGCGCCTCGACTCCGCGGTGCATCGTGGTGGCATAGTGCTCGATGGTCTCGGCACTGAACAGGTGTTCCTTCACGCCTTCCCTTCCCCGAGATGTGGACGGCAGGACCAGCCGAAGATCACCGGTCGATTAGGTCAGCCTCACCTAACCAAAGACTCTCGGTGTGCTCAAGGTGGGCGCGGTGTCGGCCATCTCACACGCCGTGATCAGCCTGTGGTTCCGGGCAGCCCCTCCCGCTGCTCCTCACGCGACCAGAGGTGCGACAGTGGGGACGTGAGCGACTTCGACGGCTTTCCCGAGGCGGCACTGGACTTCTACGACGACCTCGAGCTGGACAACACCAAGGCGTTCTGGCAGGCCCACCGCACCACGTACGACGAGGCCGTCGCCACCCCCATGCAGGCGCTCGTCGCCGCCCTGGCGGACGAGTTCGGACCGGCCAAGATCTTCCGCCCGTACCGCGACGTCCGCTTCTCCAAGGACAAGACGCCCTACAAGACACACCAGGGCGCGTTCGTCGCGGCCGGACCGGCTACAGGCTGGTACGTCCAGGTCGGCGCGCCGGGTGTGCGCGTGGGCGCGGGGTTCTACCGAGCCGAGCCCGGCGACCTGGCGGCGATCCGCGAGGCCATCGACGACGACCGCAAGGGCAGGCGCCTGCAACACCTCGTCAGCGACCTGCAGGAGCGAGGCTGGACCGTGGGCGGCGACCAGCTCAAGACCGCCCCTCGTGGCTACGACGCCAACCACCCGCGCATCGACCTGCTGCGACACCGCTCCCTGGCGCTGTCACGCGACCATGGGTTCGCGCCGTACGTCCACACCGCGGACCTGCTGGAGCACGTCCGTGAGGACTGGCGCGCCGCCCGGCCGTTGGTCCAGTGGGTGGTGCGGGCGATCGGGTGAGCCCCAGACTCCTTGTCCACAGGTTCGAACGTGTCTCTGGTGGGTGTCGGTGGGGTCGTCTAGCATTGGAACACAACAGCGATTCAAGGGATCCTTTGATCGAGGGGATGTGTTCTGATGGCGGCACCGGTGCTGGAGCCCACCACTGATGTGGTTGGTGTGCTCGCGCGGGTGCACGAGCTGTTGGGATCGGTGGCCACGTCTGAGTTTGCTGCGTTGAGTGGGGCGCAGCAGCGTGAAGCGGCGACCTCGCTGTCTCGTCTGGAGGCGAGGGTGACGGCCTACAAGCTGGCCGCCGTGGCGGCGGTCGAGTCCTCGGGTGAGGCACGCCGTCAGGGGGCGACGTCGACGGCGTCGATGTTGTCGAACGACTTCGGTGGCGATCGTCGTGGTGCGTGTGGCACGGTCCGGCGGGCCAAGAAGATCGAGCAGACACCCCAGTCCCATGAAGCCATGGCCCAAGGCCGGTTGAGTGCCAAGCAGGCACGGGTGATTGAGAAGGCCCTGGACCTCCTCCCCGAAGAGACGCCCAAAAATGCTCGGGAGGCGTGTGAGACACAGCTGGTCGACGATGCCCCGCACATGGATCTGCGTCAGTTCCAACGCCAAGCCGACCGTGTGGTCGGCTCCTTCATCCAACCCGAAGCCATCGATGCTGCGGAGAACACCATCGTCGAAGAACGCGAACGCCGTGCCTGGGGGCGGGCGGAGTTCTGGATGAGCCAGCCCGTCGACGGCACCGTCAAAGGTGGGTTCGCGATTCCTGAAGCCCAAGCCGCCCACCTGAGAGTTGTCCTGGATGGCTTGTGTGCTCCGCAGATCGAGATCACCGCACCAGGACAAGCCTCACGGGCGACTGGTGAAGTGCTGTTGGACGAACGGCCGTCTTATGGCCGTCGTCAGGGCTGGGCCTTCACCCATCTGTGCGAGCTCCTGCCAGTCGACCGGCTGCCGGAGACCAACATCGGTCCGATCATGACCATCAACATCGACCACCAAGCCCTGCTCGACCAGCTCAAGGTCGCGGTGTTGTCCACCGGAGAAACCCTGTCCGCGGGGCAAGCCAGGCGGATGGCCTGTGAGCACCGGATCCTGCCGGCGGTCTTCGGTGGCGATTCACTCCCGTTGGACCTCGGCAGGGACAAGCGGTTGTACTCGTTGCATCAGCGTCGGGCGTTGGAGATCGCTCAGAGGGGTTGCGTCTTCCCTGGATGCGACAGGCCACCGGGCTGGTGCGTCGTCCACCACGGTGGCGAGTCCTGGGCGGCCGGCGGCCGCACCGATTTGAAGGACGGGGTCCTGCTCTGTCCACATCATCACCGGATCCTCCACGCCGATGGGTGGGACGTGCACTTCACCACCGACGGCATCCCAGAGCTGGTTCCGCCCGCATCGCTGGACCCCAGACGCCGACCCCGCCGACACCGACGATTCTCATGACCGCGGGAGAGCTCTGCCCAGTTGCGGTACGCGGTTTCGATACGCCGTCGCGTGCTCGTTCCTCGCCGCGTCGGCTACTCAACCACCGAGGAGAGGTAGCGAGAATCGTCGGTTGCGCACGGTTCTCGATGGTCGAGTGCGAGGCGGGTGCGCCACTGGCAGGGGCGGATCAGACCATGGGCGGACGACGGGGAGCGACGCTCGGCCCTAGGGTCGAGAGCATGCACGAGGCGGGCAGGAGCAGGCGTCCGTGGCGGCTCAACGCACGGGCGAGGATCGTCTTCGACGTCTTCCTCGCCACGGCGCTGACAGCCGGCTCGTTCCTGATGCTGTCCATCGGCGTGTGGCCCACCCTGCTCAGCCTCGCGCAGACGCTCCCCCTGTTCGTCCGACGGAGCCACCCCGTCCTCTGCTTCACCCTCGTCTCGCTCGCACACGCCCTGCAGGCTGTCACCTTCGAGGTGATCACGTGGGGGCAGCTCGCCTTCCCCATCGCCCTGTACTCCCTCGCCCGGTTCAGCCGACCTCTGATGGGCTGGCTCGGGTTCGGTGTCGGCATGATCGGAACCTTCACCGCCTCCATCCTGTGGACACAGGGCTTCAACGCCCAGACCCCGGTCGAGTACCAGGAGACCTTGACGCTCTCCTCCTACGTGCCCCTCTTCCTGTCCGTCGGCGCCACCGTCATCACCGGATGGGCACTCGGCACCCAGGGACGGGTCCGCGAGGCCTACGAGGCCACCCTCCTCGAGCGCGGCGAGAGACTGGCAGCCCAGGCCGAGCAACGAGCGACCATGGCCGCTGCAGACGAACGCGCACGCATCGCCCGCGAGATGCACGACGTCGTGGCACACGGTCTGTCGGTCATCATCGTGCAGGCCGACGGCGCGCGCTACGCCGCAGAGCAACACCCAGACATCGCCGTCGAGGTGCTCGAGACCGTCTCCACCACCGGTCGCGACGCCCTGGCCGAGATGCGACGTCTCCTCGGGCTGCTCCGCGGCACCACCGACCCCGACCTCGCGCCACAACCCGGCCTCGAGGACCTGGCTGGGCTGGTCGGCGAGCACCTGCCCACCGGCCAGGTCGAGCTCCCCGACCCACCACCGGACGTCGCACCCGGCGTCGGGCTGACCGCGTACCGCATCGTCCAGGAGTCGCTCACCAACATCCGCAAGCACGCCGGACCTGACGTCACGGCCACGATCCGCGTCGCCGCGGAAGTCGACACGCTCAGAGTGGAAGTCGTCGACAACGGCCGTGGCGCCGCGTCGGGACACGGGTCGGGGCTCGGTCTGGTGGGCATGCGTGAACGCGTCGAGGTGCACGGCGGGACCTTGGCCGTGGGGCCGCAGTCGGGAGGCGGATGGGCCGTGCGTGCGAGGATCCCTCTGTGAGCGAACAGCCCATCCGTGTCCTGCTCGTGGACGACCAGCAGATGGTCCGCGCTGGGTTCCGAATGCTCATCGACAGCCAGCCGGACATGACGGTCATCGGGGAGGCGGGCGACGGCCAACAGGCGATCGACCTCCTCGCCACGGTCCCGGCCGACGTCGTGCTCATGGACGTCCGGATGCCACACGTCGACGGCGTCGAGGCGACACGCCACATCGCTCCCGACGGGCCCCGGATCATCGTGCTCACGACATTCGACCTCGACGAGTACGCCTTCGCCGCCCTCCAGGCCGGGGCCTCAGCGTTCCTGCTCAAGGACGCCGCCCCTCCGGACCTGCTGGGAGCCATCCGCTCGGTGCAGGCCGGCGACGCCGTGGTCGCTCCGTCGACCACTCGCCGACTGCTCGACCACTTCGTCCAGTCGGCCCCGTCCACCGCGGCGCCGCGTCCCCCCAGCGCCGACCGCTTGACGGAGACCACCGAACGCGAACGCGAGGTGCTGTCGCTCATCGCCCGGGGCCTGACCAACTCCGAGATCGCCGAGACGCTCTTCCTCTCCGAAGCGACGGTCAAGACGCACATCAGCCGCCTACTGGCCAAGACAGGATCCCGCGACCGCGTGCAGCTGGTGCTGCTCGCGCTCGAGTCCGGGGCATGACGTGACGGTGGGCCAGCGGTCCGCCTCGACGTCGTGGGCCGTCACCGGCACCACCGCCACCGCACACGTGGGAGCTGCTCCGCCCTCATCCCACGGTCTGATGTCTCCACCGGCGTAGGACCGTGGGATGAGGGGCAGGACCAGTCCGTACGCTGACGACTCCGAGGCGGAGCATCCATAGCGTCGTGGACATGACCACGACATTCGATCCTCACGCGATCACGACCGCCGCCTCGGCGCGCGGACTCACCAAGACCTATGGCACCGGGCCAGCCGCCGTGCACGCCCTCGACGGCATCGACGTCGACCTCGCACCGGGCCGCTTCACCGCGATCATGGGCCCGTCCGGGTCCGGCAAGTCGACGCTCATGCACTGCCTCGCCGGGCTCGACCGGCCGAGCGCAGGCACCGTCTCCGTGGCGGGCGTCGACCTGCGGGAGCTGAACGACGACCAGCTGACCCGCTTCCGCCGCGACAAGCTGGGCTTCGTCTTCCAGGCCTTCAACCTGCTGCCGATGCTCACCGCGCGCCAGAACATCCTGTTGCCCCACGAGCTCGCCGGCCGCAGTGCCCGTCGCCGCCCACGGCCCGGCACCCCCGCCGAGATCGACGCGACGGTGAAGGCCCAGGTGGACGAGGTCGTCGAGATCCTCGGTCTCACCGACCGCCTGGACCACCGGCCGTCCGAGCTGTCCGGCGGACAACAGCAGCGCGTCGCCATCGCGCGGGCCCTCGCCACGGACGCGGCGATCGTCTTCGCCGACGAGCCGACCGGCAACCTCGACAGCACGTCATCGGCGGAGGTGCTGTCCTACCTACGGCGCAGCGTCCGCGAGCTCGGACACACCGTCGTCATGGTGACCCACGAGCTCGACGCCGCCGCCTACGCCGACGACGTCGTCGTGCTCGCGGACGGCCGGGTGCGCACGCACCTGAGCGCACCCGATGCCGACGAGCTGGTCCGTGCCCTGGGAGTGACCCGATGAGATCGGTGCTCGTCGCCTCGCTACGTACCCACACCCGTCGCTACGTCGCAGCACTGCTCGCCGTCACCATCGCCGTCGGGTTCGTCGTCGTCACGAACGCCCTCGCCTCGGCCACCAAGAACGGGCTCTCCGCCGGCGTCGACGCGGCCTACCCGGGTGCCGACCTGGTCGTCGGTGACGAGGTCGGCATCCCCGAGGAGGACGTCGACGCCGCACTGGCCGAGGCCGAACGCTCCGGGGACCGCGCCGCCGTCGTCGCGAGCACGTGGACCCGTGTGAGTGCCGGCGGAACGTCGTGGGGAGACCAGGTCAGCATCAGCACCGTCGCCGACGACCCCGAGCTGCGCCGTCAGGAGATCCGCACCGGGCTACCACCGAGTGGGCCGGACGAAGCCCTGGTCAAGGCGTCCAAGGCCGAGGCCACCGGAGTCGGGGTGGGCGATGAGCTGACGATCGGCACCGGGCAGCAGCGGCAGGAGGTGCGCGTCGTCGGACTCACCGAGGGTGCCACCTACCTGGATGCCGACGTCCACGTGCCGTGGGCCGCTCTTTCGGCGATGCAGGCCTTCCCTGACGCCGTGGTCTACGACGTGATCGACGAAGGTGCCGTCGACGCGCGCGCGGAGACGCTCGCCGGACTGGTCTCCAGCGAGGTGCTCTCTCGTGACGACTATGTCGACCAGCGGGTGACCGTCGTCAACCAGGGTGTCGACATCGTCAGCTACCTGCTGCTGCTGTTCGCCGGGATCGCCGGATTCGTGGCGGTGCTCGTCATCGCCAACACCTTCACCATCCTGTTCGCGCAGCGCACCCGCGACCTCGCACTGCTGCGCTGCGTCGGTGCCACCCGTCGCCAGCTCCTGCGCTCGGTACGGCTGGAGTCTCTCCTGCTGGCTCTCGTGGCGGCGACGGTCGGCATTGTCGGCGGCACGGCGGCCGGGTACGGGATCGCCGCGGTCGTGAGGATCTTCGCAGACGACCGCGTGGGAGCCGTGGAGCTCTCACCGGCCTGGCTGGCGGCAGCGTTCGTCGGCGGCGTCGTGACCACGCTGGTGGCAGCCTGGTGGCCGACGCGTGCCGTGACGCGGGTCAGCCCCCTGGCAGCACTGCGACCCGTGAGCGGCGACACCGTGCGCGGCCGGGCCGCTCGGGGGCGGGTCGCTCTCGGCCTGTTCGTCACGGCCGCCGGGGGTGCGCTGCTGGCTGTTGCCGTCGCCGCGGAGTCCATGGAGGTGCTGATGCTCGGCGGCATGACGTCGTTCACGGGCGTGCTCCTGCTGGGTCCGGTCCTGGTGCCGGCGCTCCTGCGACTGGTCGGCAGCATCATCGGGCGAGCGGGCCCGTCGAGTCGGATCGCCGCCGCCAACGCGGTGCGCAATCCTCGACGCAGCGCGACCACCACGGCGTCGCTACTGGTGGGCGTCACGCTGACGACCGCCGTCCTCACCGGCATGGCCAGTGCCCGCGGAGCCATAGATGCCGACATGGATGCCTCACACCCGGTGGACGTGGCGCTCACCGGAACGTCAGCCGTCGGTGACCAGCTGGTCCGCGACGTCGAGCAGGTCGACGGGGTCTCCGGAGCCGTCGGTGTTCCCGGCGTCATGGGCGGCTTGGAGGACGCGGGCGGCGTCACGATCCTCGCCCCGACGACCACGGAACGCTCCATCGGCCGCGACGAGGAGCCATTGACCCCCGAGGAGGGCGAGGTGCTCGTGCCGTTCAGGCTGATCGACTCGCTCGAGAACGGACTGCCCGAGGAGGTCACCGTGACGGCCGACGGACACACCTCGACCCTGCGCTCCCGCGTCGTGAGCACCGAGTGGGGCGACGCGATCATCGTGGCACCGGACACGCTCGCGGAGCTGGGAGGTGAGGCGGGGAAGCTGGCCGTGTGGGTGAGAGCCGAGGACGGAGCCGATGCCGACACGCTCGTCAGCGATCTCGGTGCCGTGGCCCGCAACTCAGGACTGGAGACCGCTGATGCCTTGCAGGACCGGGCCTGGGTGGACCTTCAGCTGGACGTCCTCGTCTGGGCGGTGCTCGGACTGCTCGGCGTGGGGGTCGCGATCGCCCTGGTCGGCATCGCCAACACTGTGGGTCTGTCGGTGCTCGAGCGCGGCCGTGAGCATGCCTTGCTGCGGGCCCTCGGGCTCACCCGACGCCAGCTGCGACGGGTCCTGGCGGCGGAGGGACTGCTGCTGGCGGTGGTCGCCGCGCTGCTCGGCACCGCGCTTGGCGTGACGTATGCGTGGCTGGGTGTCGCCACGGTGATCCAGCCGGTCACACCGGCGGTGTCGCTCGAGCTGCCGTGGCTCCAGCTCGCCGGGGTGCTTCTCGCCGCGGCGCTGGCGGGGCTGGCCGCCTGCGTGCTGCCGGCGCGCCGCGCCGCACGGGTGATGCCCGCCGAGGGCCTGACGCTCGACTGATCCCGGTCCGAAGGGGCCGAGCGTCAGGAACGGCGGCCGACGAGGTCGAGGGTGCGGTCGAACTCACCCTCGACCTCGTCGTCGTGCTCGTGGGTGGCGAGGCTGACCGCCACCGCGACGACGACGTTGGCCAGGAACGCGGGGATGATCTCGTACAGCTCGGTGCCCCACTCGTCCCAGGCGAAGACCGTCAGGGCACCGACGACCATGCCAGCCAGGGCGCCCCACTGGGTGAGACGCCGCCAGAACAGGCTGAGCAGGATGATGGGGCCGAACGACGCCCCGAACCCGGCCCACGCGAAGGCGACGAGGCTCAAGATGGTGCCGTCCGGGTTGAGCGCCAGCAAGGTCGCGATGACGGCCACGGTGAGCACCCCGCCACGACCGAGGGTCAGGAGCAGGGTCTGCGACGGTTCGGAACGGGTGGCGACCCTGTAGAGGTCCTCCACGAGCGCTGAGGAGCAGACCAGCAGCTGGCTGGAGACCGTGCTCATGACGGCGGCGAGGACGGCGGCCAGCACGAACCCGGCCACCACCGGGTGCAGCAGGAGCTGGGACATCGTGAGCATGACGGTCTCGGGGTCGCTGAGGTCGGCTTCGGACTGGGCGAAGTACGCGACGCCGACGAGCCCACCGGTCACGGCACCGAGCAGGGAGACGATCATCCAGGAGATGCCGACCCGTCGTGCCGAGGTGGCCGAGCCCGGGTCCGGCAGAGCCATGAAGCGCACGATGATGTGTGGCTGGCCGAAGTAGCCCAGGCCCCAGCCGAGCGCGGAGATGATGCTGACCAGCGCGGCACCGGTGACGGCCGTGCCCCCGACGAAGGACAGGTGTCCCGGCTCCAGGTCACGGACCGCGTCGAAGGCCTCGACCGGTCCACCGATGGCGATGATGGCCAGGATCGGCACGAGCAGCAGCGCCACCAGCATCATCACACCCTGGACGACGTCGGTCAGCGAAGCGCCGAGGAACCCACCGAACAACGTGTAGATGACCGTGACCCCCACGACCAGCAACATCCCAACGGTGTAGGTGGAGCCGAAGGCGCTCTCGAAGAACACGCCACCGGCCACGATCCCGGAGGAGACGTAGAAGGTGAAGAAGACCAGGATGATGGCGCCCGAGGCGATCCGCAGGGAGTGCGACGTGTCGCGCAGGCGATTCTCCAGGAAGCTCGGGATGGTGATGGAGTTGCGCGCCACCTCGGTGTAGGCACGCAGACGGGGCGCGACGAACCGCCAGTTCAGGTAGGCGCCCGTGGTCAGGCCGATCGCGATCCACGCCTCGATCAGGCCGGAGACGTAGATGGCGCCGGGCAGCCCCATCATCAGCCAGCCGGACATGTCCGAGGCCCCTGCGCTCAACGCCGCCACCGGCGGTGGCAGGTTGCGACCCGCCAGCATGTAGTCCTCGTGGCCGGCGGTACGGGTGTAGGCGTAGTAGCCGATCGCGATCATCGCGCCGAAGTAGACGACGAGCGCGGCGACCTGCCAGGTCTGGTCCGACATTCCGACACCCTCCCACTCCGGGGGATCGGCGTCGAGGGCTTCAGGCAGACTCGGGCCATGACACCTACTCACTTCTGGCGTGCCGTCAACACGCTGCACGCCGTCGTCTACTTCGCCCCCGACGCGAAGTCCCGCTATGAGGCCCTCGGCCTGAAGGGGTACTGGATGGGCTACTTCGCCTCGCGCGGGGCGGCTCTGGGGACCCCGTCGGCCGAGGTGGTGACGGCGACGTTCCATGGCTTCTCCCCCGCCATGGTCGCTCGGGCGATCCCCGATGCATGGTCCATGGCCGAGCGGGAGGCAGTGCTGGCTGAGCGGGCGGCGATCGCTGCCGACGCGTTGCGGCCGGGGCTGCAGGGGTACGACGTCGCAGCCCTCACGACTCGCCTGGCGGGCGCGGCCGATGGACTGGACGTGGCCGGCAAGCCCCTTGCCGCCGCCCAGCGTGCCCTGCCGGCCCCGACCCACGCGCCCCACGGCGGGGGTGCCGGGCCGTGGGCGGCGGAAAGCGCCGGCGGTGGTGCCCCCGACGCCGGGGCGACGGACGAGTGTGCCGTGTTCTGGCACCACCTCACGGTGCTGCGGGAGTTCCGCGGCGACTGCCACATCGCGGTCCTGCTGGCGGCCGGGCTGGGTGGTGCCGCCGCCAACGTCCTGCAGGTGGCCGTCGGCAAGGCACCTGAGAACCAGCGTCAGCTGCGTGGCTGGACCGAGCAGGAATGGGCGGCGGCCGAGGACGACGTGCGTCAGCGAGGCTGGATCGACGATGACGGGGTGGTCACCGAGTCCGGCCGGCTCGCGCGTGAGCGGATCGAGGACGCCACCGACCGCGCCTGTGAGGCGTTCATGGACCGGGAGTCTCGTGCCCATGCCGTGGCCGTCTCCGACGAGCTGCGCGACGCCGCCGGCTCCGTCGGTCCCGTCACCTTCCCCAACGCCACGGGGAACGGCCGCCCGTGACCACCCACGCCTCCCCGATTTGTGAGCCCGGGCACCACATCAGGTCACCACTGGGTGCCCAGGCACCCACATCGGGGGGACTGGAGCCGAAGCGCCCACGCCGATGGTCAGTGTCCGTGCGCAGGACGGCGGGCTGAGGCCGTGATCGATTCGTGGCGCTTCGCCGTCGGCACCCTCACGGCCATCCCTGTGAAGCCGCCGCGCAGGGGGGGCCGTGCCGTGTCCGGGCCGGCGATGGTGCTGGCGCCGCTGGCCGTGGTGCCGCTCGGCCTGCTCGTCGCGCTCGTCTGCCTCGCCGGCCGCGAGCTGGGCCTCGCTCCGCTGGGCGTGGCCGCCGCCGCCGTCGGAGCGCTCGCGCTCGGCAGCCGGGCCTTCCACCTCGACGGACTGGCCGACACCGCCGACGGCCTCACCGCGTCCTACGACACCGAGCGCTCACTGGCCGTCATGCGCACGGGCGACGTCGGGCCCGCGGGGGCGGCATCGCTCGTGCTCGTGCTGGGTGTTCAGATCGGGGCGCTCTCGAGCCTGCTGTCGCTGGAGCACGGTCCGTGGCTGGCCGGCATCCTCGTGGTCGTCTCGCGTGGCGCCGTCGCCATCACCTGCATGCGCGGCGTGCCCGGGGCACGCCGCGACGGCCTCGGGGCAACGTACGTCGGCGCCGTCCACCCCGCCGTCGCCGCGCTGGTGTGGCTGCTGCTCACGGCGATCACCACCGGCGGGTTCCTGCTGGTCGACGAGACCTGGTGGCGGGGGCCGCTCAGCATCGCCGCCGCGCTCCTGGTGGTCGCGGTCATCGTGCGCCGAGCCATCACGCGGCTGGGTGGCGTCACCGGCGACGTCTTCGGCGCGAGCATCGAGCTCAGCCTCGCCGCCCTCCTGCTCTCGGCGACGTAGGACCGGCCGACCCGACCTACGACCAGCCGGCACGGCCCGGTCGGACACAGGTGTCTGCCCGTCCACGCCTCGCGGCACACCAGCCTGACGGGCCAGGTCGTAGTGTCAGGTGTCATGCAGACAGACACCGCCGGCAGGACCCGCGGGACCATGGGTGTGGGACTGAGCGTCGCGGTGCTCTCGGCGGCGGCGTTCGCGACCTCCGGCCCCCTCGGCCGGGTCTTGCTCGACGCCGGCTGGAGCCCCGGCGCGGCCGTGGCCGTCCGCGTGCTCGGCGCCGCGGTCGTCCTCACGATTCCGGCCGCCGTCATGCTGCGAGGACGATGGCGACTCCTGCGCACCGAGCTGCGGAGCATCCTGGGCTACGGGGTGCTCGCCGTCGCCGCCACCCAGCTCTGCTTCTTCTACGCGGTCGGCGAGATCGACGTCGGCGTCGCACTGCTGATCGAGTACACCGCCATCATCGCCATCGTCGGCTGGATGTGGGTGCGGCACAGTCAGCGCCCGACACGCCTGACGAGTGTGGGCGCCGCGATCGCCATCGTCGGTCTGGTCCTGGTCCTCGACCTGCTCTCGGGCGCGAACGCGGTGAACCTGATCGGCGTGCTGTGGGCCCTCGGCGCGATGCTCGGCCTGGCGTCCTACTTCGTGTTGTCGGGCGACCAACGCTCACCGCTGCCGCCGCTGGTGCTGGTCTGGGCGGGGCTGCTGGTCGGCGGACTCGTCCTCGTCCTGGCAGCCACGCTCGGGGTCCTGCCGTGGCGCTGGAACACCGAGACGACCCACTTCGCCTTCGCCTCCGCCCCGTGGTGGGTGCCCGTCGCCGGGTTGGTGCTCCTCGCGGCGAGCCTGGCCTACTGGACCGGGGTGGTCGCCGCTCGACGCCTGGGACCACGCCTGGCGTCGTTCGTCGGCCTGATCGAGGTCGTCGCCGCGGTCTTCTACGCCTGGTTGCTGCTGCACCAGCTGCCCACCGCGGTCCAGCTGCTCGGCGGCGTGCTGATCCTGCTGGGGATCATCGTCGCCAAGGCCGGCGAACCGCAGACCGCCGTGGCGCACGTCGACGCGGTGGAGGTGGTCCCGCACGAGGACCCGGCAGTCGAGGACGCCCGGCGCAACCCGTCCGACGAGCAGTCGGCGCCACCTGCCTAGTGTCCTGAGTGGGAGGACCCTAGAGGGACAACACGCGTCCGGCGACGACGAGCAGCACCTCGTCGCACTCGGCGGCGAAACGCTGGTTGACGACGCCCAGCAGATCGCGGAAGACCCGACCGGAGCGATGCTCGGGCACCACGCCCAGACCCACCTCGTTGGTCACGAGCACGACGGTCCGCTCGGTGTGGGCCAGTGCGCGCACGGCATCGTCGACCCGCTCGAGCAGGACGTTCTCCCAGTCCTCGCGCACCTGGTCCCAGCCGTCGAGCTCATCGATCTGGCTGGTCAGCCACGTGCCGAGGCAGTCGATGAGGACCGCGCCCGTGCGCTCCTCGAGCGCCCCGTCCTCCACGGCCTCGCCCTCGATGGCACCGGCGAGGTCCGCCGTCTCGAGTGTGCGCCAGTGCGTGGGCCGACGCTCGCGGTGCCGCTCCACGCGCGTGGCCCACTCGGGGTCCATGTCCGGGTCGGCAGCAGGCCCGGGCGCGACGTAGGTGACGACGTCCTCGGCGAGCAGGAGCGACTCGGCGTGGAACGACTTGCCCGAGCGCACGCCCCCCGTGACCAGGACCTTCATCCGTCGCCTCCACTCTCCAGCCTGGTGGGAGCCTACTCGGATCCATGTGGCGTCCGGAACGCCGTTGCTAGGATGCGGGCCCATGCACCACATGCCGGCCGCCCAGACCGCCGAGGACTGACATGCCTCCCGAGGACCGCCACCAGAGGCTGCAGGGCGCCAAGGAGGTGGGGCGGCGGGCCTCGCGTCGTGCGGGCCACTCCCTGGGCCGGCTGGACTACCAGCGCCCGAAGTACCCGCACGACATCCACCCGGCACTCGTCCCCGGCATCTCCATCGACGAGCAACGTCGCCGGTACCGCCTGAGCCTGCTGGTCTTCGCCCTGGCCGGAACCATGACGGTCGCCTTCGTCCTCTGGGGGATCATCGACTCCGACAGCGTGGCCGAGGTCTCCGCCACGGCCTTCACGTGGGCCACCGACAACCTCGGCTGGCTGTTCAACACCGTGGCGATCGTCATCCTGGCCTCCTTGCTGGTCATCGCCTTCTCCCCCTACGGCAAGATCCCGCTCGGCAAGGACGACGAGGAGCCGGAGTTCGGCACCTTCGTGTGGGTCGCGATGCTGTTCGCGGCCGGGATCGGCATCGGCGTGCTGTTCTTCGGCCCGTCAGAACCGCTCACCTACTTCACGTCCCCGCCCCCGCTGACGGCCGAGCCCGAGACGACCGAGGCGCTGCACGGGGCGATGGCCCAGACCTACTTCCACTGGGGCTTTCACGCCTGGGCGATGTACGCGCTGGTCGGCGGGGCGGTCGCCTACGCCGCGTACCGGCGCGGCCGGCCACTGCTCATGTCGTCGATCTTTCGCACCCTGTTCGGCCAGCGGCACACCGACGGCCTCGCCGGCAAGCTCGTGGACGTCTTCGCGATCGTCGCGACGCTGTTCGGCACCGCGGCCGCGCTCGGCATCGCGGCCATGCAGATCGGCACCGGTGTCAGCATCGTCTCGGGAATGGGCGAGCTGACCAACACCGTCCTGCTGGTCATCATCGCGATCCTGACCGTCGGCTTCATCGTCTCGGCGGTCTCCGGCGTCGCGCGCGGCATCCGCTACCTGTCCAGCATCAACATCGTGCTCACCGTCGGGATCATCACCACGGTGCTCTTCCTCGGTCCGACGCTGTTCCTGCTGAACCTGCTGCCGTCGGCGGCCATGGAGTACACCGGCTCCATGTTCGACCTGATGGGTCGCTCGTTGTCGTGGGGCGAGGAGACACAGGCGTTCCAGTCGGCGTGGACCGTCTACTACTGGGCATGGTGGATCTCCTGGTCGCCGTTCGTCGGCGTCTTCATCGCTCGCATCTCCCGAGGTCGCACGATCCGTCAGTTCCTGCTCGGGACCATCATCATTCCGTCGTCGCTGTTGTTCATCGCCTACGGGATCATGGGCGGCACGTCCATCTGGATGTACCGCAGCGGTGCCGAGGGCTTCTCCGACGACATGGCCCCACCGGACGTCTTCTTCACGATGCTTGACAACCTGCCCTACGTCGGCTGGCTGCCGTTCGTGGCGATCGGCGTGCTCTCCATCTTCTTCATCACCTCCGCCGACTCCGCCTCGGTGGTGATGGGCATGCTCTCCAGCCACGGCGACCAGAACCCGCGCCGCTGGGTCGTGGTGTTCTGGGGCCTGGTGATGGCCGGCATCGCCGCGATCATGCTGTCCCTCGGCGACGCCACGGCGCTGGAGGGCCTGCAGCAGCTGGTGATCGTCACCGCGGTCCCGTTCGCGGTGGTGATGCTCCTGATCATCGTGGCGTGGTTCCGAGATCTGCGGACCGACCCGCTGGCGCTGCGCCAGCACTACGCACTCACCGCGATGAGCAATGCCGTCGTGGACGGGGTGGACCGCTACGGCGACGACTTCGCCCTCCAGGTCACCGAGACCGAACCCGGCTCCGGGGCCGGCGCGGACATCGACTCGACGAGCGAGGACTACACCGCCTGGTACCAAAGAACCGACGAGCACGGCGACCCCGTCGGCTATGACTACGAGACCGGCGAGTGGGAGGACGGCTGGAGCCCGGAGGCCGGGGACCCCGGGACGCAGGAGGCCGACGAGTCCCGCTGAAGGGTCGCCCCGGCTCAGCGACGGCGCAGCAGGAAGACGTCCATGACCCAGCCGGCCTCGGCCTTGACCTCTGCTCGGGCACGCTCGACCGCTTCGCGGACCTCCCCGACCGGGCCCGAGACCAGGCGCTCCGAGACAGTGCCGAGGTCGGCTCCCCACCAGATGTGCCAGTCCTGCAGGCCGTCCAGCTCCAGCGCGCGGTTCAGCATCACGAGCACGTTGTCGGCACCGGAGTCGACGGCCTCGCGCAGCCGGCGTCCGGTGGTGACGACGATCGGCTGCCCCACCTCGTGGAGCACGATGCGGTGCCGCGCGGCCAGCAGCTGCAGCGCCGAGATGCCCGGCACGACGTCCCACTCGAACGTCACGGCCCCACGGGCCAGCACCCGCTCGACGATCCGGACGGTGGAGTCGTAGAACGCTGGATCTCCCCACACCAGGAAGACGGCCTCGCCGGGTCGCTCGAGCAGCACCTGCTCGTAGGCACCCGCGCGGGCCTCGTGCCAGTCGGTGACGGCGGCCTCGTAGCCCGCGCGCGTGCCCGTCGCCTCGACCGAACGGTTGCGCGCAGGATCGCGCACCGGCACGACCTCGAGGTCCGGGGCGTGGCGAGCCAGCAGCTCGCGGCGCAGCCCGACGAGGGGGTCGTCCTCGGACTTCTGGGCGACGATCGCGTAGTCCGCGGCGTTCAGCGCCTTCACGGCCTCGACCGTCAGCTGGTCCGGGTGGCCGGCCCCGATGCCGACGAGCCGAACCCGTCGACCGTCGACGGGGGTCACCGGGGCCCCGCCACGGGGTCCAGCAGTTCGCACCCGCGTGACTCACGGGACGTGACGCAGTGACTCGCGGGGGGTGAGGCAGTGACTCGCGGGATGTGACGCAGTGACTCGCGAGGGTTCACTGGCGATCCTCCAGGTCACCTTCGACGTCGAGGTAGACCTGCTGCATCGCCGCGACGACCTCGGGGTCCGGCTCGGCCCACAGGCCGCGGTCAGCGGCCTCGGAGAGCCGCTCGACGATGCCGCGCAGCGCCCACGGGTTGGACTGCTTCATGAACGCCTGGTTGTCCTCGTCGAGGACGTACTCGTGCGCGAGCTTGTCGTACATCCAGTCGTGCACGACCCCGGCCGTGGCATCGAAGCCGAACAGGTAGTCGACCGTGGCCGCCAGCTCGAACGCACCCTTGTACCCGTGACGCTGCATGGCGCCGATCCAGCGCGGGTTGACCACCCGGGCGCGGAAGACGCGCGCCGTCTCCTCCGACAGCGAGCGGGTGCGTACGGCGTCGGGCGTGGTGGAGTCACCCACGTACGCCTTGGGTTCGGCGCCGGTCAGGGCGCGAACCGTCGCCACCATGCCCCCGTGGTACTGGAAGTAGTCGTCGGAGTCGGCGATGTCGTGCTCACGGGTGTCGATGTTCTTGGCCGCCACCTGGATGCGCCGGTAGTTGGTCCGCATGTCCTCGGCCGCCGGCTCACCAGACAGGTCACGGCCGTAGGCGTAGCCACCCCACTGGGTGTACACCTCGGCGAGGTCGTTGTCGTCGCGCCAGTTGCCCGCCTCGACGACCTGCAGGATGCCGGCACCGTAAGAACCGGGCGCCGAGCCGTAGATGCGGGTGGTGGCGCGACGCTCGTCGCCGTGGTCGGCGAGGTCGGCCTGCGCATGGGCGCGGACGTAGTTCTGGTCGGCAGGCTCGTCCAGCCCGGCCACCATCTGCACGGCGTCGTCGAGCATCTCGATGACGTGCGGGAAGGCGTCACGGAAGAAGCCGGAGATCCGGACCGTGACGTCGATCCTGGGCCGGCCGAGCTCCTCGAGGGAGACGACCTCCAGGCCGTTGACCCGACGCGACGCCTCGTCCCACTCCGGCCGCACGCCGATGAGCGCCAGCACCTCGGCGATGTCGTCGCCGGACGTGCGCATGGCCGAGGTTCCCCACACGGACAGGCCCACCGAGCGCGGTGGCTCTCCGGTCTCGGCGACGTGCCGCTGCACCAGCGAGTCGGCCATCGCCAGGCCGGTCTCGTAGGCCAGGCGTGACGGGACGGCGCGCGGGTCGACGGTGTAGAAGTTGCGACCGGTGGGCAGCACGTTGACCAGGCCCCGCAGCGGCGAGCCGGAGGGGCCGGCGGGGATGAACCCGCCGTCGAGGGCGTGCAGGACGTGGTCGAGCTCGTCCGTGGTGCCGTTCAGCCGCGGCACCACCTGCTCGGCCGCGAACTCCAGGACCTTGACGACAGTGGGGTCGTCATGCAGGCCGCTGGCGGCCGACGCCTGCCAGCCGGCATCCTCCATGGACTGCACAAGCGCGCGAGCCTGCGCCTCGATCTCGTCGACGGCGCCGAGCTGCTCCCCGCTTCCGTCCGGCCCAGCCTCCTTCAGGCCCAAGGCTGCGCGCAGGCCCGGCAGGGCTCCAGCCTCACCGCCCCAGACTTGCGACGCCCTCAGGATGGCGAGCACGAGGTTGACCCGAGCCTCACCGGCCGGAGCCTGCCCGAGGACGTGCAGACCGTCGCGGATCTGGGCGTCCTTGACCTCGCAGAGCCAGCCGTCGACGTGCAGCAGGAAGTCGTCGAACTCCTCGTCGGCGGGCCGCTCCTCCAGACCGAGGTCACGGTGCATCTCGGCGGCGTGCATGAGCGTCCAGATCTGGGCGCGGACGGCCGGCAGCTTGGGCGGGTCCATCGCGGCGATGTTGGCGTACTCATCGAGCAGCTGCTCCAGCTTGGCGATGTCGCCGTAGGACTCCGCGCGCGCCATCGGCGGCACCAGGTGGTCGACGATGGTGGCGTGCGCGCGTCGCTTGGCCTGAGCTCCCTCGCCCGGGTCGTTGACGAGGAAGGGGTAGATGAGCGGCAGGTTGCCGATCGCGGCGTCGGTGGCGCACGAGGCCGACAGCGCGGCGTTCTTGCCCGGCAGCCACTCCATCGAGCCGTGCTTGCCGAGGTGGACGACGGCGTGGGCGCCGAAGCCGCCCTCCTCGGGAAGGCTCTCCAGCCAGCGGTAGGCGGCGAGGTAGTGGTGGCTGGGTGCGAGGTCGGGATCGTGGTAGATCGCGACGGGGTTCTCGCCGAACCCACGCGGCGGCTGGATGAGCAGCACGACGTTGCCGGCCTGGATGGTGGCCAGCACCAGCTCGCCGGTGCCCCCTCCGGACGGCTCGGTGACGAACAGCTCGCCGGGCGCCTCGCCCCACGTCTGGACGACGTCGTCCATCAGGTCGGCCGGCAGGTCCGCGGTCCATCGGCGGTAGTCGTCGGCGCTGATGCGTACGTGGCTGTCGGTCAGCTGGGCATGCGTCAGCCACTCCTCGTCCTGGCCACCGGCGTCGATGAGCGCGTGGATGAGCGCGTCGCCGGCCTCGGTGTCGCCCTCCCCGTCCGGCCCAGCCAGGTCGAGGAAGCCGTGCACGGGTCCGTCGGCGGGTCCGAGGTCGTACCCGGCGTCACGCAGCCTTCGCAGCAGCCGGATGGCCGAGACGGGGGTGTCGAGGCCGACCGCGTTGCCCACCCGACTGTGCTTGGTGGGGTAGGCCGAGAGCATGAGCGCGAGCCGGCGCTCGGCCGGCGGGGTGTGCCGCAACCGGGCGTGGTTGACGGCGATGCCGGCCACGCGGGCGCAGCGCTCGGGGTCGGCGACGTAGCGCGGCAGCCCGTCCTCGTCGATCTCCTTGAACGAGAACGGAGCGGTGATGATGCGGCCGTCGAACTCGGGGATGGCGATCTGGTTGGCGGAGTCGAGCGGCGTGACACCATCGTCGTTGGCCTGCCACTCCTCGCGGCTGGACGTCAGGCACAGGCCCTGGATCACGGGGATGTCCAACGCCGCCATCCGCTCGACGTCCCAGGCCTCGTCGTCCCCGCCGGCACTTGCCGAACCCGGGGTCGTGCCGCCGGCAGCGAGCACGGTGACGATGAGGGCGTCGAGGCTGCCCAGGGCCTCGTAGAGGTCGTCGGAGGCGGCGCGCAGGGACGAGCTGAAGATCGGCAGGCCGACGGCCTCGCCGGTGGCGTCGATCGCGTCGGCGAGCTCGTGCGCGAAGACGTCGTTGCCGCTGGAGTGGTGGGCTCGGTAGAACAGCACCCCGACGCGGGGCAGGTCGTCGCGGTGCTCGCGCTCCAGCCAGCCCCACGCGGGCAGCGTCGCCGGCGGCTCGAACCCCTCGCCGGTCAGCAGGATGGTGTCGGAGCAGAAGGCGTGCAGCTGCGCGAGATTGGCCGGGCCGCCCTCGGCGAGGTAGCGGTGCGCCTCGGCAGCGACCCCGATCGGCACGGTCGACATCTCCATGAGCTCGGCGCTGGGTGACTGCTCACCGCCGAGCACGACGAGCGGGACGTCCGGGACGTGGTCGAGGATGAGCTCACGGACGTCGTGCGCACTGCCGAGGACCCGGGCGATCACGAGATCGGCGTCCGCTACCTGCTCGTCGATCCCCCGTGTGGGGTTGGCGTGCACGTAGTCGGCGCCGCTCGCGCGGGCCGAGAGCAGGTCGGTGTCGGACGTGGACAGCAACGCGATGCGGGTCATCAGGGCTCCTCCTCGGGGTTCTCGCCCCGGTGGCTGGGAGTCGCCGCGGTCGGTGTCTGGCTATGGCCGTTCGAAGGGCCTCTCACAGTGGCGGAACCGCGCGGGAGTCTCACCCGCTTCCCGTGATCCGCGGCGACGGATCGCACTCAGCCTATCCGCTGCTCCTCGTTCAGGTCTCCCGCGGGACCAGCCGCTGCAGCTGGGTGACGTGCTCGGGTCGCAGCTCCGCGACCGACGAGACACCCAGCAGCTTCATCGTCCTGATGATCTCGGTGGCGAGGATCTCGATGGTCCGGTCGACGCCACGACGTCCCCCGGCCATCAGCCCGTAGAGGTAGGCGCGGCCGATGAGGGTGAAGTCAGCGCCACAGGCCAGGGCCGCGACGACGTCCTGGCCGCTCATGATCCCGGTGTCGAGATGGATCTCCACGTCGGTGCCGACGGCCGCACGGACCTGCGGGAGCAGGTGGAAGGGGACCGGGGCACGGTCGAGCTGCCGCCCTCCGTGGTTGGACAGCAGGACGGCATCCACACCGAGGTCGGCGAGCCGGACGGCGTCGTCCACGCCCTGCACACCCTTGACCACCAGCTTGCCGTTCCACTGCTCCTTGATCCAGGTGAGGTCCTCGAACGTCACCGTCGGGTCGAACATCGTGTCCAGCAGCTCGGCCACGGTCCCCGACCAGGAGTCCAGCGAGGCGAAGGCCAGCGGCTCGGTGGTGAGGAAGTCGATCCACCAGGCGGGTCGCGCGAGGGCGTTGAGCACCGTGCGCGGGCCCAGGGTGGGCGGGATGGTCATCCCGTTGCGGACGTCGCGCAGACGGGCCCCGGCGACGGGCACGTCGACGGTCACCAGCAGGGTGTCGAACCCGGCCTGCTCAGCCCGCTCGACGAGCGCCATCGACCGGTCGCGGTCGTTCCACATGTAGAGCTGGAACCAGTGGCGGCCGCCGGGCGCGGCCGCTGCGACGTCCTCGATCGACGTCGTCCCCATGGTGGAGAGCGCATAGGGGATGCCGGACGCCTGCGCAGCCGTCGCGCCGGCGATCTCCCCCTCGGTCTGCATCATGCGGGTGAAGCCGGTGGGCGCGATGCCGAACGGCAGCACCGAACGGCGGCCGAGCACCTCCACCGAGGTGTCCACCGTCGAGACGTCCCGCAGGATCGTGGGGTGGAAGGTGACGTCGAGGAACGCCTGCCGTGCCCGGGCCAGCGAGATCTCGTCGTCGGCCGAGCCGTCGGTGTAGTCGAAGGCGGCCCTGGGGGTGCGGCGCTTGGCGACGGCGCGCAGGTCCGCGATGGTCAGGGCCCGGGCCAGCCGTCGGCGGGTGGGGTTCACGATCGGTCGCTTGAACTTCAGCAGCGGCAGGAAGTCCCTGGGGCGGGGAAAGCGGCGGCGGGTCATCGGCGGATCTTTCGACGTGCGTACGTGGTGGTTTGACGGATGCGGCTCACGCGGACCGGCAGGTCCTCGAGCCCCACCGTCGAGAACGCCGACGCTACGCGTCTGGACGTTGCCCAGGGCGGTGGCCGCGCCGGTTCCAGCGACGCCTGCGTGCTCGGACCTACGACCGCTGGTCCGCCGCGACCCGCTCGCGATGCTGTGGGGCCAGGACGCAGTCGCCGCAGTAGCCGCCGCCGGGGAGCCGATAGTACAGACAGCACGAGCGACGGACGAATGGCGCGCCGGGCAGCGCCGTGCCGGCGAGGAACGCCGAGTCCAGCAGGCTTGAGGCGACGCGCTCGGCAGCCGGGGCGAGATCGGCCCGGGCACTGACCACCATCCGCACCGATCCCATCACCGCGGAGGCGGTGTTGCCGCGCACGATCGCCTCTGCCAGGGCGTGCTCGTCGGTGAACCGCGCGGCCAGGGGCTCCACGACGCCGGACACCATCGCCTCGAGGGAGCCGGCGCCCCAGACGGCGGTGCGCAGTGGAACCGGGCCGGCCTGGGCCACCCGCCACTGCAGGCCGTTGTGCATCGGCCCGGGAAGGTCCAGCACGGCGGCGCCGATGGCCGGTGAGAGCAGCCGGGCGAAGAGGCCCAGCGACGTCGTCGAGGCGGCGACGCGAGGCTCGACGTCGCTGCCGCAGCTGCGGGCGAGGGCGGCACCCGTGACCGCGACGCGCTCGCCGAGCTCCGGTCCGGTCAACAGGTCGGTGACCGGCCGCCAGTCACCGCCGGCGTCGGCCTCCTCGAGCGCGAAGAAGTCGCCCAGGGCGGCGACGTCCCGCCTCGCCCGATCGTCGTCCATCAGCCTCGCCTCTGTCGTTCGAGCCTCCATGGTGCCGCACGCGTTTGCCGAGAGACCGTGGACACGATTCCCGCTCCGCGCTCCCCGCGCCTTTGAGGGACCGCGGCGACGAGCGCGTTCAGCGTGACCCCGTCACCGAGGTTCGACGACATCAGGGAACAGCACGCGTGGGACGAACCAGAGGTAGAAGATCATGCCGAACAGCTCGACGAGCGACTGCATCACCACGACGATCGCCGCCGTCTCCCACCCGGCGGGCAACGAGAGCGCGACCGGCAGCACGATGAAGGAGTTGCGGGTGCCGAACGAGAAGGCGAGCGTGCGCCCCTGGTCGCTCGGCAGCCGTGCCACGCCGGCCAGCAGACGCGCCAGGACGAGGCCCACAGCCAGGTGGGCCACCGCCACGGCCACGACGACCGGCAGAAGGTGGGCGGCGTCGCGGACGGCACCGACGTGGGCGGCCGCGACCAGGCCGACGACGACGGTCAGCAGCGGTACCGGCCACCGGCCGAGCCGCTCGGGCGCGGATCGACGTCGTTCCTGTCCGGTGGCCCAGACCTCCGTGAGCGCAGCCATCGCGAGTGGCACGAGCACCACGAGCAGCGCCGGCCAGACGTCGCCGGGCCGGAGCACGGACGTGAGGTCGGCGTCGGCCATGAGCCACAGGTAGAGCGGCAGCAGCAGGAGCTGGACCACCAGCGTGACGGGCGTCAGCGCCGTCGCCCGCGTGGCATCGGCACGGCCCAGCTGGCTGAAGGTGATGAACCAGTCCGTGCACGGCACGAGCAGCACCAGCAGCAGGCCGAGCCGCAGGGCCGGCTCGTCCGGGGTGAGCTGCACGAGCAGCCACACGACCACCGGGACGACGACGAAGTTCCCGGCCAGCGCGGTCAGCAAGAAGCGCGAGTCGCGGAACGCCGCGGGCAGCGACGTCAACGGCATCTGCGTGAACGTGGCGTAGAGCAGCAGGGCGAGCACCGGCCAGACGAGGCCCCCGGTGACGTCGCCCGCCTGCGGCCAGAGACTGCCCACCGCCAGCCCGAGCAAGACGGCCGTCAGGTAGCACCAGACCTGGTGGCGCTCCAGCGTCACCCGGCTCATCGGCGCCTCCGTGTGGTCACAGGCGGCAACGCTAGTGCCCTGGGTCACGGTCATCCGGATCAGGCACGGCCGCCGTCACGCGGTCGCCGCAGGCGCTCCACCGGCGCACCATCGGCCAGGTGGCAGGCGACGACCTCGTCGGCGTCGGCCGGACCGACCGGGCCGTACCAGGTGTCCTCGGGGTGTACGACCACCACCGGCGCGTGGTTGCACGGGAACAGGCACCCAGTCTGGGTGACGAGCACGTCGTCGTCCCCGAGCTCGTGACGCTTCAACGACTCGGCCAGGGCCTCGGCGGTCTCCCCCGCTCCCTTGGCGGCGCAGCGCGGACCACGACACACCAGGACGTGACGGCGATGGCCCGGCACGTCCTCCCACGCCGGTGACGTCAGCGGGGCCTCCCGGCCGGTGACGTCACGACCGGCCACCACGACGTCGACGCCCGGGTTGCGTCGCACCCAGTCCGCCGCCACCCGGCGCAGCCATGAGCGCGCGGGCGCCCGTTGACCGAGGCTCGTGCCGACGAGGGTGACGTCCCGGGCACCCTCGTCACGCAGTCCGTCCAACGCAGCAGTGAGCGACGGGTCCCGTCCCTGGAGATGGGCCAGCCTTGCGCCGGTGGCCTCGGCCAGGTCGGTCAGCTCGGCGAGGTGGCGATCGGCGTCGACGCCCATCGCCACGAGCACGACGGCAGTCATCTGCGGCCCCTCTCGTCCCATCTGCTCCGTCCGTGCCACACCACGTGCAGACGCCCCGACGGGTCGTGGGGACCGACGGACGCCTCGACGCCGTAGACCCGATCCACCAGCTCGGGTGTCAAGACCTCCTGGGCTGGTCCGTTCGCGACGACGCGTCCCGCGTCCAGGACGACGAGCCGGTCGCAGAAGGCGGCGGCGAGATCGAGGTCGTGCAGTGCCGCCACGGTGGTGAGCCCGAGGCCACGCACCGTCTGCAGGAAGTCGATCTGGTGCCCGAGGTCGAGGTGGTTGGTCGGCTCGTCGAGCACGAGGACCTGGGGTTCCTGCGCCATGGCCCGCGCCAGCTGCACGCGTTGCCGCTCACCCCCGGACAGCGTGGGCCAGCTGCGGTCGGCGAGCTGCGTGATGCGGCCGACCCGGAGCGCCTCATCGAGCTCGGCGGCGCCCTCGCTCCGGCGGGCCGGCCACCGGCCGCGATGCGGGATGCGGCCGAGCTCCACCACCTGACGCACGGTCAGGTCCAGCTGCGTCGTGGCCTGCTGCTCCAGCACCGCGATGCGCCGGGCGCGCCCACGACTGGACAGCGTGTGGACGTCGACGTCGCCCACCAACACCTGTCCCGCGTCCGGACGACGGAGCCCGGCCATCGTGTGCAGCAACGACGTCTTGCCCGAGCCATTGGGGCCGAGCAGACCCGTGACCGTGCCGGGCTCGCAGACCAGCGACACGTCATCGACGATGACGCGGCCCTTGACGCCCCACGTGACGCCCTGCGCACTGAACCTCATCGGCACTTCGTCATCCACTCCGTCGTCATCGGGTCCGGGCCTCCCGCCGCAGCAGGAAGGCGAAGACCGGCGCACCGATCACCGCGGTGACGACGCCGACCGGAACCTCCTGGCCCGCCACCAGGGAACGAGCCGCGGTGTCGGCCCAGACCAGCAGCACCGCACCGGCCAGCGCACTCAGGGGCAGCAGCCGGTGGTGCAGAGGACCGCACAACAACCTGATGACGTGCGGGATGACCAGACCCACGAACCCGATGGCGCCGGTGAAGGAGACCAAGGTCGCGGTGACCAGGGCGGTGCCGACCAGGAGCGACCACCGCACCGCCGTGATCGGGACCCCGAGCGACGTCGCGGCCGACTCCCCGAAGGCGAAGGCGTCGAGGTCGGAGGCGAAGAACATGATCGCCACCAAGGCCCCGAAGGCGACCGTCGCCAGGACCAGCGCCGTTGTCCACCGGATGTCCGCGAGCGAACCCAGTGTCCAGCTGAGCACCCGCCGGGCGGCGTCGTGATCGCCACTCATGATGACGATGAACGAGGTGTACGCCGCGCAGATCTGCGCGATCGCCACACCGGCGAGCACGGTGCGCGCCGGTGGAAGGTCGCCGGAGCGGCCGGTCGCGAGGGTCAGGACGAGCAGCAGCGCACCCATCGCTCCCACGAAGGCGCCGACGGCGATCATCGAGCTACCCACCAGCCCCGCGACTCCCACACCGAGCACGATGACCGTCACCGCACCGACGGCCGCACCACCGGAGAGTCCGAGCAGGTACGGATCCGCCAGGTCGTTGCGGGTCAGGGACTGCAGGACGGCGCCTGCCAGCGCCAGCGCCGCACCCGTGGCGGCAGCACCCAGCACACGCGGCATGCGCAGCTGCCAGACGATGCGGTCCTGCAGCAGCGTCACATCGGCTCCCTCGATGACGCCGAGCCGACGGAGCACGACGTCGACCACGGTGCCCAAGGGCAGGTTCACCGATCCGATCGTCGCCGCGACGGCCATGGTCACCAGCAGGACGCCCAGCAGCAGGAGCCCGAGGCCGAGCGGACCCCTGCGACGGGTCACCTCGGCGAGCCGCGGAGACGGACGCGCGGCGTCGAGCATCAGCGCAGGGCGGTGAGCTGCTCGGCGACGCTCACCGCACCGTCGGCCAGACGAACACCCGGTGTGGACTCCGAGAACGGCACCGTCACGAACGCCTCCTCACGGACGGCACGCACGTCCTTGAGCGCGGGATCCTTCGTGAGCTTGGTGATCTTGTCCTCAGCCGTCGACCAGGTCGCGTCGGCCAGCACGATCACGTCCGGGTCGGCATCCACCACCCGCTCCCAGCTGACGTCGGCCCAGCCGCCACCGACGTCGGCGAAGACGTTGGTGGCTCCCACCGCGTCGAGGATGAGCTGCGGGCCGCCCTCGCCGGCCCCGGCGAACGCGGTCTTCTCCCCCGAGTCGAACCAGAAGACTTCCAGGCCCTCGCCGGCCGCGTCCTCGCTGAGCGCCTCGAGTGCGTCCCGCTGCTCGGACCGGATGTCCTCGGCCGCATCCGGGATGCCGAAGGCCGTGGCCGCACCGTCGATCTCGTCCCACACCGAGTCGAAGGTGACGGGGACGTCCGGCTCGTTCTCACCGCAGCCGAACGGTGAGAGATAGGTGGCGACGCCGAGCTCCTCCAGGTCCTCGCGGGTCCCGGCGTTCTCGGCGTCGAAGGCGCTGGAGTAGGAACCGTAGACGAGGTCGGGCTCGACGCCGAGCACCGTCTCGTGGTCGGCGTACCCGTCAGAGAGCACCTCGACGGACTCGTAGTCGTCGTGCCACTTCTCGGGCACCTCGTCGTCAAGGTAGGCGGTGCCGGCCATGCGGTCGGCGACGCCGAGCGCGAGGGCCACCTCGGTGGCGCCCTGGTTCATGGTGACGATGCGCTCGGGCTGCGACTCCAGGGTGGACGTGACACCGCAGCTCTCGACGTCGACCGGGTAGTCGACCCCGGCCGCCGCATCATCGTCACCGGAGGGCGCTCCGGCGCAGGCGCCCAGGAGGGCCAGGCAGGCGAGCGCGATCCCGGCGGGGATGCCGGGCCACGGGCGGCCCGAGGGCGCTGCGGGGATGCCGGGCCACGGGCGGCCCGAGGGCGCTGCGGGGATGCCGGGCCGCGGGCGGCGAGCTGAACGGGTACGGCGGACGGACGTCATAGGGCGTCTCTTTCTCATCCGGAGGCTCCGTGCGCGAAAGCCCCTCATCGGGTGTCGCGACCCCGGCGGGGTCACGGCCAGCAGGTCTTCGGACTCGGGATCGACCGGACGAGACCCCTTCCCGGACCCGAAGGCCCAGTGGGAGCTGCCTCGCCCGTCACCCTCACCGCTGCGCGTCAGTCCCGGACTCTCACCGGGTTCCCTGGCTCACGAGGAGCACGACTGGCACGGGCAATGTAGCAACCTTCCGCCCTGGGCCCACCCAGTGCGTCCCAGCCGTCAGCGGCGGACACCGTGGACGACGTAGTCGTCGAACAGCTGCCAGACGGTGCCCACCTCGGCGAACCCGGCGTTGCTGAGGGCGGACAGCTGGAAGTCCACCGACGTGGGTGGTGTGGCATCGCGTCCGGCAAAGCGTCGCTCCCGCTCGGGCAGGAGCGGGCCGGCCACAGGATGCTCACGAACCGCCGCCCACCACTGGTCCCACGGCCACGCACCGGCCTCGAACGCGGCCCGTTGCGTGGCCTCGTCGTGCCGGCCCGACCAGTCGCGGGCCACGGGGTGCCGGTCGTCGAAGCGGAAGTGGTCTCCGTTGAGCAGCACCCCGCCGGGGGCGATCAGGTCGTGCACCGTGCGGTAGAGCCGGACCAGCTGGTGCGGGAGCAGCCAGTGCAACGCGGTGGTCGAGACGACGGCGTCGAAGGGCTGGTGCCCTGCCGCATCCTGCAGCACCGGTACCCAGTCACCACTCAGGTCGACGTCGACGGTCGTGACCCGCTCACCGAACCGCGCGAGGTGCTCCTGTGCGAGCGCGAGCAACGCCGGGTCGAGGTCGACGGCCACGACGTGCGCATCGGGGAACCTGGTCAGCACCCGCTCGCTCGTCGAGCCGGGACCGCACGCGAGATCCAGCACACGCACCGGCTCATCGACGGCGAGCGCGATCACGTCGAGCATGACCTCGAACCGCGTCTCCCGCTGTGCGATGTAGGCGGACTGCTGACGCTCCCACTGCTGCACCAGGTCGGAGGTGCTCGGGCCTGGCCGCGCAGCCTCGGCCGTCACGAGACGAACCCCAGGTCCCGCAGGCCCTCCGCGAGCTGCTCGATGCCGTCGACGTTGCGCACCGACGGGTCCATCGTCGTGCCGTCCAGGACGATGAACCGCTTCTCCTTGACGGCCGTCATCTCCCGGGCGGCGGGATCGGACTCGAGGAAGTCGATCTTGGCCTGCGCGCTGTCGCCGTCGTCGCCGCGATCGAGGTCGGCGAGGACGAGCACGTCCGGGTCGGCGTCGACGATCGACTCCCAGCCGATCTCCGGCCACAGCTGCCGCTCGGCCTCGAAGGCGTTGGTCGCACCGACGGCTCGCGTCATCAGGCCGGGCGCACCGCAGCAGCCGGCCATGAACGGCGCCTTGGTCGACGCGTACCACCAGGCGAGCTCGACGTCCTGCACGCCGAGGTCCTGCGAGACCTCCTCGGCACGCGACGACAGCTCCTCGACGAGCACCTCGCCCCGCTCCTGGACACCGAAGAGGGTGGCAATGTCACCGATCTCGTCGTACATGTCGTCCAGGGTCAGCTCATCGGTCTGCTCGGCGTCCTGCCCGCCGCACTCGCTCGGCGACTGGTAGGTCGCGACGCCCACGTCCTCGAACGCTTCGCGGTTCGCGATGCCCTCCGGCGTGAAGGTGTAGGCGAACGTCGCGTAGATGAGGTCCGGCTCGAGGTCGAGGACCGACTCGAGGGACGCGAACTCGTCGTCGAGCGCGTCCACCTCGTCGGCCGCGTCCTGCAGGTGCGCCATGAAGCCTTCGTCACTCACGCCGTAGGCGACCATCCTGTCCTGCAGATCGAGGCTCAGCAGCATCTCGGTGGCGGGCTGGTTGATGGCGACGGCACGCTCGATCGGCGCGTCGATGGTGACGTCGCGATCACAGTTCTCGACGCTGGCCGCCGCGGCGTCCGCCTCGTCGTCCGTCGGTCCACCGCATGCGGTGAGGACGAGGGTGGCGCAGGCCGCCATCGCAAGGGCTGGGGTTCGGAAGGGAGCCATCGGGCCTCCTGGGTCCGGGGGCTCCGTGCGCGAGAGCCCCTCATCGGGTGTCGTGGCCCCGGGCGGGGTCACGGCCAGCAGGTCTTCGGACTCGGGGTCGTACTCGGCGGACCGCCTTCCCGGGAGTGCTCCCAGTGGCAGATGGCCCGCCTCGTCGCCCACACCGCTGCGCGTCAGTCCCGGACTCTCACCGGGTTCCCTGACCCTCCACGAGGGTGACTGGCACGGGCAATGTAGCAACCCGCCGCCCCGGGTGTCCTCCGGTGGGCGCTACCGTGCACATGCCAGTCAAGGGAATCCGGTGAGAAGCCGGAGCTGACGCGCAGCGGTGTGGACAGCGGGACGAGCAGACGCCACTGGACCTTCGGGTTCCGGGAAGGTGCTCGCCCCGGGGAGTCCGAGCCCGAAGACCTGCTGGCACGCCTCGTCAGCCGACGCGGCGACGTCACCCGGGTCTCGCGCACGGACCCCTGATGCGAAGGACGCCCGACATGTCCCGTCCCCTCCCCTCCCTGGCCGCGACCGCCCTGGCCTGCGGCCTGCTCGCCGCGTGCGGCGGATCCTCATCCGCCGACCACACGAACGACGCCGCCGGCGACGGCTGGCCCGTCACGCTCGACAACTGCGACCGCAAGGTCGACGTGCAGGCCGAGCCTGAGCGCATCGTCTCCCTCAACCAGGGTTCCACGGAGATCCTGCTCTCCCTCGGCCTCGCCGACCGGATGGTCGGTACCGCCGGGTGGACCGACCCGATCCTCCCGTCGCTGGAGGCCGAGAACGACACGGTCGAGCGGCTGGCCGACCAGGCGCCCTCCTACGAGGACCTGCTGGCCACCGAACCGGACCTCGTGACCGCCTCGTTCACCGGGACGCTCGGCCCTGGCGGCGTCACGACGTTCGAGCAGCTCGAGGAGCTCGGCGTCCCCTCCTACCTCTCGGCCGCCGAGTGTGGCAAGACCGAGGCAGGCAACACCGACGGTGCCCGCGACGGAACGCTGGAGGTCGAGGCGATCTTCACCGAGGTGAGCGACCTCGCCACGCTCACCGGCGAGCGGGCCAGGGGCGAGGAGGTCGTCGCCGAGCTGCAGGACCGCTTCGACACCGCGGACGAGACCGACGCTGAGGGCATCTCGGCGCTCTACTGGTTCGCCAACGCCGAGTCGCCCTACATGGCCGGCTGCTGCGGCGGCCCCGGCATCGTCAACCGGGCCCTCGGCTTGGAGAACGTCTTCGACGACACGCAGGACGAGTGGCCGCAGATCGGCTGGGAGACCGTCGCCGACCGCGACCCCGACGTCATCGTCCTCGGTGACCTGACCCGCAAGAGTCAGACCGCCGAGACGGCCGAGGCCAAGATCGACTTCCTGGAGTCCAACCCGGCCACGCGCGAGATGACCGCCGTCAGGCAGAAGCGCTACATCGCACTCGCGGGCGCCGAGCTCAACCCCTCCATCCGCATCGTCGACGCCGTCGAGAAGGTGGCCGACGGCCTGCGCGATCTCGGGCTCGTCGACTGACCATGACACGCACCAGGTCCGGGATCGCCGGCTGGAGGAGCCCGGTGGTCATCTGGCCGGCCGGGCTCGTGCTGCTGACGACCTCGATCGCCGTCGCCACGACGATCGGACCGTCCGACCTCGGACCGTCTGACGCGCTCTCCGTCATCGTGGACCGGCTCGGCGGACCCGACTCCGGACTGACCCGCATCGCCGAGAGCATCATCTGGGACCTGCGGCTGCCCCGAGCCGTGCTGGCCGCCGTGTGCGGGGCGGGGCTCGCACTGTGCGGTGTGGTGCTGCAGTCCCTGCTGCGCAACCCTCTGGCCGATCCGTTCGTCTTGGGCGTCTCCTCCGGCGCCTCCACCGGGGCGGTCATGATCGTCGTGCTGGGGGTCGGTGCCGGTTCCGTGGGACTGGCGTCGGGCGCCTTCCTCGGCGCACTGTTCGCCTTCGGGCTGGTGCTGCTGCTCGGGATGGTGGCCGGCGGGACGACGGAGCGCATGATCCTCGCCGGCATCGCCGCCACGCAGCTGTTCTCCGCCCTGACGTCCTTCATCGTCTTCGTCGCCGCCGACGCCGAGCAGACCCGCGGGGTCCTGTTCTGGTTGCTGGGCTCGCTCAGCAACTCCTCGTGGCGCGACGTCGCGGCCGTCGGCGCGGTGGTGCTCATCGGCACCGTCGCGTGCCTGCTGACGGCCGGCAGCCTCGATGCCTTCATGTTCGGCGAGGACTCCGCGAGGGCACTCGGGGTGTCGGTGCTGCGGGTGCGCATCGCACTGCTCGTGGTGACGGCGCTGGTCACCGCCGTCATCGTCTCGACGTCCGGCGCCATCGGGTTCGTCGGCCTCGTCCTGCCGCACGCGGCACGAGCGATCGTGGGCACACGGCACGGCATGCTGGTGCCCACCGCCACCCTGCTCGGCGCCATCTTCCTGGTCTGGGTGGACACCGCCGCCCGCACCATGATCGCGCCGCAGGAGCTGCCCGTCGGCGTCGCGACGGCCCTCGTGGGCGTCCCGGCCTTCGTGGTCATCCTGCTGCGGCGAGGACGGAGAACCTGATGACCATCCGCGCGGAGCGGGTCTCGTGGCAGGCAGGCGGCCAGCCGATCGTCGACGGCGTGGAGCTGGAGGTCAGGCCTGGTTCGACCGTGGGCCTCCTGGGACCCAACGGATCGGGCAAGTCCTCCCTGCTTCGGCTGCTGGCCGGGGTGCGGTCCACCTCCTCCGGCGTCGTGCGCCTGGGTGAGCAGGACGTGGCCCGGCTCTCGCGACGCTCGGTCGCGCGCCGGCTCGCCGTCGTGGACCAGGAGGTCACGGCCGACACCGAGCCGAGCGTCCGCGACGTCATCGGCCTGGGCCGGCTCCCTCATCGACCGTCCTGGTCGCCGATGTCTGCCGAGGACCGTGACGTCGTGGAACGCTCAGCGACGACCACCCGCACGCAGCACCTCCTGGACCGCAGGTACTCGACCCTCTCCGGCGGCGAGCGGCAGCGGGTGCAGATCGCCCGCGCGCTGGCCCAGGAGCCCACCGAGCTGCTGCTCGACGAGCCCACCAACCACCTCGACGTCCGTCACCAGCTGGAGCTGCTGGAGCTCGTCGCCTCCGCCGACACCACGACCGTGATGGCCCTGCACGACCTCAACCTCGCCGCCGCCCACTGCGACGTCGTGGTGGTGCTCCACGAAGGCCGGGTGCGGGCCACGGGCCCTCCTGCCGACGTGATCGAGCCCTCGCTCATCGCCGAGGTCTACGACGTGGAGGCCACCGTCACCATCGAGGCCGGCACGACCCACGTGCGGTACGTGAGACCGCTCTGAGTAGGGTCACTGCAGCCATGATCAGACGACCGGGCGACGCGACCGCGGCCCCGGGATCCTCCAGGGAGACACCATGAACGTTCGCAAGCCCACCGCTGCCGCCGCTGCCGCCGTGGTCATGAGCCTCGGACTGACCGCCTGCGGTGGCGGCCAGTCCACCGAGGAGGCGTGCAAGATCGCCAACGAGGACGCCAACGAGGCCACCTCCCAGCTCAGCTCGATCTCGCCCCAGGACCCCGAGGGCAGCGCCAGCACCATCAGCGAGCTGCAGGGCACGCTCGACGCGACCGCCGACGAGCTGGAGAACGAGGAGGTCCAGACCGAGGTCAAGAACCTCGCGGACCAGTTCGGCGAGCTCTCCGGCCTGCTCGGTGAGCTCCAGGAGGCCGGAGAGGACCCGTCGGCCCTGCAGGAGGTCAGCGGCAAGCTCACCGACCTGTCGTCGGGCATCATGGATCAGGCCCGCACGCTCAACGATCTCTGCAGCGCCTGATCAACCGCTGAGGCACTCACGATGATGACGATGGGCGGCGACGGCTACCCATCGTCATCATCGTGCGCCCACCCCGGGAACGACGCCAGCCGTGCGGACCACCAGTGTGAATCGTCCAGGCGTGGGCTAACGTCCACCGCGTGACCGACCGCCATCGCCCCGACCGCTGCCCCGGTGTCCTGCGGCCATGGATCGCTGATGACGGCGCCCTCGTGCGGCTGCGGCTCGTCGGCGGAGCCCTGACGACGCAGCAGCTGGCCGACCTCATGCTCATCTCGGGCCGGTTCGGCGACGGGGAGGTCCACCTCACCCGACGCGCCAACCTGCAGCTCCGCGGCATCGACCACACCGAGGGCGAGCCACCGCGCCTCTTCGTGGAGGCCGTCGCTGCCACGGGCCTGCTGCCGTCGCGCAGCCACGAGCTGGTGCGCAACATCATGGTCTCGTCGCTGACCGGCCGGCTCGGCGGCCACGTCGACCTGCGGCCCCTCGCCGAGCAGCTCGACGCCGGGCTCTGCGCCGACGAGGAGCTGGCCGGGCTCTCCGCACGGTTCCTGTTCGTCCTCGACGACGGCCACGGCGACCTGGTGGACCGTCCCCTGGACCTCGGCGTCATGGCGGTCGATGCGACGCACGGCCAGCTGCGCGTCGGGGAGCACTGGGGCGAGGTGCTTCCGCTCACCGCGGTCCCGGACGCCCTGCTCGACCTCGCCCGGCGCTTTAGCCACCTGCGCGAGCGGGAGGGCAACGGCGCGTGGCACGTCGCCGAGCTGCCCGAGGCGGGTGGGTCGATGCTGTCGGTCCACCATGCCCGGGACCTGCGCACCCAGGTGCATGCCCTGCCCGTTCCGCACGACACGCTGACCCAGGACGACGGCCGCGCCGTCCGGCACGTCGACATCCCCGAGGGCCGTCTCACCCACGACCTCGCCACACGCGTTCTCGCCCTGGCGGGACGCGACATCATCGTCACCCCGTGGCGCAGCCTCCTGCTGCCCGATCTGGAGAACCCATGAGTCCCCTGCCCAGCCAGGGTGCCCCGTCCGGCGCCCTCGCACCTCCGCCACGTCGCTACGCCTACGAGGCCGTCGGGGCGGCCATCTATGACGACTCCTTCGCCACCATCCGGCGTGAGGCCGACCTCTCCGGCGTGCCGACGTCAGCGGAGAAGGTCGCGGTGCGGATGATCCACGGCACGGGCCAGACCGACCTTGCCGAGGACCTCATCATCCACCCGGACCTCGTACCCGCTGCCCGTGCTGCGCTGCAGGCGGGGGCGCCGATCCTGACCGACGCGCACATGGTGGCCTCCGGGGTCACCCGCGCCCGTCTTCCGCAGGACAACGACGTCGTGTGTCTGCTGCGCGACCCCCGCGTACCCGACCTGGCCCGCGAGTGGCAGACCACCCGGTCGGCCGCCGCCGTCTCACTGTGGACGGACCGGATGGATGGTGCCGTCGTCGCCATCGGCAACGCCCCCACCGCCCTGTTCCACCTGCTGGAGATGCTCATCGACGGCGCACCGCCTCCGGCGGCGATCGTGGGGGTGCCCGTGGGTTTCATCGGAGCGGCGGAGTCCAAGCAGGCCCTGGCCGCGTTCGCCGACGAGCACGGCGTCGACGTGCCGTTCGTGACCGTGCGCGGTCGTCGTGGCGGCTCGGCCATGGCCGCGTCGGCGCTCAACGCCCTGGCCCAGGAGCGCGAGTGAGCGCCGACGACACCCAGGACGACAGCCCCCGGACCGGCCGGCTCTGGGGTGTCGGGGTCGGCCCCGGCGATCCCGAGCTCATCACCCGCAAGGCGGCACGGCTGATCGAGCAGGCCGACGTCCTCGCCTACCACCAGGGGGTCGGCAAGCGCTCCAACGCGCGGCGCATCGCCGACGACCTGGTGCCCGAGGGTGTGCACGAGGAGGTCCTGCAGTACCCGGTGACCACGGGAACCACCGACCACCCGGGCGGGTACGCCGGGGCCATGGCCGACTTCTACGCCGAGTGCACGGACCGCTTGGCCGCCCACCTGTCCGCTGGCCGCGACGTCGTGGTGCTGGCTGAGGGTGACCCGCTGCTGTTCGGCTCGTACATGTACCTGCACGACCGTCTCGCAGACCGGTTCGAGGCGGAGGTCGTGCCGGGCGTGCCCGCGCTCGCCGCCGCCACGGCCACGGCCGGGCTGCCGCTGGTGCGCCAGAGCGACGTGCTCACCGTTCTGCCGGGCACGCTCCCGGAGCCGGAGCTCGCACGGCGGCTGGCCGACACCGACGGTGCCGTGATCATGAAGCTCGGCCGCACCTTCCCGGCGGTCCGCAGCGCCTTGGAGCAGGCCGGACGGCTCGAGGACGCCGTGTACGTGGAGCGGGCCTCGATGAGCGAGGAGCGCTGGCTCCCCGTGGCCGACGTCGATCCGCAGACGGTGCCGTACTTCTCGATCATCGTGGTCCCGGGCGACGGCGTCGGCACGCGCTACGACGCGGCCGGTGCCGCCGGCCCCGACGGCACCGACACCCACGACTCCCGTTTCCCCGACTCCGCTGGTCGAGTAGACGGACGAGCTCTGCGAGGAAGTCATATCGAGACCATTCCTGACCCCTCGACGAGTGAGCTGCTGGTCGTCGGCCTGGGACCGGGTCCGGACCACTGGCTCACGCCGGAGGTCACCAAGGCCCTGGCCGGCGTCGACCATGTCGTCGGCTACGGGCCGTACGTGGAGCGGGTTCCCCAGCGGGCCGGACTGACACGCCACGCTTCCGGGAACACGGTGGAGGTGGACCGGGCGCGCCTGGCGCTGGAGCTGGCGGCATCGGGTGAGCGGGTGGCGGTGGTCTCCGGCGGTGATGCCGGGGTGTTCGGCATGGCGTCGGCGGTGTTCGAGGCAGCCGACTCCCCGGACCTCGCGCACGTTCCCATCCGGGTGCTGCCGGGCCTGTCGGCGGTGCAGGCGGTGGCGGCCCGCGCGGGAGCTCCGGTGGGCGCGGACTTCGCGGTGCTGAGCCTCTCGGACCGGCTCAAGCCGTGGGCAGTGGTGGAGCGACGCCTTCGTGCGATCGCCGAGGCCGACCTCGTGCTCGCCGTCTACAACCCCCGTTCGCGCTCGCGCACCACCCAGGTGGCCGACATGCAACGCATCCTGCTGGAGCACAAGTCGCCGCAGACTCCGGTGGTCGTCGGACGCGACGTCGGACGCGACCGGGAGTCCCTCACCGTCACGACGTTGGCCGAGCTGGACCCGGAGTCGATCGACATGTCGTGCCTGCTCATCGTCGGCGCGTCGTCGACCCGCGTCACCGCCGCCGGTCAGGTCTGGAGCCCGCGCTACGTCGACTGACTGACGTCGATCGGACCCCTGCGAGCACGACCTACGCCGAGCTCGCCACTCGTCTCACCGCTGCAGGGAGCTGCGGGTGGTCGGCCAGGAAGGCGTCCCGTCTGGCGGGGTCGCGGCGGCCGACCTCGCGCAGGGCGACTGCGACGTTGTTGAGGACGAGGCGCTCGGGGTCACTGGCCAGCAGGTCGGCGATGTGCAGTGCGTCGTCCAGCTCTTGGGCGCGGACCAGCCAGAAGCATGCGGTGATGGCGCTGCGACGCCGCATCGGGTCCGGCGACGCAGCGAGCTCCTGGAGGACGGATCGGTCGGTCTCACCCAGCAACCAGCCGCCGAGCACCCGGGGTGCTGCCCGGTCCACGAAGTCCCACAGGTCGAGGCGGTCATGATGCTCGAGGTAGGACGCGGCCCAGGCCCGACGCTCGTCCTGCGTCGCCCGACGGCTCCGCGCCTTGGCGTCCAGGATGCTCACCCCCACCAGCCGCGCCTCGTACCAGGGCTGCTCCAGCAGCGCCTCGACGTCGTCGAGATCAGCCGTGACATGTCGCGAGGCGAGGTCGAAGACGTCGCGCATGCGAACCCCGATCACGAGGTCCGGGTCACCGACCCGCTTGAGGACCTTGGCGTGCTCGGCCGGCGTGGCCATCGATCGCAGCTCCGCGACCACGTCGTGGACGAGGCTCACGTCGGCGGCATCCAGGCCGGGTCGCGGCCGATGAACCCGATCAGCCGGTCCTGCACCGGGGCGTCGTCGGGAACCGGCACCGCCGGGCCGAACTGGCCCGAGCCGCGCAGGATCTCCTCCATCGGTCCCATGCCTTCCAGCAGCTCGGTGCAGACGTCGGGGTCGAGCCGGTCGTCCTGGCCGGTGGCACGGGCCAGGTCCCACGTGTGCATGAAGACGTCGGAGGTGTAGAAGCGGTCGATGGCCTGCTCCAGCGGCAACGTCCCGATCTGCGGATGGGTGAAGTCCTCGCTGGCGCGTGGAGCATCGAGCAGGGTCTGCACGCGCTCGGCGTGCTCGCGCCAGGCCGCAGCCGGGTCGTCGCGGGCCGATGTGTGCTGCTCGAGGTCCACTCCGCCACCGGCCATGAACCCAGCGAGCCACTCGATGAGGTGCGCCACGACGTCGCGCGCGCTCCAGCCCGCGACCGGAGCCGGGACCTCCCAGTCACGCACCCCGTCGACACGCGCCGTGAAGTCCCGGGCCACGGTCCGGTGGCGCTCAGACGGCGTCATGACCCTCTGCCCGCGGCCCGGCAACCTCGCCGCCGCGCAGCAGCTCGTCGAGCTTGGCGTAGCCGTCGTTGACGCCGACCTCCATGCCGCTGTCGCGCAGCCAGGCGTCGCGGGCCTCGAAGGAGTCGACCAGGGAGGTGGCGTGCAGACGCGTCCGACCGTCCCCAAGATCGGTGAATCGCACGGTCTCCAGCGAGACCGCCTCGGGCATGCCCTCCCACGTGAACGTCTGGACGATGACGTCGTCACCGATCCGGTGGAAGCAGCCGCGGAAGCCGTGCTCCTCGCCCCCCGCGACGGCGACGTAGCGCCAGCTGCCGCCGTCACGGACGTCCCACGTATCGATGCGGGTCTCCAGGCCCTCCGGTCCGACCCAGCGGGCGAAGAGCTCGGGGTCGGTGTGGGCGCGCAGGAGCTGGGCCGGCGTCGCGGCGAAGTCGCGCGTGATGTGGATGGCGGGCACGGTCTCGTCGGCCGTGATCGTGGCCTCGGTGGTGTTGGTGGTCATGATGCGGTTCCTTCCTGTGATGTATCGATCTCGAGGCCGTCCGGCCCTGCCGGACTCTCCAGACCTGTGTCCTGGCGCGCCATCTCCTCCAAGACTGCGTCGAGGCGCTGGTAGCGCTGCTCTGCTTGGCGACGGTAGCGCTCGATCCACTGGTCCATGAGGTCGAAGACCTCCGCCTCCAGGTGGACCGGACGCGTCTGGGCCTTGCGGCCGCGGGTGACGAGCCCGGCGTCCTCCAGCACTCGCAGATGCTTGGAGACAGCCTGGACGCTGACGTCGTAGGGCTCGGCGAGCTCGCCGACGGTGGCGTCGGAGGTGGTGAGTCTGGCCACCATGTCGCGTCGCGTCGGGTCGGCGAGGGCGGCAAAGACTCGGGAGAGCTGGTCGGTCATCGAGATCCTTCCTCAACCAATTGGTTGAACACATCCATGGTGGAACGACACGGCCCCGTTGTCAACCACTTGGTTGACAACGGGGCCGCGGGCAGAAGAAGGCGCTGAGGCAGACCTGCGACCGTCAGACGCTGACGGACTCCTTCTCCCGTTGCGGCTGGTCCAGCCCTGCGGTGCGCGCCGCGAGCGACTCGCCCTCGATGTCGAGGTTGGGCAGGAGGCGATCCAGCCAGCGCGGCAGCCACCACATGTGCCGCCCCACGAGGGCCATGAACGCCGGCACGAGCGTCATCCGTACCAGGAAGGCGTCGGCCAGGACACCCACCGCCAGACCGAAGCCGATGGATTTGACGATCGCGTCGTCACCGAGCGCGAAGCTGCCGAAGACGCCGATCATGATCGCCGCCGCGGCCGTGACCACTCGGGCGCCGTGCTGGAAGCCGTGCACCACCGCATCGGTGGCCTCGGCGCCGTGCACGAACTCCTCCCGCATGCGGGAGACGAGGAAGACCTCGTAGTCCATCGCCAGGCCGAACAGGATGCCGGTCAGCAGCAGCGGCAGCATGAACAGCACCGGGCCGGGCTTGTCCACGCCGATGAGCTCGGCCAGCCAGCCCCACTGGAAGACCGCGACCGTCGCACCGAGCGCGACGCCCACCGACACCAGGAACCCGGCGACGGCCTTGAGCGGCACCAGCAGGGAACGGAACACGACGGTCAGCAGCACGAAGGCGAGTCCGACGACCACGGCGAGGTAGACCGGGAAGGCGTCGGCGAGCTCCTCGGAGATGTCCACGCCGAGCGCGGTCTGGCCGGTCACGAGCGCTTGCGCACCCGTCTCGTCCGGGAGGTCCGCGAGCGCGGCGCGGAGGTCGTCGACGAGGTCCTGGGTCTCTGCCGCCGACGGGCCGCTCTCGGGGATCACCGTCACGGCGGTGTACTGCGCCTGCTCGAGCTGGCCCTCGAAGGCCTGGACCGCCTCGGCCGGGCTGCCGGGCGGCGGGACCGGGGAGACGACGGCAGCGACGTCCTCGTCCACCGACTCCGCGATCTGCACGGCACGCTCGACGGCGCCCTGCGGGTCGTCGGACCCGGCGGTGTCGACGACGAGCATCAGCGGACCGTTGGTCCCGGCGCCAAACTCCTCGGCGATCAGGTCGTAGGCCTCCCGCGGGCCCGAGCCCTCGGCGGCGGTGCCGTCGTCGGGCAGCGCCAGCTGCATGGACGCCACGGGGACGGCGACGATCCCGGCCACGAGCAGTCCACCGACGAAGGTGACGGCCTTGCGCCTGGTGATGAGGTCCGCCCAGCGACGACCGTTCGTACGCACTCCCTCGGCCTCGGGGTCGCGGGCCTTGAGGAACGGCAGGCGGCCGGCGGCCACGCGGTGTCCCGCGAAGCCGAACAGCGCCGGAAGCATCGTGAGCGCGATGAGAACGGCGATACCCACCGTGGCAGCGGCGGCCAGCCCCATCTCGGTGAGGAAGGAGATCCCCACCACGGACAGTCCGGACAGGGCGATGATGACGGTCAGGCCGGCGAAGACCACCGCGGAGCCAGCCGTGCCGACGGCGCGCCCCGCAGCCTCCTCGTAGGAGCGCCCCGTGGCCACCTCGTGCCGGTAGCGCGAGACGATGAACAAGGCGTAGTCGATGCCCACCGCCAGGCCCAGCATCGTGGCGAGGATCGGGGTGGTCGAGCCCAGGTCCACGAAGCCGGTCAGCGTCGTGATGCCGCTGATCCCGATGCCCACGCCGACGAGCGCCGTCAGCAACGGCATCCCAGCCGCGAGCAACGAGCCGAACGTCAGCAGCAGCACGACGATCGCCACCCCGATGCCGATGAGCTCGGCCGCCCCGGTGTGCGGGATCTCCTGCAGGGCATCACCGCCGATGTGCACCTGGAGCCCGGCGTCCTGCGCCGCCTCCGGCGCGGACTCCAGTGCCTCGCGGTCGGCCTCGGTCAGCTCGATGGACATCCGGTCGTAGGCGACGGTGGCGTACGCGGTACGGCCGTCCTCGGTGACGGTGCCCGTCTCGAAGGGGTTGCTGGCCTCCAGGACGTGGCCGGTTCGCGCCGCGGCGAGGGTGTCCAGCACCAGCTGCTGGTTCTCGGGGTCGGCCAGGGTCTCGCCCTCGGGCGCCTGGAACGCGATCCGGGCCGTCGCGCCGTCGGGGGCGGCGTCGGGTGTGCGTTCCTCGATGAGGTCGAAGGCCTGGGTGGACTCGATGCCCGGGAGCTCGAACTGGTCCGAGGTCTGCCCGGACAGAGTTGCCGCGCCCGTGCCGGCGAGCACGAGCAGCAGGACCCAGCCCACGAGGACGGTGCCCCGACGCCGGAAGGACCAGCGGCCGAGTCGGTAGAGGTGCCACGCCATGGGGAGTCTCCTAGGGGTATGGGGGCGAAGAGTCGTGAGGACAGTCAGCGAGCGCCGAGGGCCGGCAGGATGACGGCGTCCAGGTAGGCGAGCAGGTCGTCATCACCCGGCTCGACGTCGTGGACGACGTGGTGCAGCAGGAACGGCGCCATGAAGGCGACCGCAGCATGCTGCAGGGCCTCCGGGTCGTCGGGGACCTCTCCCCGCTCCACGGCGTGGCCGACCACGATGCCGAGATCGCGCACGAACGCATCGATGATGTCCGTGCGGACGGCCTCGGCGAGCTCCGGGTCGGTCTTGAGCGCCGGGAGCAGGGAGGTGATGAGGTCCGGCGGGATGGCGCTCTCGTCCGGACGCGGCTTCTGAAGGACCATCGCGTGCAGGTCGCCCTGCAGCGATCCGGTGTCGGGCAGCTCGGCGGCCGCGCCGGCACAGCAGGTGATGGCCTCGACCACGAGCCGGGCCTTGCTGCCCCACTGGCGGTAGAGGGTCGCCTTGCTGCTGTGGGTCCGTTCGGCCACCTGATCCATCGTCACCTTGTCGTAGCCCCGGTCGGCCACGAGCTCGAGCACGCCGCAGAACAGCTCGATGCGGCGGTCGTCGGTGAGGCGGGTCATGCGGATCTCCAGTGAACGAAACGGTTTCGTTTCGATGCTAGGCGGCGGTGTCGCGCCCTCCAAGGCCTGAGCGCGTGACGTGCAGCACGTCCACGGCTGCCGTCAGCGACAATGGGGACATGCCCGAGGACGTCGACCCGCTGCTCACCGGACGGGCCGGTCTGTCCTACGCCGAGCTCGACGCGGCGGCACACCGCCTGCACGACCTGCTCACCCACGTCGCCGAGCGCCAGATCGACCGGCCGCTGCTGCACGAGTTCGACATCGACGTCGCCACCGACGCGTCGCACACGCTCACCCCTCCCGCCGGTTATCGCCGGCCCGCCGCCGGCGCCATCACCACGACGCTGGACGTCACCTCGCGCTCCGTCCCGGCAGCGAGCACCCATGTGCGCGTCACGGTGTGGCCTGCGCTGGGCGGCGCCGACGTCGTCGACCTGCTCGTCGAGCGCCGGGACGAGCTCCGGCGGGGGCGCCGGGCCACGGGCGGCAACGAGCCCGAGCAGGGGCGCCGGGCCACCGGCGACGAATACACCCTGGAAGTCCGCCTCGACGAGATCCACCCCGAGGTCACCGAGGGCCTGCGCGGCCGGGTGAACGACTTCGTCGCCCGGCAGGTGGCCCTGGTCGTCAGCGGCCTCAACGTCACGATGCAGCGGCACATCGGCCGTCCCGACTGACCCTGTCGGTCCGCGGTCGCGGGCCCCCGGCCGCGGCCCACGTGACGCTCCTGTCAGGATCAAGCGGTGAGCACGACCGACGCCGTCATCGCCCTGCTGGCCGGGCTGTGGGGCGGGACGATCAACACGGTCGTCGGCTCCGGGACCCTCGTGTCCTTCCCGGTCCTGCTCGGCCTCGGCCTGCCGCCGGTGGTGGCCAACGTGACCAACACCGTCGGACTGTTCCCCGGTTCCCTCGCGGGAGCCTGGGGGTACCGCCGCGAGCTCAAGGGGCAGGGACGACGCATCGCCGTGCTGAGCGGCTTCACGATCGCCGGCTCGATCGGCGGCGCGGCCCTGCTGCTCACGCTCCCGCCCGATGCCTTCGAGCGCGTCGTGCCGTGGCTCATCGCACTGGCACTCGTCCTGGTGGTCGGCGGTCCACGCTTCACCGCCATGCTCCGCAACACCCGGTACGCGCCCACGGGGCGCACCACGGTCGGCGTCGTGGCGGTCGCCGCCCTCTGCGCCGTCTACGGCGGCTACTTCGGCGCGGCACAGGGCGTGCTCATGATGGGCTTCATGGGCATGCTGCTGGCCGAGGACCTGCAGCGGCTCAATGCCCTGAAGAACGTCCTCACCGGCCTGACGAACCTCGTCGCGGCCGCCGTCTTCGCCGTCGTCGCCGACGTCCAGTGGGGCCTGGCGGCCATGGTGGCTGCCGGCGCGATCATGGGCGGCCTGCTGGGTGCACGCATCGGTCGACGTCTCCCCCCGGCCGTGCTGCGCGGTGTCATCGTCGTGGTCGGCGCCGCGGCCATGGTCTCGCTGCTGCGGTAGGGAGCGCTGGCTCCCCGGCCACCGCCGGGACAGCCTAGCGTCAGCCAGAGCCAGCTCTAGGACGCCGCCTCGGAGTGAAGTCGAGCGAGCACAGCGCGACGTTCTTCACGATCACGCGCGCTCACCTCCGGCACAGCGGACAGCAGGCGCTGCGTGTACGCCATGCGTGGTCGCTCCAGTACAGCATCGGCAGCGCCCTCCTCGACGACCTCCCCGTGATAGAGCACGCTGACCCGATCAGCGACTTGTCGCACGACGCCCAGGTCATGGGTGATGAAGACGAAGGCCAGTCCGCGTTCAGCCTGGATGTCCTTCATCAGGTTGAGCACCTGTGCCTGCGTAGAGACGTCGAGAGCCGACACAGCCTCATCCGCGACGACGACAGCCGGATCGGCGGCCAGCGCCCGAGCAATCGCGATCCTTTGCCGCTGACCTCCCGAGAACTCGTGCGGATACCGGTGCAGGGCGCTCGCGGGCAACCCGACAAGATCGAGCAGCGCGAGCACCCGCCGGTCGAGATCCGCGCCTTTGAGCCCCTCGTGGATCATCAGAGGCTCACCGATGGTGAACACCACCATCTTCATGGGGTCGAGGGAAGCGAAGGGATCCTGAAAGACCATCTGCAGGTGGCGACGTCGAGCCCGAAGACCTCTCGGACGCAACTTCGTCCATTCCTCACCGAGAACCCTGACCGATCCTGCGTCCGGTCGCTCGAGAAGCGTCAGTAGGCGCGCCGTCGTCGACTTGCCGGATCCCGACTCACCGACCAGCGCAAGCGTCTCGCCTCGCCACAACTTCAGCGATACGTTGCACACAGCGTGCACGGCCCTCGTGCCCGGTCGCCGGAGCCCCTTTCTCGCGAGGAACGTCTTGTCGAGTCCGGTAGCCTCAAGAACCAAATCCTGGTCGTGGTTCATCTCATCCTCACTTCACTCCGTCCAGCTCGAGCTCGCGTACGCGGACGCATCGTGCGACACGCATGTCACCGACCGTGACGAGCGGCACAGACACAGCGCAGCACTCCTCAGCGAACGGACACCTGGGAGCGAAACGGCAGCCCGACGGCATCTCGTGTAACAGGGGCACGCGGCCCGCAATGGCGTTGAGCCGGCTCGTTCGACGGCGGGTCGATGGAACCGAGGCCAACAACCCCGCGGTGTACGGGTGTCGAGGAGACTCAATCAGCTCATTGGTACCACCTGCCTCCACGACCTGACCGGCGTACATGACGGCGAGGTCATCTGCATACTCGGCGATCAGTCCCATGTCATGCGTGACGATCAGAACTGCCATGCCGTCATCAGCGAGCTCCCGCAGGAGACGCATGATCTGGGCCTGAACCGTGACATCAAGTGCTGTCGTGGGTTCGTCCGCGATCAACACCTCTGGTCCACAGCTGATCGCCATCGCTATCAAGACGCGTTGGAGCATACCCCCAGACATCTCGAAGGGATACGAGCTGGACGAAGCAACAGGATTCGGGAGGCCGACTCGCTCAAGCAGTTCAATCGCCCGGCGCCGCGCCTTCCTACGACCAAGCTGTGTGTGCGCCCGGATGACCTCGCTGATGCTCGCCCCGACCGGCATCATGGGGTCCAGACTGGTCATCGGTTCCTGGAAGATCATCGAGATTCGATCCCCCAAGGTGCTCCGCAAGCGTTTGCCACGCATGCTCAGCAGGTCGGTGTCGCCCAACCGTGCGGTGCCACGCTCGACACGCAACGTCCTGCGGTCCAACAGTCCCATCACCGACAGCGCGGTTACGGTCTTGCCCGAGCCAGACTCTCCAGCGAGCCCGGTGATCTTCCCACGGTTCAGTCTCAACGATGCCTCACGTACCACCTCGAATCGGCCACGCTCCGTCGCGGCTGACACGGTGAGGTCCTCCACGACCAACGCCGGATCGACCTCCTGATGGTCGAGCCCCCATACCAACTCTTCACTTCCCACGCCGAATCTCCCTTCCCAGCGAGTCGCGCATACCGTCCCCCAGGAACTGCAGCGAGAGGATCAACAGCGTGATCGCGGCTCCTGGCGCGAAGGAGAGCATGGGCTCCTCGCTGATGGCGTCGAACGATCGCCGCAGCACCACGCCCCACGACGCATTTGGCGGCTGCACACCAATTCCGAAGAAGGAGAGCCCCGCCTCGATGAGAACACCCAGGCCCAGCAGAACAGTGCACTGAACGATGAGCGACGGAGCAACATTGGGCACCACATGAGTACGGATGATCCGCAACGGCGATGCCCCCGCGGTGACTGCGGCATCGACGAACCTCGAAGAGGCAATGACCATCGTCTCGGCGCGTATCACCCGGAACAACCGCGGCGCGAAGAGCACGCCCACTGCGATCATGACGTTAACAGTCGACTGTCCGCGCACCGCAACGACGGCCATCGCAAGAATCAGACCAGGAATGGCGAACAAGGCATCGGCCAATCGCGAGCTGAGCCAGTCGAACCAGCCGCCGAAGTATCCCGCCAACAGTCCGATCGGCACACCGAGCACTAGACCGACCCCAACGGCGATGACGGGCGCCATCAACGTGATCCCCGTGCCGTCGATCAGTCGAGAGAGCACGTCTCGCCCGAGATCATCGGTACCGAACGGGTGGTTGCCGTGCGGTGGCAGGTTCCGCGACACCAAATCCTGCTGTCGCGGATCGTAGGGCGCCAACAGGTCGGACAAGAGTGCGATCAGCACAAAGACCGTCAAGACGGCGAGCGAAATCACTGCCAGCTTCTGCCTCACCAGCCGACCGGCGAACCTCCGCATCGGACTGGCCGTTGAGACCGCAGTCGGGACACCGTCATGCGGGCCGTCCGGCGTGGACGGGGGGCGTTGCGAACTCACGTCATGACTGCCTTCGGAGTCGTGGATTGATGAACACATAGGAAACGTCGACGAGGAGGTTCACCACAATGACCGCAGCGGCAACAAGAACAACCACACCTTGGATGACTGGCAAGTCTTGAGTCTGTACGCCGCGCAGCATCAACTCTCCGACTCCCGGCATGGCAAAGAGAATCTCGACGACGACAGCCGATCCGATGAGCCGCTCGACCTGTAGACCCGCCACCGTCGCGATCGGTACTCCGCTGTTGCGCAGCACGTGCCTCATCACGGCGAGGGGCGCCAGTCCCGTCGCGCGATTCGTTCGTACGAAGTCCTGAGCGCCGACCGTGATCACCGATGACCTCGTCTGCCGAGCAATGTCAGCGGCTGATGTCGACGCCACGGCCAGACCGGGCAACAACAGCGACTTGAGCCATGGCCCGACACCGGCGGACAAGGGGGTGTAACCCGTCGCATCGAACCACCCCAATTGGAGCGCGAAGAGCGAGATCAACAGCATGGCAAGCCAGAACGACGGGAGGGCGATGCCGAGCGTGGCGATGCCCGTGAGGGCGCGATCCACTAAAGTTCCGGGCCGCATCCCGGCGAGCAAACCGACCGGGACGCCCAACAGAACGGCAAGGAGCCACCCGACGACGACGATGGATGCAGTCACCCCGATTCGCTGGCCGATCAACTCCGCCACCGGAACGTTGTACTGGAACGACCGGCCGAAATCTCCGGTGACCGCAGCTGCGAGCCAGCCGCCGAACTGAGCCAGGAACGACTTGTCGAGCCCGAGTTCAGTACGGACTGCTGCAATGTCAGCAGTGGAGGCGCCGTCTCCGGCGATGGTTGTTGCTGGATCGCCCGGCATCAGGTAGACCAGCGCAAAGGTGCCGCACGCCACGATGATGATCACCGGTAGAGCCAGCGCCAACCGATGCAGTGCGTAGGTCACCACACCCGGACACCCCCGGGTGAGCCGGTGGCTCGACGGTCGCCGTCACTCATCGACGGCGACTCCTCGTAGGTCGGTGTAGTCAGCCGTGGCGTGGAGGTTGCTCACTGCAGAATCAAAAGCAGTCACCTCGTACAACATGCAGATCGGGATGATGTGTGGTTGCGATTCGGCAAATCTCTGTGTGTACTCCACGTAGGCGCTGACGCGGTCCTCAGGGTCGATCGCGTTCGCGCCCTCCTCGATGAGGTCCTCCAGGTCGGGATACTTCAGGCCTCCGGGGTTATAGGGGGCCGTCTCCGTGAGGTTTCGATCGATGACCGCTCCCGGATCCGGTGATCCCGTGTATCCCGACATGGCGGTCGGCATCGACTTGTCAACGGCGAAGTAGTCGATGATCCCACCGGAAGGAACCGGGTTCACGTTGATTTCGATCCCGATTGACGACAGGTCGCTCTGCACTGCCTCCGCCAGTTGCACACTGGCCGAGTTGTTCGTCAGCACCGTGTCGAAGGAGCCACCCCCGGAGTAACCGGCCTCATCGAGCAGCTCTTTCGCACGCTCGGGATCGTGCGGTGCCTCATCAAGCCCTGAGCCGAAGTCGTCGTCGTATGCGAAGCTATTCTCCGGCCAGAGCTGGACCTGCGGGCGGCAATACCCGTCGAACAGGCCGGCACCAATATCCGCCCGGTTGATCGCCAGGCTGATGGCCTCTCGGACCAGGGGGTCGTCGAACGGTTCCTCCGCCGTGTTGACGGCGAAGAAGTAGAAAAGAGGCGTCGGCCCGGACAGCACGTCGAGGTCTTCCCTCTCGGCGGCAGAGATCTGGTTGGGGTTGATGCTCGCGGCGTCAAGCTGTCCTTGGGTGACGGCGTTGAAACGTGTCTGAGCCTCCGTCATGCCCGACAACCGCATCGTGGCGACGCGCTGCACGCTGGGGTCCCAGTAGTCCTCCGTCTTGGTCAGATTGACGCTCTGGCCTGGCACCACCTCAACGGCCTCGTACGGGCCGATCCCAACCGGGTCACTCTCTACGGTGCCGTCCTCGATCGCCGCAGGGGACACCATCATTCCTGGTCGCGCCGACAGCGCACTGACCAGTGGACCCAGACCAGCGTCGGCATGGATCGTGAGTTCGAGCGGTCCAGTCACCTCAACACCCGTCACCTGCGAGAGTTCCTGGCTGACCCTGCTGTCCTCACCCAGGTACCGGTCAAGGTTGAGCTTCACAGCGTCGGCATCGAAGGGAGCTCCGTCAGTAAAGGCGAGTCCTTCACGCAGCGTCACCACGAGCGAGCGGCCCTCTTCATCCGGCTCCCACTCGGTGGCGAGCATGGGGGCAAACTCACCTTCGGGCGTGCGATAGACCAAACGGTCGTAGATGGGTGCGAGGTAGGTCTGGTCAAGGCCGGACGAGCTCGTCAAGGGATCGAAACTCGACGGGGGGTAGGAGTGCGCATAACTGAACTCGGCATCTGGGTCAAAGCCATCTCGAAGCTCGACGCTTCCTGGGTAGCCGTCGTCGGAGGGATCATTGCTCTCGTCGGATGGCGCACCGGTGCACGCCGCGAGGAGCACGGCTCCAAGAGCAACGGTGATGGCCTTGCGAAACTTTGTGCGCATTGGAATTCCGTTCAGTCTGATCGCGGGAGGTCAGTCGGATGGCACTGCCATGTCACGGCGGTAAGTGAACCGGATCACATGTTTGTTGTCAACGACATACCTTTTTGCCTTCCCTGATCCCCCTCCGATGATTGTTAGAATCCGGGCCACCAACAACCACTCGGCGCCGCGACACCTGCGCGCGGACACTCACCGACTCACACGCGGCCCCGGAGAGATCAGATGACGAACCAGGAGAACCCCCTCACCTCAGACTCTCCGGAAGGACTCGAGGCCAGGAACCCTCCCGCCCCCACAGTCACCGTCACGACGAAGCAGGCGCGCTCCGCACTTTCCACGCGCCGGCTGCTCGACGCGGCCGCAGAACTGATTGCCGAAGTCGGCCTGAACAACACCACGCTCGCGATGATCGGAGAGCGAGCCGGGTACAGCCATGGCCTCGTCACGCGACGGTTCGGGTCGAAGGAGGGCCTGCTGATGGCTCTAGTCGACCGCATGTCGATCGGCTGGTTTGAGACCTACGTCAGCCCTGAGATCGACAAAGCAACTGGGATCGAAGCACTCCGGATCCGCATCAGTGCCATCCGGCGGGGCTGGGAGATCTCACCCCGGCGCATGCGGGCTCTCTATGCCCTGATGTTCGAAGGAGCGGTCCAGCCGATCCCAGCGCTTCGCGAGCAGATGCGACACCTCCATGCCGTCGCGCTAGGCAGCACAGCAGACGCTGTGCGGCGTGGCATCGAGGACGGAACGATCCTCCCGAAGGCGGATCCGGACGCCACCGCTCGCTTCATCACCAGCGCCTTGCGCGGCGTGGGATATCAGGCGCTCCTCGTCCCTGACCAGGTGGACGTGTTCGATGCGATGGACGACATCGTGGCCTACATCGAGACTCTCGCTGCCGACTGAGCGCAGTTGCGCTCACTCGGACTTGGACAGATTCGGCCACAGAATGTAGGTTGCCATCAACCTACATTCGGAGTTGAACTCATGGTCGACCTTGATCTTTCTGACTTCATCCTCGCCGAACGCGGACATCCCTACGAGTTCTTCGTCGTCGGCCAAGTCCTGCGGCACCACTGGGGCCGCACGATCACTGCCGCTGACTCGATTCAGTTCTCGACTAGCACGTGCGCATGGAATCCCCTCTACCTGAACCGAGAGTTCGCTCGCGCGGACGGTCACCCCGATCTTCTTGTCAACCCGGCCTTGCTGCTGTGTACAGCAGTCGGACTGTCCGTGGAGGACCTCAGCGAGAGTGGTGGGCCGTTTCTGAGCGTCGACGACGTCACCTTCCAACGCTCGGTGTACCCAGACGTCACGATTACCGCGACGTCGATGGTGGAGGACGCACGGTTGAGCTCCAGCCGTCCCGACAACGGCATCGTGACCTGGCAGACGACCGTCACCGATGAGAGTGGCGCGACCATCCTGAGCTTTCGGCGAACCAATCTCGTACGCCGGTCCAGTTCCACAGAAGCCAACGCCACCGCGCGGCACGACCGAAAGGGACGAGTCTGATGCCAATACAGCCACACACCTCCACATCGGCACTACTCGGCGTCACGGGGTGGTTCGAAGACTTCAGTGTCGGCCAGAAGATCAGGCATGCCAGAGCATCCACCGTCGATGAGATCGAAGGGTCGTTCATTGCCAAGCAGGTCATGAACACTGCGCAGAGCCACTGGAACGAGCATCTGCCCAATCCGCTGACCGACGGACGAGTCGTGTTCGGTCTCGCGACCGGTTCGCTCGTCCTGGGACTCTCGGCACAGGACTGCACAGAACACGCTGTTCGCGAGCTCTCCTACGACAACTTCCAGTTCTCCTCACCAGTCGCCCACATGGACACCATCTCGGCCTACACCGAAGTGCTCGACGCCCAACCCTCGCCCCAGCACGACCACGCTGGAGTGGTCACCTTTCGCCACTATGGCGTGAACCAGCACGGGACCGTCGTATTCCGGGGCGACCGTACTGCCCTCATCAAGCGCAAGAGTCATTGGAGTGAATCAGCATGAGCCCGCGACCCCACCGTCTACGCCGCAGTGAGTTGTCCACGCCCGGCAGCAGTCCCAAGATGATCGCCAGAGCGGCCACGAGCGCCGCCGACCTTGTATTTCTCGATCTCGAGGATGCTGTCGCACCTTCGGAGAAGGTCGAGACACGGGCGAACATCGTGGCCGGGCTGAACCAGGAGAACTGGGGCACGAAGACGCGCGCGTGTCGGATCAACAGCGTGTCGACCCAGTGGTGCCACGGTGACGTCGTCGAGGTTGTCGAGGGCGCCGGACACGCGCTGGACGTCATCATCGTCCCGAAGATCAAGGCACCTCGCGACGTCTGGTTCGTCGATGACCTTCTCACACAGCTGGAGCAGAAGAACGGGCTGGAGGTCGGTCGGATCGGGATCGAGGTGCTCATCGAGGAGACCGAAGCACTCGCTCGAGTGGAGGAGATCGCGGGATGCAGCCAACGACTCGAAGCGCTCATCCTCGGCGTCGGCGACTTGTCGGCCAGCCAGGGCGTGCGGACAGGTCACATCGGCGGGAGCGACGACTCGTCAGGAGTCGTGCCGTATCCCGGAGACCTATGGCACTACGCACGCAACCGCATGATTGTCGCGGCCCGCGCCCACGGGATCGACGCGATCGACGGACCGTACGGCGCGTTCAACGACCCTGACGGCTACCGCACGGAGGCCAGCTGGTCTGCCAGCCTCGGGTCCGTGGGCAAGTGGTGCATCCACCCAAGCCAGATCAGTATCGCGAACGAGGTGTATGCACCGACACCCGAGGAGGTCAAGCACGCGAAGGCCGTCGTCGAGGCGGTGCGGAGCGCTGAAGCGAGTGGCGACGGTGCCGCCAACCTCGATGGAATGATGATCGACGCCGCGACCGCCAGGATCTTCGAAGCCACGGTGGACCGGGCAGCCCGATGCGGGGTCCTCTGATGCCAGCCAGTTCAGAGGGCCCACTCGCCGGGGTCCGGATTCTCGATCTCACGGCGATGCTCGCTGGCCCCTACAGCACGATGATCCTGAGCGATCTGGGTGCCGACGTGGTCAAGATCGAACCACCGTCAGGCGATGTGACCCGTGGCAGCGGCCCCCGACGTCCAGGCGACGGCCCCCGGGCGCTGAACGGGTACTTCCAGTCGATCAATCGCGGAAAGTCGAGCTTGGTCATGGACCTGCGCGAACCCGCCACCCGTGAGACCTTCCTCGATCTCGTACGGCGCGCCGACGTACTGATGGAGAACTACTCCACAGGCGTCATGGACCGGCTGGACCTGAGCTACGAGACCCTGCACGAGGAGAACCCTCGGCTCGTCTACGGAGCATTGCGAGGTTTCGGCGATCCGCGTCTGGGTCGATCTCCCTACGCTGACTGGCCAGCGTTCGATGTGGTCGCCCAGGCCATGGGCGGCCACATGTCGATCACCGGCACGAACGACGGGCATCCGATCAAGTCCGGTCCCGGCATCGGCGATATCTTCCCCGGCACCCTCCTGGCCGTGGGCGTGCTCGCAGCGCTGCGGCACGTGGAACGGACAGGGCAGGGCCAGTTCGTCGACGTCGCCATGATGGATTCCATGATCGCGTTGTGTGAGCGAGCGGTCTACCAATACAGCTATCTCGATCAGGTGGCCGGACCGATCGGCAACTCGCACCCCCTGCTCTACCCCTTTGACGTCTTCGAGTCCAACGACGGCTGGATCGCCCTGGCCGGCAACAAGGACTCGCACTGGGCGATCATCGCCGAGGCGATGGAGCGGCCGGACCTCGTCACCGACGACCGCTACAGCACAAACAACGCTCGAGTCCAGAACCGCGCGACCCTCGCACCCATCGTCGAAGAATGGGTCCGGGCACATACCAACGCACAGCTGGTGGAGATGTTCGGCGGCCGGGTACCGATCGGCCCCGTGAAGAACACAGCCGACCTGTTCGACGATCCTCACGTCCACGCCCGGCAGATGCTCGTCGAGGTGGAGCAGCCAGACTCCTCGACACCCGTCACAATCGCCGGCGTACCTCTGAAGTTCAGCACCACGCCCGCCCATGTCCGCGGCAGAGGTCCCCATCTGGGAGAACAGACTCCCGACGAGATCGCGCAGCGATGGTCCGACGGTCGGTCCGGCGCCTGAGCGCACCCACAGACTCCGAGGAACACCATGCATACTCTCACCGACTACCTCGCCCGTTCAGTCATCGCCTACCAGCAAGCAACCATCCCCGACGATGTCCGACTCATCGCACGATCGAGCATTCTCGACTGGCTGGGCGTGGCGATCGCCGGAGCAGACTCGGAGTCCGTCAAAGCACTTCACGAGACACTCCCCACAGGGGCGCCCTCAGGAGGCACGGTCATCGGCGGGCTCTCCTTGGCCCATCCCGTCGTAGCTGCCCGCCTCAACGGAACGGCCGGCCACGCCCTCGACTTCGACGACGTCATCTCGCCATTCGGGCACCCGACGGCCCCCGTTCTGCCTGCAGCCCTCTCCCTCGCGGAGTCCCACATACTGACCGGCGCCGACCTGCTCCGCGCCTTCGTTGCCGGCGTCGAGACCGAGTGCCGTGTGGGCGAGGCCGCCGGTCCCAAGCACTATGAGCGCGGTTTCCACTCGACGGCAACGAACGGCATCTTCGGTGCGACAGCGGCCGCCGCGGCTCTCATCGGCCTGGATGAGCGGCAGACCGCCCACGCGCTCGGACTAGCCTCGACAAGCGCATCCGGCCTCAAGTCAGCGTTCGGCACCTGGGGAAAACCTCTGCAGGTCGGCCACGCGGCCAGTGAGGGACTTCTTGCTGCGCTGCTGGCCGGAGAAGGGGGCGACAGCCCCGCCGGATCGCTCGAATGCCCGCAGGGATACCTCGAGACCCACACGCCCGAACCCGGGCCCAAAGCCGGCATCCTGCCGCCTGGTGACCCATGGGCGATTCGTGGAATGCTGTTCAAGTACCACGCATCGTGCTACGGCACCCATTCCAGCATCGAGACACTCCTGCGCCTCCGCACGGAGGCAGACGGAGTCGATGTCGACCGGTTCGAGCTCGGGATCTGCCCTCGTCACGTCGGCATGTGTGACCAGGTGAACGTGCGCACTCCCCTGGCCGCCAAATTCAGTCTTGGATTCACCGCGGCGCTGGCGTGGTCGAAGGGCCGGGTGGGCATCGAGGAGTTTGGCGAGCAGATGATCGCCGACGAGGACCTCCAACAACTGGCGTCTAAGGTCAAGCTTTTCCCTTCCCCGGAGCGCGACTTCAGCAGTACGGAAGTGACGGTGCGACTCGCCGACGGTCGCTCGCTGGCCGGTGCCGTAGATACCTCCATCCCGGCCTCCGGCGACGGTTTGGAAGAGCAGTGGGAGCGCCTTGTCGACAAGTTTGAGGCACTCAGCACGCAGCACATCGGAACCGCGAACGTCTCTCACGTGATCGAGCTGGTCGGCAACCTCGAGCAACTCACGGACATTCGCGACCTGACGGCCGCCGTCGCAGCACGATGACCCCCGCCACACCGAAAACCAAGAGAATCGAGGACCTACCGTGCTTCTCCAGGACAACTTCGCAGCCAGCGGCCTGACCGACGAACAGCGTGACCTGCAATCCGTGGCTCGTGACTTCACGATGCGCGAGGTTCTTCCTGTCGCCAACGAGCTTGACCCGGTGGAGGGCGAGATCCCGATGTCCCTTCGCGACAAGATGGCGGAGATCGGGTTCTTTGGCATCACCGTCCCCGAGGAATACGGCGGACTCGGTCTCGGCGCGATGGAGTACTGCATCGTCGCTGAGGAACTGGCACGGGGGTGGATGAGCGTTGCCAGCATCATGGCTCGCGGAAACCGGATGTTCGGCTCGTTCCCCGAGGACAAAGCGCGCGAGCTCTACCCGAAGGTCGTCGCCGGTGAGCTCCTGGGCGCGACCGCGATCTCCGAGGCAGAGGCCGGTTCCGACGTCGCGAACATCGCCTGCCGGGCAGATTCCGTCCCGGATGGCTGGCGCATCACAGGCACCAAGATGTGGTGCACATTCGCCGACGGAGCCGATTATCTCACCGTCTTCGCACGAACGGCCCCTCCGACCGATCCACAGCGGCGTCACGAGGGGGTGTCAATGTTCTTCATCCCCAAGCAACGCGGAACGCTCCCCGACCGCGTGACCGGCACCAAGGTACGCAAGATCGGCTACCGAGGATGGTCGACCTGGGAGTTGGCGTTCGATGGTCTCGAGCTTCCGCACGATGCGCTAATCGGTGAAGAGGGGCGAGCGTTCCGATACATCATGCAAGGACTCGACCTGGCCCGAGCACACACTGCCGCGCGTTCCATCGGCCTGGCACGTGGCGCACTCGAGGACTCCTCTGACTATGCGAAGACCCGCATCGTCTTCGGCCAATCGATCGAGAGCTTCCAGGCGATTCGCTTCAAACTCGCCACGATGGCAAGCGAGATCGAGGCATCTCGCCAGCTCATGTACGCCGTGTGTCGTCACATCGACACCGGACAGCGTGGGAGCACACAAGCATCGATGGTCAAGTACCTTGCCTCAGAGATGGCTGAGCGTGTCACGAGCGAGGGTATACAGATCCACGCCGGCGCCGGCTACACGACAGACTTCGCGGTCGAGCGCTACTGGCGGGACGCGCGCTTGACCAAGATCTTCGAGGGCACCAGCGAGATCCAGCAACGAATCATCTCAGACGCACTGCTCGGGCGCTGACTGTTCAACGGCTTGGCCTCAGAGCGCGCCCACGGCCCGAAATCCGCCACGTTCAGCCGTGCCGGTCGCAGTGATGGTCCGCGCCGACGCACGTCGTGCAGCGGACCATCTGCCGCACGCACGCAAGGTCGGCACAGTCCACGACGTCCTTGGTGGCAGCTCCGCACGCATCACACCGGCCCACCACCTCGGTGCGGTCGGAGAAGTCCACCGTGACCCGCTCGTCGAACACGTACATCGAGCCCTCCCACAGGCCGTCGTCGCCGTAGGCCTCCCCGTACCGGGCAATGCCTCCGTCGAGCTGGTAGACCCGGTCGAACCCCCGGTTGCGCATGAGAGGCGTCAACACCTCGCACCGGATGCCGCCCGTGCAGTACGTGACGACCGTCCGACCCAACAGATGGTCCCAGGCGCCGGAGTCGAGCAGGTCCACGAACTCCCGCGTCGTCTCGACGTCCGCTCGTACGGCTCCCTTGAAGCGGCCGACCTCGGACTCGATCGCGTTGCGGCCGTCGACGAGCACCACGTCCTCGGCCTCCAGCAGCTCGTGCAGCTGCTGCGGCGTCAACCGCTCGCCACCACCCACAACGCCGTCGGCGTCGACCTGCAGCTCATCGCCCGCACCGAACGTCACCACCTCATCACGCACCTTGACACTCAGCCGGGGGAACAGTGCCGTGGTCACGCCGTCCTCCAGGGCCCGGCCGGCGCTCCACTTGATGTCGGCGCCCCGGAACGGCGCGTACTCACGCAGGTCACGCACGTAGGACTTCAGGGCCCGCAGGTCGCCACCGAGCGTCGCGTTGATCCCGTGCGGCGAGACGATCACGCGTCCCCGCAGACCGAGAGACGTCGCCACGCTGCGCTGCCAGACGCGAATCGCGTCAGGGTCGGGCAGCGGCGTGAAGACGTAGAACAGGATGACCTTGGGGGTGCCCACCGGCGACATCGTAGGAGTTGGCGCATCCAGACGGCACAATCGCCCCATGGCCGACATCGCACCCACCCAGATCGCCGACGACGTCTTCCTCTGCACCGGCACCGAGGTCAACTGGCTGCTCGTGCGCGACGGTCGGGACCTGACCCTCGTGGACGGCGGCTACCCTGCCGACGCCGAGGCGCTGGAGGCGTCCATCACGGCCCTCGGCCTGCGGCCGCAGGACGTGCGGGCCGCACTGCTCACACACGCCCACGTCGACCATCTCGGTGGCCTTCGCGCCCTGGCCGACCGGTACGGCACCCGCGTGCTGTGCCACGCGGACGAGGTGCCGCACGCCCGGCGCGAGTACCTCGAGCAGGCCGGTCCGGCCGACGTCGTCGCCAACATCTGGCGCCGCGGCATGGTGCCGTGGACGGTGCGGATCCTGCGGGCCGGCGCACTGTCGGACGTCTCGCTGGCCTCGGTGGAGAGCGCGCCTGCCGGGCAACCACTGGACCTGCCCGGCACGCCGGTCCTCGTCCCGACACCAGGTCACACGTCGGGCCATGCCGCATACCTGTTCCCGAGTGTCGGCGTCGTGGCGACGGGTGACGCCCTGGCGACCGGCCACCGACTGTGCCGGCACGTCGGCCCCCAGCTGCTGCCACCGATGTTCGCCCACGCGCGCCACGGCTCGCCCACCGACGCCCTCGCGGTGCTCGGCTCGCTCGACGCCGGCACCGTCGCTCCAGGGCACGGCCCGGTCCTTGACCTTCCCATCGCCTTCGCCGCCGCTCTCGCACATCGTTGACGGGCCCCCGTGGCAGGCTGGAGCCATGACCGACCTCCACGAGCTGGATGCCACGGACCAGGCCGCTCTATTGAGGTCCCGCGAGGTGTCATCGGTGGAGCTGACCGGACACCATCTCGAACGCGCGGAACGGCTCGGACCGGAGCTCGGCGCGTTCATCACACTCACCGCCGACCGGGCCCTCGCCGCCGCCGAGCAGGCCGACCGCCGCCTCGCCGAGGACGACCCCGCGCCCCTGCTCGGCGTGCCCACGGCGATCAAGGACCTCACGTCCACCGCCGGCGTCGGCACCACCATGGGCTCGGCCCTCATGCGCAGCAACGTGCCCACCGTCGATGCACATGTCGTCACCCTCATGCATCGCGCCGGGCTGGTCAGCCTGGGCAAGACCAACACACCGGAGTTCGGGCTCTCCTCCTACACCGACAACGACGTCGTCGGGCCCGCCCGCACGCCGTGGGACACCTCCCGTACCGCCGGCGGGTCCAGCGGTGGTGCGGCCGCCGCCGTGGCCGCCGGTCTCGTTCCACTGGCACAGGGCAGCGACGGCGGCGGGTCCATCCGCATCCCGGCCAGCTGCTGCGGCGTCGTGGGCCTCAAGCCGAGCCGGGGCCGGGTCAGCGCCGGTCCCGTCGGCAGCGAGTGGAGCGGCCTGGCCGTGGACGGGCCCCTCGCCCGGACGGTGCGCGACGCCGCGGCCCTGCTCGACGTGCTGGCCCATCCGATGCCAGGCGATCCCCGCCACCTGCCTGCCCCCAGCATCCCGTTCAGCACCTGGGCGGCGCGTGAGCCGGGACGACTGCGCATCGCACGCTGGTCCGACCCGTACCTGCCGGGAGTCAGCTCCTCCCCGGAGTCCGTCGAGGCCTGGCAGGAGGCCAGCCGCACGCTGCAGGCCCTGGGGCACGACGTCGTGGAGGTGCCCAACCCGTTCCCGCCGGAGCTCGAGCCGCAGTTCAACCGGGTGTGGTCCAGCGGGATCGCCGCCGCACCCATTCCCGAGGAGGCGCTGGAGCTGCTCCAGCCGAACACCCGCTACTGGCTGCTGCGTGGCCGGGAGGTCACCGGAGCCGAGCTCGCCGCAGCGATGCAGTTCCTGGAGTCCACGACCCGCGAGGTCCTGGTGGCGATGCACGAGTTCGACGCGTGGCTCACCCCGACGCTCGCCCTCGTGCCACCGGCCGTCGACTGGTTCCACGAGACAGGCGATCCGGCCGACGCCCACCGTCGCGAGCTGGAGTTCACCCCGTTCACCGCGGTGTACAACATGGCCGGTGTCCCCGCGGCCAGCCTGCCGCTGCACGTCACCGCCCCGACCGCCGACCGCTCGGCCCTGCCCGTGGGCGTCATGCTGGCCGGCCGTCCCGGCGAGGACGGCCCCCTCGTGAGCCTGTGCGCCCAGCTCGAGGCGGCCACGCCCCAGCCCGCCCGGCTCCCCTGATCCACCGAGGATCGGCCGGCCTCCTGATTCCCATGAGTTCCTGGGAATCAGGAGTCATCCCCCGGTTCTCTGGTGCTCACCCCGGTTTGCAAACAGCGGTGAGCAACAAAGAACCGGGGTGAGCATCGGCGTAAATGGCCGGTCGGTGAACCCCGCGTCATCCGGGGGACACCTCGACCTCACCCACCGGCCCACGGACCGGCCTAGGGTCGCCTCCCATGCGCGCGACGACGAAGGCCCTCATCCGTCACTACGTCGACCACCTTGACCTCTCCGGCCAGGTGCTGGAGATCGGCGGTCACCGGCTCGCGAGCTGCCTCATCGAGGAGTTCCCCGAACCCCGGTTCACGTACCACGACCTCAACATCACCGCCTCGGACATCCCCAACACGATCATCGCCGACATCACCGGGTGCGCCGACGAGATCGAGGACGACCGCTTCGACCTGATCTTCTCCTCCGACGTCTTCGAGCACATCGACCGACCGTGGCTCGCCGCCGAGGAGATCGCCCGGATCCTCAAGCCCGGCGGCATCGTCGTCACCCACACGCTGTTCTCCTGGCGCAACCACCCGTGCCCGATCGACTACTGGCGCTACTCCGCGGAGTGCCTGGAGTTCCTGTTCGCCGACCTGACGACGCTCGAGAAGGGCTACGACCTCAGCCAGCGGCGCAACAACCAGGCCGGGTTCTGGGAGTCGGGCCGCGACTCCGTGCCCGTCGACGCCCTGGGGGGCTGGCGAGAGCACTGGTCGGTCTGGCACGTCGGCCGCAAAGGTGACGGACCGCAGGTGCCGAGGTTCAAGGACTCCGAGCATCCCCAGGCGCAGTGGCTGCGGATGGACACCCAAGGCACCGTCACCAGTCCCAAGCTCCTCGGCGGTCCCCAGCACCTGCCGGCCGACGACACCACCGCCGAGCTGCGCGCCCTGCGCCGTGAGGTCGCCGACCTGCGCCGCGACCTGACGGTACTGGCACCCTGGCGAGCAGGGAGACGGGCTCTCGGCGCGACCCGTCGCGCGGTGGGGCGGGTCACCGGCTGAGCCTCCCCACGGCACGCCGGCGCGGCTCAGCGGGACACGAACAGGACGTCCTGCTGGAGCAGGACGTCCTGCAGGAAGCCGGGCGGCTGCTCCTCGGAGTGCGAGACCGTGACGACGACCACCGGCCCATCGGCCTGCGCGTCCTGCACGGTGAAGCGGTCGCTGAAGGGCTGGCCGCTGCGCACACTCAGGCCCTCCCGGTATGCCGTCTCCAGCACCCCCACCGCCTCGGCGGCAGCGTCGTCGGTGCCGAAGTGGTAGGCGGCATGCACCTCGGCGTCGCCCTGGGTCACCGACCAGCCGATGCCCACGGCGTCGAACGGCTCGGCAGGGATCATCGGATCGACTCGTTGCTGCACGTCGGCCAGCTGCTCGGGCGTGGCAGTGTCCCCCAGAGCCTGCCCGAGCGGGTCATCGGTGCCGGTCACCGGCGTCAGCGTCGCCGAGACGGCATCTCGCTCGTCGAGTGCCTCCGCGACGGCTGACAGTCCTGCGTCGTCGGCGAGGGACTCCCCGTCGTCGAGCCAGGCCTTCACCAGGGGAACGGAGGTGCTCACCGCGATGCGGCCCTCCTGGCCCGCCACCCGCACCGGTACTCCCAGCCGACTCGCGGCGGTGCTGTCGCCCAGGGCCTGGGTGAGGTCGTCCGCGTCGCTGTCGGACCAGATCGCGTCGCCCACCTCGACGAGGTCGTCGGCCAGGGTGTCCTCGCTGACGTCACCGACCACGGTGGCGAACGTCCGGGGCGCAGCGGAGGCCTCCACGAAGCGGTCGGCGTCGAGGATCGAGAATCCCAGCAGGTCGGCGAACTCATCGGGCGAGGCTGCCTGGAGGTTGAAGGTGGCCGGCATCGGCACGAAGACCGGCGACATCCCGCCGTCGGGCGAGCCCGCCCCGGTCAGGCTCATGAGCCACGGCGTGACCGCCTCCCGGGACCCATCCGACGGGTACTCCAGACCGGCCAGCTCGGTGGCCCGGCGCAGGTCCGCCGCATGGATCAAGGGAGCGTCGTCCTCCCCGAGTGCCGGCACCTCGGCCAGCGCACCGTGAACCGTGAACTCCTCGACCAGGTCGGTCTCGGCCGGCTGCTCGGAGCCCCCGCAGGCCACGAGCACACCGGCTGCGAGCGTCCCGGCGATCACGAGCGTGCTGGAGCGACCATCCACCGGTCGGCGTCGGATCCTCATGCCCTGGACCGTTCAGTCTCGCGCGGTGAAGACGACGGGGTCACCATCGGTGATGGCGATCGTGTGCTCGGAGTGCGCGCCACGCGAGCCGTCGGCACTGCGGATCGTCCATCCGTCGGGGTCCATGACGATCTCGTCAGTGGTCTGCAGGAACCACGGCTCGATCGCGATGACCAGCCCGGGCTTCAGCTTGAGACCGCGCCCGGGTCGGCCGTCATTGGGGATGTGTGGGTCGCCGTGCATCGTGCGGCCGACACCATGGCCACCGAACTGGGTGTTGATCGTCAGGCCGTGGCCGCGTGCGACGTCCCCGATGGCGGCGCCGATGTCGCCGATGCTGCGGCCGGGCCGGGCGACGGCGATCGCGGCATCGAGGGCCTGACGGGAGATGTCGATGAGCCGCAGGTCCTCCTCCCGCGGCGTCCCGACGACGATGGAGACCGCCGAGTCGCTCACCCAGCCGTCCACGGAGACGGCGAAGTCGAAGCTCACGAGGTCGCCGTCGCGCAGCGCGTAGTCGTGCGGGAGACCGTGCAGGACGGCGTCGTTGACCGACGTGCACAGCACCTTGCCGAACGGCCCGCGCCCGAACGAGGGAGCGTAGTCGATGTAGCAGGACTCGGCGCCGCGCTCGGTGATCATGCGGTGCGCCAGGGCGTCGAGCTCGAGCAGGTTGACGCCGACGTCGGCGGCCTCGGTCAGCGTGGTCAGCACCTCGGCGACGAACCGGCCAGCAGGCCGCATCTCGTCGATCTGGGCAGGGGTCCTGAGCTCGATCGCCATGGACTCAGCCTAGGGTGTGCCGCCGTGCGTCCCACCGGCCCCCTGGTTCCCGTGAGCTCCTGGGAATCAGGAATCAGGAGGCCCATCTCGTCGGGCGGGCGGAGGTGAGACTATCCGTCCTGGGCGGCGTCCTTGCGGATGCGTGCGTCCAGGCGCAGGCTGACCGCCGCCGCGACGACGCCCACCAGTCCCAGTAGGGCGAGCGGCAGTGAACCGAACAGCACACCATCGACCGAGCCGAAGACCGAGGCGGTCAGGGCCGCACCGCCGACCAGTCCGCTCGCCATCGCGACGGTCAGCAGGTTGCTGCGCGGCTCGAGGGTGCTCCACGACTGGTACGGCAGGGCAGCGGCCACGATGGCCGTGGCCACGACGACGATCTTGGCTGCGGTGAGCACTCCCCCGTTCCACGTCGGCTCGAGCACGCGGTCGATGACGAGCAGGGCAAGGATGACGGCCTCGGCGACCGAGACCAGGATGGAGCGCAGAACCATGTCCGGAGCGTAGCGAGGAGGGTACGCGCGAGGAACGAGCGGGGACCCTCCGAGCGGAGCGGAGGAGGTCGAGTGCCCCGCGAGGGACGAGCGGGGCGTACCGAGACCCAGGGACCTCAGTGCGCCACGAGGGACGAGATGGCCGAGCGGAAGAGTCCGAGACCGTCGGTACCGGGACCGCACAGGTCTTCGACGGCGTGCTCGGGGTGCGGCATGAGACCCACGACGTTGCCGCGCTCGTTGGTGACGCCGGCGATGTCGCGCATCGAGCCGTTGGGGTTGGCGCCGACGTAGCTGAAGACCACCCGGCCCTCGCCCTCGAGCCGCTCGATCGTCTGCGGGTCGGCGACGAACCCGCCCTCACCGTTCTTGAGCGGGATGGTGATCTGCTGGCCCACCTCGAAGTCCGACGTCCAGGCGGTGGAGGCGTTCTCGACCTGCAGCACCTGGTCGCGGCACACGAAGGTCCGATGGTCGTTGCGGATGAGGGCGCCTGGCAGCAGGTGTGACTCGCACAGGATCTGGAAGCCGTTGCAGATGCCGAGCACGGGCATTCCCCGCTCGGCGGCGGCGACGACCTCGGTCATCACGGGTGCGAAGCGGGCGATGGCACCGCAGCGCAGGTAGTCGCCGTAGGAGAACCCGCCCGGCAGCACGATGGCCTCGACGCTGTCCCGGCCTCTGGGCAGGTCGTGGTCGCCGTGCCACAACGCGACCGGCTCGGCACCGGCCAGGCGCACCGCCCGGCGGGCATCGCCGTCGTCCAGGGAGCCGGGGAAGGTAACGACCCCGACCTTCATGACGCACCCTCGACGCTGCCCGACTCCACTCGCCCGGACTCCACTCGCCCGGACTCCACTCGCACTGCGTAGTCCTCGATGACCGGGTTGGACAGGAGCGTCTCGGCGATCTTCTCCACCTCGCCGAGGGTCGCGGCATCGGCTGTCTCGACCTCCAGCTCGAAGCGCTTGCCCTGACGGACGTCGCTCACCCCGCTGAAGCCGAGCCGTGGCAGGGCGCCATGGACCGCTTTGCCCTGCGGATCGAGGATCTCGGGCTTGGGCATGACGTCGACGATCACACGAGGCATGTCTTGATCCTATCCCCAGCGATCCGGCCGCGACGTGGCGCGGGCTCAGATCTCGCGTTTGAGGATCTTGCCGGTGGCGGTCATGGGGAGCTCGTCGCGGAACTCGATGATGCGGGGGTACTTGTAGGCGGCGAACTGTTCCTTGGCCCACTCGGCCAGGTCCTGCTCGGTGACGTCGTCGTGGTCGGTGTTCTTGACGATGACGGCCTTGATCTCCTCACCGTGGGACTCGTGCTCCACACCGATCACCGCCACCAGCGAGACCGCCGGATGCGTCATGAGGACTTCCTCGAGCTCACGCGGATACACGTTGTAGCCGCCACGGATGATCATGTCCTTGGAGCGGTCCACGATGTAGTAGAAACCATCGGCATCCTTGCGGGCGAGATCACCGGAACGGAACCAGCCGTCACGGATCGACTCCGCCGTCGCCTCGGGCCGGTCGTGGTAGCCCTTCATGATGTTGTGACCCTTGATGGCGATCTCACCGACGGCCGTCTTGCCGTCGTCCTGCAGGTCGCCCGGGACCTCACCCCAGTCAGAGTCGATGAGCTTCATCTGCACCCCCGGGATCGGCGTCCCGATCGAACCGACCCGCACCGGCTCACCCCACGGCGCGAACGAGGCCACCGGAGACGTCTCCGACAACCCATAACCCTCCAGGATCGTCACCCCGAACTTGTCCTGGAAGTCCTTGTGGACCTCACCAGGCAACGCCGAGCCGCCCGCAGCAGCCACCCGCAGGTTCTCCGCCACCGAGGAGACGTCGACACCTTCGGCCAACGCACCCAGCAGCCCCCAGTACATCGTGGGCACGCCGGCGAAGAACGTCACCTTCTCGCGGAGCATCAGCCCCAGCGCCGCCTGCGCCTCGAACCTGGGCAGCATCACGATCGTGCCGCCGAAAGCGAGACCGGAGTTCTGGATCACCGTCTGACCGAAGGAATGGAACAACGGCAACACGCACAGATACGTGTCCGGCCGGTCCGCATCGGCACCGAACAACGCCTCACCCACCAACGCGTTGTCACGCATGTTGCGGTGCCGCAGCTCCGCACCCTTGGGCTGACCAGTGGTCCCCGACGTGTAGAGGATGACAGCAGTGTCCTCATCATCACGCTCAACCGTCTCGAACGTCGCCGGCTGCTGCGCCACCAGCGGCCCGTAGTACTCCGGCGGCTCCATCGGCTCCGGAGCCGCCGAGTCCAGCTTGACCAGGAAGAACTCGGTGCAGGACTCCACCTGACCAAAGCCCTCCCACGCCGCCTCACCCATCGGCAGATCCGGCGTCCCCTCGAACGCGAAGTACGCCTTCGCACCCGAATCATCCAGGTGATAAGCCACCTCACGCGGCTTCAGCAGCACGTTGAGCGGCACCACCGTCGCACCGGCCTTCAAGATCCCGTAGTAGATGATCGTGAAGTACGGGACGTTGGGACACGACAACGCCACCTTGTCACCCGGCTCGATCCCACGCGAGACCAACAGGTTCGCCACCTGGTTGGCCGCACCATCAACCTGCGCATAACTCAGCCGCGTATCACCAAAGACGATCGCAGTACGCTCAGGAAACCTCTCAACAGACTTCTCCAACAAGGCAGCAAGATTGGCCACGGGTGATCATCCTCCAAGGCTGTGACGGGACTGTCAGCGTAGGACAGCGGTCGATGGTGACGTACCGCCGGTACCCGAGTCACCGCCGGCGCTGGCTTGAGCGCTCCGCGCGCGCTACCGACGGACGGCCGCCAAGGCCCGTTCCACCACGTCGGCGGGCGGAGCCGACGCGTCCACCCGGAGGTGGGGTACGGCCGGAGCCGGCCCCGACGACGGGGCTCTGCCCACGTCACGCCCCTCGCCCCGATCGACGAGGCGCCGCGCACGCTCAGCCTCCGGCACGTCGAGCCACACCACCGTCGGAGCCACCCCCAGGACCTCGACCAGGTGCTCCCACGCGGCACCGCCGGCCAGCTCCGCCGTGAACGGTGCGACGAGGACGACGCGGTGATGCAGAGCCCGTTGGGCGACTGCGACGTCCAGCAGCGCCCGGTACCGCGCGGGGCGGATGACGTCGGCGAGTGACGCGTCGTTCCAGTGAAGCCCGTCCGGCTCCACCGCGGCGAGCCGAGCCTGGAGCGCGTCGAGCACCGGGTTGGTCAGGGTGTCGAGGTCGAGCACGACGGCACCCAGCGCACGGGCCACCTCCACCCCGACCGTCGACTTGCCCGCGCCGGCCGGACCGGCGATGAGCAGGATGCCGGACGTCACGACCCGTAGGTCTCGTGCCATGTGGCGGGGAGCGCGTCCACCGCCTCGGTCAGCGTCGCCGGCCGGGTCCAGCCGCGACCGTGCTCGCGCAGCGTGGAGTGCAGGGCCTGCAGTCGCTGCACCGCGGTGCGGGCGCCGGCGGCACGCTGCTCGGCGGGCACCCTGCCCACGGCGTCGCCCCAGATCGCCCGACCCGCCATGAACCCGCAGGCACCTGCGGAGGCGGCGATGCCCACCTGTGTGCGGAACTGCTCGAACGTCGCCGACGCCGACAGCAGCACCCACGGCACGTCGAGCCCGGCGTCGAGACGGGCGCAGCGCTCGGCCGCGGCCTGTTCCTCCGCGACCGACCCGACCCGACCGGGGAACTCGACCTTCATGACGTCGGCACCGCAGGCGGCGAACAGGTGCGCCGAGCTCACCACGGCCTCGTCGCGCAGGGCACGCGTCGCCGGATCGTCCAGGCTCTCACCCTCCAGCGGGTACCAGAGCGGCTCGACGACGAGCGGCACCTCCGCCTCGTCGCACTGCGTCACGAGGTCGGCCACGAGCGCCAGCTGCGACGCCGAGACGTCCTGCAGCTCCTCGCGGAAGAACACGACGAGCTTGGCCGCATCGGCACCCAGGCGCGCCAGCACCGGGACCGTCCAGTGCTCGCGCACCACCGTCTGCGTGCCGAACCCGCTGGGCGAGTAGGCCAGCTCCTCCAGGCCGCTGATGATCCCCACCGAGCCCGGGACAGCCTGGGTGAGCACCGCCTGACCCATCGACCAGACCGGGTCGAGCAGCACGGCCGAACAAGCCGCCGACATCGCCCGCACCAGCTCGAGCTTGGACTCCACCACCTCCTCGAAGCCGACCGTCGAGATGTCCTCGTCGAAGAGCGCGAGGTAGTTCTCGGGATGGTCGATCGCGGCGACCCGCATGAACCCGTCGGTGTCGCTGATGCGTTGCAGTCGCCGCAGCTTGCCGAGGCGCCGCGACGAGGCGGCGAGCGCGGTGGAGGCGGGAACAGAGGGTGAGGAGGGCGTGGCTGTCATGCGGGACATCCCTTCCGGAGAAAGTCTCGACGAGGTCTGGACAACGTTGTCTCGGGGGTCCACCATAGGACGAATCCATCGTCGATGTGACCCCCATCACCCACTTCATCTCATCTGGAGGACAACGCCCGATGCTGGTCGTCACCCCGAACCCCTGCTTCGATCGCACCCTGTGGGTCGATCACTTCGAGGCGGGTGCCGTCGCGCGGCCGTACCGGGTGGCGGTGACCGCCGGCGGCAAGGGCGTCAACGTGCTGCGCACCGCGCTCGACCTGGGACACGCCGCGCGGCTGGTCCTGCTGCTCCCCCGCGAGGAGGGCGCTGAGCTGGCCGGCCTCCTCGCGGACGAGGGCATCGAGGTCCTCGACGTCCCCGCCGAGGGGCGCGTACGCAGCGCCACCATCGTGCTGGAGGACTCGGGCCGGGCCAGCGTCCTCAACGAGCCGGGCGCATGCGTCGGCGAGGCAGATCTCGACAGGCTGCTGGAGCGCCTCACCACGGCCGTCAGCCCCGGCGAGGTCGTGCTCTGCTCCGGGAGTCTTCCGCCCGGACTGCCCGACGACGCCTACGGCCGGGTGGTCGACGTCGCCCGGTCGGCCGAGGCGGTCGTCGTGGTGGACGGCGCCAGGACGGCGCTCGCACGAGCTGTCGAGCACGGCCCGGACGTCGTGTGCCCCAATCTGCACGAGGCCGAGGGACTGCTCAGCGGCGCCGTCCTCGAGCCGGCTGACGACGCACCACCGGCCCAGGTACGCGACCGTGCGCTGGCCGCGGCCGCGCGGCTGCACGGCGAAGGCGTCGCTCATGCGATCGTCACCGCCGGGGGCGCCGGCGCCGCCCTCGTGGACGGCGAGGGAGAGCGCTGGTTCGACGCGCACCGGGTCGACGTGGTGAATCCGATCGGCGCCGGGGACTCCTTCGCCTCCGCGCTCGGCGCAGCACACGAGTCGGGGCATGGGTGGCCCGAGGCCGTCCGCCGGGCAGTGGCCACCGCGGGCGCTGCCGTGCAGACGCCGACGGCCGGGCGCGTCGACGCCGGGCACGTCGAGGCGCTGCTCGCCGGTGTCGAGGAGGTGGCCTCGTGAAGGCGCCGACGCTGCACGACGTGGCCGCCGAGGCCGGCGTCAGCATCAAGACCGTCTCGCGCGTCGTCAACGGTGCCACCACCGTCGACCCGGAGCTCCGCACCCGCGTCGAGGAGGTGGTGGAGCGACTGCAGTACGTCCCCAACACCTTGGCCCGGTCCCTCAAGGCGGGCACCGGCGACACCATCGGCGTCGTCATCGACACGATCGCCGACCCGTTCTTCGCCTCGCTCACCAGCGCCGTCGAGGACGTCGCGCTGGAGGCCGGACTGGGCACCGTCTTCGGCAGCACCGGGTTCGACTCCGCCCGCGAGCGCTCCCAGGTCTCACGCATGGCCATGCAGCGGGTGCGCGCCCTCATCCTCGCTCCCACCGCGGGCGGGCACGAGTACCTCCAGCAGGTACGGCCAGCGCTTCCCGTCGTCCTCGTGGACCGTGCCGTCGCCGACGGCAGCTACGACGTCGTCCGCGTCGACGACGAGGGCCTGGCCCACCAGGCGGTGGCGCACCTGACCGCTCGCGGCCACCGCAGGATCGCCTTCGTCGGCAGCGACAAGCGCTTCATCACCACCCGGCACCGTCTCGACGGCTACCACCGGGCGTTGGCGGAGGTCGACACCAGTGCGGACCCCGAGCTCGTCCGGCCGGGACCCACTCGCGACGTGGACGCCACCGAGGAGACCCTCGACCTCCTGGCCCTCAAGGAGCCGCCCACCGCCATCTTCGCAGCCAACCCCCGCGCGGCGATCGGCGTGGCGCACGCGCTGCACACCACGAGCCGGCCGGACGTCGCGTTCATCAGCTTCGGGGACTTCCCGCTCGCCCGGACGCTGGAGCCGGCCGTGACCTTCGTCGACCAGGACCCCAGTGCCATCGGTGCCGCCGCCATGGAACGGGTGCTCGCGCACCTTGACGGGACGGCCGGCCAGACGCAGGACATCATCGTGCCGACCCGGCTGGTCGAGCGTGGCTCCGGCGAGATCGAGGTGCGGCGATGAGACCCGTCCGCCTCGCCCCCAACCTGATCGACCACTTCTATGCCGGCGGTTCCCGCATCGCCGCGCTCCGCGGCATCGAGACGACGTCGGCCCGCCAGCCGGAGGAGTGGATCGCCGCCACCGTCGCGCGCGCCGGTCAGTGGCCGGTCGGGCTGGCTGGCACCGCGGACGGCCACGTGCTCCGTGACCTCGTCGTCGCCGACCCCGAGGCCTGGACCGGCAGCCATGGCGACGGCGACACCGGGCTCCTGCTCAAGCTGCTGGACGCCGGGCAACGACTCCCGGTGCACGTCCACCCGGACCGACGCTTCGCACAGAGCCACCTCGACTGTCCCTACGGCAAGACCGAGGCCTGGCTCGTGCTGGAGGCAGAACCCGGTGCCGCCGTGCACCTCGGGTGGACCGCGGACGTCGACCCCAAGGAGCTCGAGCGGCGCCGCGACGACCAGGACGGCGCGTGGATGCTCCGCCACATGCACCGTGTCCCGGTCGCCCGCGGCGACGGGATCCTCGTACCCGCCGGCACCGTGCACGCCATCGGTGCAGGGATCCTGGTGGCCGAGGTCCAGGAGCCGACCGACTTCTCGATCCTGCTGGAGTGGTCCGTCACGACCTCCGGACGCGAGGACGCCCACCTCGGGCTCGGGTTCGAGACCGCCATGCCCGCCGTTTGCACCGCGGCGCTGGAGGACACCGCCGTCGAGGCCCTCATCCGCCGGACCGACCTGACAGCCCGCTCCGGCGACCCCCTCCCGACACTGCCCGCTGCGGCCAACCCGTTCTTCCGGCTCCACCTGCTCGCGCCGAGCGGCACGAGCAGGCCGCTCGAGGCGGGGTTCGCGGCCGTCCTCGTGCTGAGCGGGAGCGGGCGGCTGCGAGGAGCAGGGGCCAGCCTGGACGTCGCCGCCGGAGACACCGTCGCCGTGCCCGCCGCCTTCGGGGACTGGGCCGTGGAGGGTGACTGCGCCGCGCTCGTCGCCCGCCCGGGCACCACCTGGCCCCCGGAAGGAAGGACGTCATGACCACCGTCCTCGACCTCGGGCTCGACGTCGGCTCCACCTACGTCAAGGGGCAGCTGAGCGACGACGCCGGTCGCACCCTCCCTGCGGTACGCCGCCCCACCCCGTGGATCGCCGTGGGAGGTTCCGGTCACGGGGGACGCACGGAGATGTCCGCCCACGCGCTCGTCGGGACCGTCCACGAGATCCTGCACGACGTCGCCGACCAGGTGCGCACCGTGGCGGCCGATGCCCGGGTGCGGGCCATCGGCGTCACCGGCATGGCGGAGTCCGGCGCGCTGCTGCGGCGCCAGACCGACCGACCCGCGTCCGGGGACGGTCGGACCGCCGCCGCGGACAACGTTGTCCGTCCCGTGGTGGCCTGGTTCGACACCCGGGGAGCCGACGCCCTCGCCACGCTCTGCGCCGATGGTTCGGGCGCCTCCGCCCCAGACGCCCTCGACCCAGGCGCATTCGGCCCAGACGCTTTCGACACTGCGTTTCGCCGGCACACCGGCCTGCCCTTCGATCCCCTGGCGTCCTTCGCCAAGCTCCTGACCTTCCGCCGCGAGGGGCTGGACCTGAACGGACTGGAGTGGCTCAACGTGCCCGAGCTCGTCGCCCACGTCCTCGGCGGGCTCCGACGCCGGGAGCCGTCGCTCGCCGGGCGCACCGGTCTCATCGACCACGAGACGCAGTCCGCCTGGCCGGCGACGCTCGATGCACTCGGTGTCGGGCCGGACCTGCTGCCCCCTGCGCTGCCCGCCGGCTCGGTGTGGGGACACGCCGACGCCTCCGTCCCCGAACCCCTGCGTGGTGCGGTGCTGACCGTCGCCGGGCACGACCACCTGGTGGCCTCCCTGGCGGCCGGCGTGCACCGACCTGATGAGCTCTACGCCTCGATGGGCACCGCCGAGGCACTGGTCCGCGTCCTGGAGCACCCCCTGGATCCTGAGGCCCGCGACCGCCTCGCCGCCCGGGGTGTCGACGTCGTGCCGCACGTGCTGCCCGAGCGTGCCGTCATGCTCGCCGGAACCCGTACCGGCCTGCTGCTGCGCCGCGTCCTGCAGCTCGTCGGCGTCCACGATGCCGACGGCCGGGCAGCACTCGACGACGCCGTCATGGCGTTGTCGGCCGTGCCCGACGGACTGAGCGTGCATGGCGCGGCCAACGACGATGGCGCGCTGTCGGTGCGGGCCGACACCGATGGCCTGTCCCCCGCGGCGCTGTTCACCGCCACGCTCGAGCACAGCTCGGCAGCGCTGCGCGACGTCCTCGCCGTCATGGACTCCGAGGTTCCTCCGGCCCGACGCACCGTCGTCGCCGGAGGCTGGGCCCAGATGCGCTCGGTCCGTCGCGCCCGCGCCCGTGACCTTCCCGGCGTCACCTGGGCCCATGGCCACGAGGAGGGCGCCGCGCTCGGGGCCGCCCAGCTGGCCGCCTTCGCCGCCGACACCACCACCCGCGACCCGGCTCCGTTCCTGGCGAGCCGTCTGCCGACCACCCCACCACCCATTGGAGGAACCGCATGAGCAGCCCCACCAGTCCTGAGACTGCCACCACGACGCTGGACGACATCGCGACCACCGACGGCACCTTCGCCGTCGTCGCCATGGACCAGCGCAACACGCTCAAGCGCATGTACGCGGCCATCGGCGTCGACGACCCCTCGCCCGATGAGCTCGTGGGCATCAAGGGCGACGTGCTCGCCGCCCTCGCGCCCTCGGCGAGCGCCTTCCTGCTCGACCCGACCTATGGCATCCCCGCCCTGGCTCAGCAGGGCCGCCACGACTACGGCGTCCTCGTCGCCGCCGAACCGGAGAAACGACCCAGGTACGGCGACGAGCCACGTGCGGCCCGCGACCCGCAGCAGGACGCCCGCTGGGTGCGCGACCAGGGCGGCAGCGCCGTCAAGTACCTGGTGCAGCTGCGCGCCGACCGGCCGATCACGCCCGGCGAGCCCGACCTCGCGGCCGAGGTGGTCGACGTCGTCCGCCAGGTCGTCGACGACTGCCGGGACGCAGGAGTCCCCTCGGTCGTGGAGAACCTCATCTACCAGCTGCCCGGCGAGGAGCTGACCCCCGAACGTCGGGCCGACGCCATCATCGAGGCCGCCGTCCGGCTCGACGACCTCGGACCTGACCTGCTGAAGCTGGAGTACCCGGGATCACCCGAGGCCTGCCGCCGGCTCTCCGAGGAGATCAGCAGCCCGTGGGCCGTGCTGTCCGCCGGTGTCGACGCCTCGGTCTTCACCGACGTCCTCAAGATCTCCTGCGACGAGGGCGGTGCGTCCGGGTTCATCGCCGGACGTGCGGTCTGGAAGGACGCCGTGGGCATGTCGCCACCCGCACGTCGAGAACACCTCGCCGATGCGGGACTGCGTCGCCTCGAGGAGTGCGTCGCCGCGATCGACGGCCGCGCCCGGCCGTGGCGGGACGTCGCGGGGATCCCGTCATGAGCGCGCCACTGCTCCAGGCGCAGGGGCTCGCCCGCAGCTTCGGCCAGGTGCGGGCCCTCGACGGTGCCGACTTCGACATCGCACCGGGCGAGGTGGTGGCCCTCATCGGCGACAACGGCGCCGGCAAGTCCACACTCGTCAAGGCGCTCTCGGGAAACCTCGCAGTGGACGAGGGCGAGATCTGGTTCGAGGGACGTCGGACCACCATCCCCACTCCCACGGCGGCCAGCGAGCTCGGCATCGAGACCGTCTACCAGGACCTCGCGCTCGCGCCGCACCTCGATCCGACCCAGAACATGTTCCTCGGCCGCGAGACCATGCGCAGCGGCCTGCTCGGCCGCCTGGGATTCTTCGACAACAGCGCCATGCGGGCCGAGGCCGCCGAGGCGTTCGGCCGGCTCGGTGCCACCGTGCGCAGCCTCACCGCCCCCGTCGGGTCGATGTCTGGCGGCCAGCGGCAGGCCATCGCGATCGCCCGCGCCGTGCACTGGGCCAACAAGGTGGTCTTCCTCGACGAGCCCACCGCCGCGCTCGGCGTCCGCCAGACGGCCAACGTGCTCGACATGATCCGCCGGGTCCGCGACCGCGGCGTCGGCGTCGTGTTCATCAGCCACTCGATGCCGCACGTCATCGAGGTCTCCGACCGGGTTCAGGTGCTGCGGATGGGCCACCGGGTGGCCACGTTCGAGACCGCCCAGACGTCGATGGAGGAGCTCGTCGGTGCCATGACCGGCGCACTCGGAAAGGACGCCGCATGAGAGAGCACTCTCGTTCGTCCAGGGAGGTGTCGGCATGACCCTCACCCAGGCATCCAGTGGTGGCGGGGCAGCGCTGCTCGCCGACGAGGAGCAGCCGCTGCTCACCCGGGTGGTACGGATGCAGGCCTTCCAGATCCTGCTCGTCCTGCTCGGCATCGTCGCGATCTTCGCGACGCTCGCGCCCAACAACTTCGCCAACGTCGGCAACGCCCGTCTGATCGCCGTCAACGCCTCCATCCTCGCCGTCCTCGGCGTGGGGGTGACGTTCGTCATCATCACCGCGGGCATCGACCTGTCGATCGGCTCGGTCATGGTCTTCTCCGGCGTCGTGAGCGCCAAGACGATGCTCGCGATCGGCGGCGACGGCTGGAGCACCGCGCTCATCGGCATCGCCGTCTCCGTCCTCACCGGCCTGGCCTGGGGCGTGTTCAACGGCGTGCTCGTGGCCAAGGCCAAGATCCCGCCACTCATCGTCACCCTCGGTTCCCTGGGCATGGCCCTCGGCCTCGCCCAGATCCTCACCAAGGGCGTCGACATCCGCGACGTGCCGGCCGTCATGCAGTCCGACATCGGCTACGGCCGTGTCGCGGGGCAGATCCCGGTCCTCGTCGTCATCGCGACGGTGGTCGTGCTCATCGGGATGGTCGTGCTGCACAAGACGCGCTTCGGTCGCTACACGTACGCGATCGGCTCCAACGAGGAGGCGGCACGCCGTGTCGGTGTGCGGGTGGATCGCCACCTCATCAAGATCTACGGCATCTCAGGCCTGCTGGCCGGGTTCGCCGGGGCGCTCTCGCTCGCGCAGTTCAGCACCACCGCGATCGCCGGGCAGACGCAGACCAACCTCAACGTCATCGCCGCCGTCGTGATCGGGGGGACGTCACTGTTCGGCGGTGTCGGCACCATCTTCGGGACCGTGGTCGGTCTCTTCATCCCCGCAGTCCTGCAGAACGGGTTCGTGATCGTCGGGATCCAGCCGTTCTGGCAGCAGGTCGCCGTCGGCGCCGTGCTCATCGCGGCCGTCTACGTCGACCAGGCCCGACGGGCCTCCGCGGCCCGTGGCGGCCGCACCCCCCGTGTGTCACGACGACGTGACACACCCGAGAAATCCTCACGCGAGGAGCAAGGAGAACAACCATGAGGCAACTGACCAGGAAGGTGCCGCTGGCATCGGTCGCAGTGCTGGCGGTCACCACGCTCACCGCGTGCGGCGCCGCCGAGGACGGCGGGTCCGGCGGCGACGGCGAGGGACGCACCATCGCCTTCGTGCAGGGTGTCGCCGGCGACGAGTTCTACATCTCGATGCGGTGCGGCGTCGAGGAGGCGGCCGAGGCGGCCGGCGCGGACGTGGACGTGCAGGGACCGGAGAAGTTCGACCCGTCGCTGCAGAAGCCGATCGTCGACTCCGTCGTCTCCTCCCAGCCCGACGCCCTCCTCGTGGCACCGACCGACGTGTCGGCGATGCAGGCGCCGCTGGAGGCGGCCGCGGACGCCGGCATCGAGGTCGTGCTCGTCGACACCACGGTCGAGGACCCGTCCTTCGCGGCCTCGGCGATCGCCTCCGACAACGTCGGCGGCGGCGAGGCGGCGTTCGAGGCCATCAAGGAGCTGAACCCCGACGGCGGCAAGGTCCTCGTGATCGGCACCGACCCGGGCGTCTCCACGCTCGACGCCCGTGTGGAGGGCTTTGAGCAGGCAGCCGGCGGGGACTCGGACTTTGAGTACGTGGGCGTGCAGTACAGCCGCAACGAGCCCGCGCGCGCCGCACAGCTGGTGACGGCCGCCCTGCAGAAGGATCCCGACATCGTCGGCATCTTCGCGGCCAACCTGTTCGCCGCGGAGGGTACCGGGACCGGTGTCCGTCAGGCCGACAAGCAGGACGACGTGACCATCGTCGGCTTCGATGCCGGTCCGGCACAGGTGGAGCAGCTGAAGGAGGGCACGGTGCAGGCGCTCGTCGCCCAGGAGCCGGAGGCCATCGGTGCCGACGGCGTCGCACAGGCTCTCGCGGCACTCGACGGTGACGCCGTGGAGGCCGAGATCCAGACCGGGTTCACCATCATCACGCAGGAGAACGTGGACGGCGAGGCCGCCGACGACGTCTACAAGTCCTCCTGCTGAGGACGAGCAGGCCGGGCGGCGGTTGACCACGGTCCCAGGAAGGGTTGAGCCTGGGACCGTGGTCGCCGCTCGATCAGAAGCGCTCGCCGGTGAGCTGCTCGTAGGCCTGGACGTAGCGCTCGCGGGTGCGATCGACGACGTCGGCGGGCAGCGAGGGCGGCGGGTCGTCGCCGTGGCGGTCCCAGCCTGAGGCAGGCGAGGTGAGCCAGTCCCGGACGAACTGCTTGTCGAAGGAGGCCTGGGGGCGGCCGGGGTGGTACTCATCGGCCGGCCAGAACCTGGAGGAGTCCGGGGTGAGGACCTCATCGCCCAGCACGATGGTGCCGTCGGGCCGAGCACCGAACTCCAGCTTGGTGTCGGCCAGGATGATGCCGCGGGCACGGGCGATGCGCTCGGCCCTGGAGTAGACGGCGAGGGTCAGCTCCCGCAGCCGCTCGGCGATCTCGACCCCGACGGTTCGGGCGACGTGCTCGAAGCTGACGTTCTCGTCGTGCTCGCCGGCTTCGGCCTTGGTGGCGGGGGTGAAGATCGGTTCGGGCAGGCGTGAGCCGTCGACCAGCCCGTCGGGCAGGGGCACCCCGCAGACCTCACCGGTGGCCTCGTAGTCGGCAAGGCCGGAGCCGGTGAGGTAGCCCCGGACGACGCACTCCACCGGGAACATGTCGAGGCGCTCGACGACCAGCGCCCGTCCTCGCACCCGCTCCGGCACCTGGGTCGAGACGACGTGGTGGGGCACGATGTCCTTCAGCTGCTCGAACCACCACAGCGACATCCGGGTGAGGATCTCCCCCTTGTCGGGGATGCCGGGACTGAGCCCGAAGTCGTAGGCGGAGATGCGGTCGGAGGCCACCATCAGCAGCTCGCCGGTCTCCAAGGAGTACAGGTCGCGCACCTTGCCCGAGTGCAGATGGGTGGCGCCGGGAACGTCGAGAGGCACCTCGCCACCCTAGTCCGTCGGCTCTGCAGGTTTCCCACGAGACCGCTCGAAACCTACGCTGACGACACGAAACTTCATGCGGTCGACGCAGGATTCGTGGGTGATGCGTCAGAGGATGGCGTCGGGGGCGTACGTCGCGGCCTCGGGATCGGTGGCGACGAGCGCCTCGACCTGTGCGACGACGTCGGCGACCTGGCCGGTGGCGGCGCCGGTGAACTCCAGCGGTGCAGCGACGAGGGACTCCAGGTCGGACTCGCTCAGGCCGAGCCGCTCGTCGGCGGCCAGCCGTGCGAAGAGGTCGTTCTCCGCGGCGCCCTTCTCCCGCATCGCGAGGGCGACGCCGACGGCGTGCTCCTTGATCGCCTCGTGCGCCGACTCACGTCCCACCCCGGCACGCACGGCCGCCATGAGCACCTTGGTGGTGGCCAGGAACGGCAGGTACCGGTCGAGCTCGCGCTGCACGACGGCCGGGAACGCCCCGAACTCATCGAGCACCGTCAGGAACGTCTCGAACAGTCCGTCAGCGGCGTAGAACGCATCAGGCAGCGCGACCCGACGCACGACCGAGCAGGAGACGTCGCCCTCGTTCCACTGGTCGCCGGCCAGCTCGCCGACCATGGAGGCGTACCCGCGCAACACGACGGCCAGGCCGTTGACGCGCTCGCAGGAGCGGGTGTTCATCTTGTGCGGCATCGCGCTGGATCCCACCTGGCCGGGCGCGAAGCCCTCGGTGACGAGCTCGTTACCCGCCATGAGGCGCACCGTCGTGGCGAGGTTGGAGGGCGCGGCCACCAGCTGCACCAGAGCCGTGACGACGTCGTAGTCGAGCGAGCGGGGGTAGACCTGCCCGACGCTCGTCAGGACGTTCTCGAACCCCAGGTGCGCGGCGACCCGCGACTCCAGCTCACCCAGCCTGGAGGAGTCCCCCAGCAGGTCGAGCTGGTCCTGCGACGTGCCGACCGGGCCCTTGATCCCCCGCAGCGGGTAGCGGGCCAGCAGGTCGTCGAGCCGGCCGACGGCCACCAGCAGCTCGTCGGCGACCGTCGCGAACCGCTTGCCCAGCGTGGTGGCCTGGGCGGGGACGTTGTGGCTGCGACCGGCCATGACCAGCTCGGCGTGCTCGGTGGCCAAGCGGGCCAGACGAGCGGCCGTGGCGACGGCGCGCGAACGCAGCACCTGCAGCGACGCCCGGACCTGCAGCTGCTCGACGTTCTCGGTGAGGTCGCGTGAGGTCATGCCCTTGTGGATGTGCTCGCTGCCGGCCAGGGCCGCGAACTCCTCGATGCGGGCCTTGACGTCGTGACGGGTGACCCGCTCCCGCTCGGCGATGGAGGCGAGGTCCACGTCATCCACCACGGTCTCGTGCGCCTCGACCACGCCGTCAGGGGTGGCGACGCCGAGGTCGCGCTGCGCCTTCATGACGGCGATCCAGAGCTGCCGCTCGAGGACGATCTTGTGCTCGGGCGACCAGATGCGGGTGATCGCATCGGACGCGTAGCGGGAGGCCAGGACGTTGGGCGTGCTCACGCGCGACATTCTCCCACCCACCGGGCGGGGCACCCCGGCGGGCTCAGAGCTCGATCTTGCCCGCCTGCGCCGCGAGGGCGATGTCGGTGCGGTGCTGCGCACCCTCGAAGCTGATCGCGTCGACGCCTGCGTAGGCGCGGTCGCGGGCGTGCTCGAGGCCGTCGCCGACGGCCGTGACGGACAGGACCCGTCCCCCTGCCGTCACGAGCCGACCCTCGTCGTCGAGCCCGGTGCCGGCGTGGATGACGTCGACCCCCTCGATCGCGTCGGCCGCGCCGGCGCCGAGGATGACGTCGCCCTTGCTGGAGGACTCGGGGTAACCCGCCGATGCCATCACCACGGTGACGGCCGTGCCGTCCTTCCACTGCGGCAGGCCGACGTCCTGCAGGGTGCCGGTGGCGGCACCGTTCAGCAGGCTCGACAGCGGCGTCGCCAGCAGCGCGAGGAGCGCCTGGGTCTCGGGGTCGCCGAAGCGGGCGTTGAACTCCACGACGCGCACCCCGCGCGACGTGAGCGCGAGGCCGGCGTACAGCAGCCCCTGGAAGGGCGTGCCGCGGCGCTCCATCTCCTGGACGGTGGGGACGAGGACGCGCCGTGCCACGTCGGCGACGAGGTCGTCGGGGGCCCAGTCGAGCGGCAGGTACGCGCCCATCCCGCCCGTGTTGGGCCCGGCGTCGCCGTCGAGGGCGCGCTTGAAGTCCTGTGCCGGTTGCAACGGCAGCACCGTCTGACCGTCGGTGATCGCGAAGAGCGAGACCTCCGGTCCGTCGAGGAACTCCTCGATGACGACACGCCGGCAGGAGGCGGCGTGCTCCACGGCGGCCTGTCGGTCGTCGGTGACGACGACGCCCTTGCCGGCCGCGAGAGCATCGTCCTTGACGACGTACGGCGGCCCGAAGGCGTCGAGCGCAGCCTCCACCTGATCCGGCGTCTCGCACACGTGCGCCAGGGCGGTGGGCACCTCGGCGGCCGCCATGACGTCCTTGGCGAAGGCCTTGGACCCCTCCAGCTCCGCTGCCCGACGTGACGGGCCGAAGCATGCGACCCCCGCGTCACGTACGGCGTCGGCCACGCCGGCCACGAGCGGCGCCTCCGGACCCACGACGACGAGGTCGACGCCCAGACCGGTGGCGAGGTCCGCCACGGCCGCGCCGTCGATCGGGTCGACGTCGTGCAGCTCGGCGACGGCGGCGATGCCGGGGTTGCCGGGCGCCGCGTGGACCTCGGTGACGTTCGGGTCGCGGGACAGGGCGAGGGCGAGGGCGTGCTCACGGCCGCCCGTGCCGATGACGAGGGTCTTCACGCCCGCGAGCGTACCGACCCATGTCAGGCACCGGAGAAAGCGAGGGCCCCGCAGCATCGCTGCGAGGCCCTCGTCCGATCCTCCCGGCTACTTCGGGATGTCGACCTGCACCCGGACCGACTTGGCCTCGACCGTCGACGTGCCGGGGTAGACCAGCGTCACGCCGAACGACGCACCCTTGCGGAAGTTCTTCCCGATGAGGATGCCCGGACGGGTCTTCCGGTTGATCCGGTCGACGATCTTGCCGTCGATGACCCGACCGCGGCCGATCTCCTTGCCGCCGCGGGTGACGATGACCGCCTGGCCCGACGTGGCGCTGGAGCGGGCCGACGGGTGGTCGGGCCTGACCTGGCCGGTGACGTAGGTCATCTTGCTCGGCAAGGTCCTGGAGGTGGCCCTGCTGACGACGGCGTTGCGCTTGGCCACCGTGATGGCGACCGTGCCCGTGTCCGTCTCACCGGCCTCGTCGGTGACCGTGTAGGTCACCTTCTTGGTGCCGGAGGCCTTCTTGTTCGGCTTGTACCGCAGCTCGTCGTCGTGCACCTCGACCGTCCCGTCGGCCTGGTCCTCCTCCGCCGAGAACGCGAGGACATCACCGTCGTCGGCGTCCTCTGCCTCGAGGTCGACGATGGCCTGCTCGGGACTCCGCCCGGCGAACCACCAGGCATGGGTCGACCCGGTCGCGTCCTTGGCCACCGGGGCGGCGTTCGTGACGTCGACGGTCACCGTGGCGGTGTCGGACCCACCACGGCCGTCATCGACGGTGTAGTCGAACGTCGACTGCCCGACGAAGCCCGCGGCCGGTGTGAAGGTGACCGTGCCGTCGACGACGTCCGACAGCTCGCCGCCCTCGACGGTGTCCGGCACCTCATGGGCGAGCTTGTTGTCGTCAGGGTCGTCGGCATCCAGCGCCACCTCCACCGAACGGTCCGTCGACGGGCCGTTCGCACGGACCGTCGCCGACACGTCCTCGGCCTGCGGTGCCCGGTTGGGGCCGAACGTCGTCTCGACGCCGTCCCAGGTCACCGAGGAGACCGTGGACGGGTCCCCACCCTGGGCGAAGAACCCGTGGCCCAGCACCTTGTAGTCCAGCAGCTGCGACAGGATCGTCTTGAGCTTGACCGGAGTGTTGGCCGGCACGACCTCACCGAGCGGACGGCTGGAGACCCATTCGTCGTCCAGGTTGATGTCGTGCGTGCCCTCGCCCGCCGCGGTGGCCGGACGCAGGGTGGTGAAGCCGTTGACCGCCACGTTGTCCTCGTTGCGGACGCGGACGTACATCGGGATCTGGAACCAGACCTCACCGCCGGCAACCGTGTAGCGGGAGTTGCGCACCGCCTGGGCGATGTCGGCGTTCTTGACGTCGAGGTCGACCGAGTTGTTCTCGTAGCCCTTGATGACCTGCGACGTTCCGCGCAGCTCCAGGCCGTCGTTCGTGACGGCCTGTCCGTCAATGGCGGCGATGTTGCCCTGGTGCCACGTGTCGTACTCACCGTCCACCTCTCCGGCGGCGTAGTCGACGATGTCGTTCTCGTGGATGGTCACCGACTCCTCGGCCGGAGTCTGGTCGAAGGAGTACGTGACGCCGTTGAACGTCAGGTCCTCCACCGTGCCCTGGCCCGCGCCGTCGTGCAGCACGCCGACCGCGAGAGGGGTGATGTCGCCCGCCTCCTGCAGCAGCACGTGCAGCGGCCTGGCCGTGTTGGCCGCGATGGACCCGAGCGCCCGGCTGGACATCCACTCGTCGGTGAGGTCGATCTCGTGGCTGCCCTCATCCACCGGCGCCGCAGGACGCAGAGTCGTGAACGACTCGTCGTCGCCGAAGAAGATCGGCAGCTGCAACCAGACCGGTCCGTCGGCCACGGTGTAGCCGGCCGAGCGCACCGCGCGGCCCAGGTCGACGTCCTCGTCGTCGGCGAAGCCCTTGATGACCTGCGAGTCACCATGCAGCGTCAGACCGTTCGCCATCACCTGGTGGTTGAGCGAGGGGCTCTGGCGGTTCGGGTTGGCGTCGGCTGCGGAGTGGCCCTGGTGCCACTGTGTGTAGGTGTCGTCGTTCTCGACCCCGGCGATGTCGGCGTTCTGCACCGAGACGCTCTCGGTCTGCGGGGCGTCCGCCTCGAAGGTGTACGTCGTACCGTCCCACGTCACCGAGGAGATGACGCCCGTGGCGTCGGCTGCCTCGTGATGGAACCCGAAGCCGAGGGTCCGGTAGGAGCCCAGCGCCTGGACGAGCTCCCTGAACGTCCCGCTGCCGTTGGCACCGAACGAAGTACCGGAGATGGCCCGGCTGGTCACCCAGTCGTCCCCGGAGCCGATGGCGTGCTCACCCTCGGTGGCGCCGGTCGCAGGACGCAGCGTCGTGAACTCGACGCCGGAGCCGTTGTCGTAGAACACCGGGATCTGGAACCAGACCTGGCCGCTGCCGACGGTGTACGCGGCGTCGCGCGCGGCGAACAGCAGGTCGACGTTCTTGGCCTCGACGTTCTCAGGCGTCTCGTCATAGCCCTTGATGATCTGTGACTTGCCGATCAGCTCAAGTCCATCGTCGCCGACCTGGTGACGGTATGCCGCGTCGGCGACACCCTGGTGCCACTGGCTGTAGGTCTCGTCGTTCTCGACCCCGGCGATGTCCCGCTCGGCGACGGTGACCTGCTCGGGCGCGTCGGCCTGGAACTCATAGGTGGTGTCGTCCCACGTGATCGACTCGACCGACCCCGTGGCGCCGGTGTCGACGAAGACGCCGAAGGCGAGGGTCTTGTAGTCGTCGAACTCGTTCAGGATGTCGTTCAGCTCATAGCCCTGGTTGGCGACGATCCCGGTACTCACCCCACGGCTGCTGACCCAGGTGTCGGTCAGGTCGATCTCGTGGGTGCCCTCGTCGGCGGCGACGGCGGGACGCAGCGTCGTGAACTTCACCTCGGCAGAGCCCTCGGACCTGAAGAACACGGGGACCTGGAAGAAGATCTGCCCGTCCGTGACCTCGAAGCTGGCGTCCTGGAGCACGTCGTCCAGCAGGGCGTTCTTGGCGTCGAGGGTCTGCGTCGAGTTGGCGTAGCCGTTGATGACCTGGGCCTTGCCGTGGAGAGTCAGTCCGTCGCTGGTGACCGCGTAGTTCTGCTCACCGCCGGCCTGGCCCTGGTGCCAGCCTTCGTACGTGCTCTCATCGGGGGCGATGTCGGCCATGGTCACGGGGACCGTGGTCGGGTCCGCCTGGGCGGGGGCCGATACCAGCGTCGCGGATCCGAGGGCGACCGCGACCAACGCGACCGCCCCGGACCGCAGCCGGCGGGGGGCTGATGTCTTCATGGGGGGAATGTCCTCCAGAGATGGGTGCAGCCACGAGCCGGGCCACAGCGGCCATTCACCCAGAGGCGGGTACCCCCCGGTACCTTTTTGGTTGAACGTGACAACAAGTGACCATGCGAATGGCTCGTTCGGGCCCCCCTGGCTGGAGACTTCGCAGGGCGTGCCTCAGAGCAGGTCGTGCAGCACGACGGTCTGCTCGCGGTCCGGCCCGACGCCGATCGCGGAGATCCGGGCTCCGCTGAGCTTCTCCAGCGCGCGCACGTAGTCCTGCGCGGTCTGCGGCAGGTCGGAGAACTCACGGCAGGCCGAGAGGTCCTCGTGCCAGCCGTCGAAGTACTCATAGATCGGCTTGGCGTGGTGGAAGTCCGTCTGCGTCGTCGGCATCTCATCGACGCGTTCGCCGTCGACGTCGTAGGCGACACAGACGGGGATGCGATCCCACCCGGTGAGGACGTCGAGCTTGGTGAGCACGAAGTCGGTGACACCGTTGATGCGGGCCGCATAACGGGCGATCGGGGCGTCGTACCAGCCGCAGCGACGAGGCCGGCCGGTGGTGGTGCCGAACTCGCCGCCGTTGACGCGTAGACGCTCGCCGTCACCGTCGTCGTCGAACAGCTCGGTGGGGAACGGTCCTTCCCCGACGCGCGTCGCATAGGCCTTGACGATGCCGATGACGCGGGTGATCTGCGTCGGCGCGATGCCCGAGCCGGTGCAGGCGCCACCCGTGGTGGCCGAGGACGACGTCACGAACGGGTACGTGCCGTGGTCGACGTCCAGGAGGTTGGCCTGGCCGGCCTCCAGCAGGACGATCTCGTCACGCTCGAGGGCTTCGTGCAGCAACAGGGCCGTGTCGGCGACCATCGGCCGCAACCGATCGACGTGCGACAGCAGCTCGTCGACGATCTCATCGACCGCGACGGCGCGACGGTTGTAGATCTTGGTGAGGATCTGGTTCTTCAGCTCCAGGGCGCCCTCGACCTTCTGACGCAGGATCTTCTCGTCGAACAGGTCCTGCACCCGGATGCCCAGGCGGTTCATCTTGTCCGCGTACGTGGGGCCGATGCCGCGGCCGGTGGTGCCGATCTTGCGGCTGCCGAGGAAGCGCTCGGTCACCTTGTCGAGGGTGCGGTGGTAGTCGGCGATGACGTGGGCGTTGGCGCTGATGCGCAGCTTGCCGGTGTCGATGCCGCGCGCCTGCAGGCCGTCGATCTCCTCGAACAGCACCGACAGGTCCACGACGACCCCGTTGCCGATCACCGGCGTGCAACCCGGGCTCAGGATGCCGCTGGGCAGCAGGTGGAGGGCGTACTTCTCATCGCCGATGACGACGGTGTGGCCGGCGTTGTTGCCGCCGTTGAACTTGACGACATGGTCGACGCGGCTACCGAGCAGGTCGGTGGCCTTGCCCTTGCCCTCGTCACCCCACTGGGCTCCGACGATGACGACTGCGGGCATCGAGATGCACCCCTCGTGACACGTGGCAAGCCCCGGCGTCGGGACTCTGACCGGGCGATCCTACCGTCGTCGCTCCCGTGCGCCGAACACCGCGCCCGACCTGGCCCTATGCTCACTACCGACGAGGGAGAACGCATGGCCGGGTGGGTGGCGATCGCCAACGCGAACGCGGGCACGAGCAGCGACGCCGAGGTCGCCGCCGCCATGACGCTGCTGCACGAGGCGCACGGCGCACGGCTGGTCGAGACGAAGGACACCGACGACCTGCGCGACGTGCTGTCGTCGGTCGCGGACGACTCGGTGGTCGTGACGCTCGGGGGTGACGGCAGCCTGCACGCGATCGTCGTCGTGCTCGATGAGCTGGGGCGCCTCGGCGACGTCGTGCTCGCCCTGGTCCCACACGGCACGGGCAACGACTTCGCCCGCACCATCGGGATGGACCGTGACGACTCGGCGGCCGCAGCGGAGCAGCTGCTCGACGCGCGGGAGACATCTCTCGACCTGGTCCGCGACGCACGGGGCAGGCCGGTCGTCAACGCCGTCCACGTGGGCATCGGGGCGGAGGCTGCCGTGGAGGCGTCGCCGTGGAAGAAGGCTCTCGGCCCGGTCGGCTATGCCGTGGGCGCGATCATCTCCGGCGTCAAGCACCAGGGGTTCAGTGGCAGCGTGGTCATCGACGACGACCCGGTGCCGAGCCGCGGACGCATCATCCAGGTGGCCGTGGGCAACGGTCGCTACATCGGCGGCGGGGCTCCCCTGCTCCCCGAGGCCGATCCCGGGGACGGTCTCCTGGACGTCGCCATCTCATGGTCCCACCCCAGGCTGCGGCGCCTCGTCTATGCGTGGCGGCTCCGCAAGGGGCGGCACCCACAGCGTGACGACGTCGAGTACCGCCGGGCGACGTCCGTCGCCGTCAGCGGCGATGCGGTCCCCGGGAGCCTCGACGGAGAGGTGTGCGCTCCCTCCTCGAGCCATCGGTGGACGATCGAACCGGGTGCGTTCCGGATGCTCGTGCCATGGCAGACCGCCCACGAGACGGCCGAGGACGTGCCGCGATCGATGGTGGGCCCGGCTCAGCCCACGAGCTCTGCGTAGGCTTCCGGGCTCGACTCCCGCAGGAACTCCCGGCAGCGGTGCGCCTCTTCCTCATCGCCCAGCCGCTCCGATCCGGTGGCGAGGACGGCCAGCGAGCGCAGGAAGCCGTGGTTCGGGGCGTGCGACCACGGGACGGGGCCGTGGCCCTTCCACCCGTGGCGTCGCAGCGCGTCGAGAGAGCGGTGATAGGCAGTGCGAGCGAAGGCGTACCCCTCGAGGTCGCGACCCTCGATCAGGGCAGCCTCGGCCAGCAGCGCCCAGGCGAGGGTCGAGTCGGGGTGCGCGGCGGCGACGCTCTGCACCCCGTCGCCGGCGTCCAGCGCCTCAGCACCGGGGTCCGCAGGAAGCAAGGTCTCGGGCGGCTCGCCCAGCAGGTTCGTCATGCTCCGACCCTACGACCCGGGTGCATGTTTCCCACGCGTGGGAAACATGCAGGCGGCTCGGAGCTTGGTGCCAGCCGGTCAGCTCGGGCGGTCCATCGCGGTGACGGGGTATCCGTCGCCGTCCAGCCCGATGAACGAGGTGGGGAGCTGCGTGACACGGTCACCGGCAGACTCGGGCAGGGGTACGAAGCCGATCGGCCCCTCGGCATCGACGTCCTGGCGGCCGACCCTCAGCTGCGGGGACTCGACCTCCTGCGACATCGCGTAGATGAGGAAGGGACGGCCGTCGTGGCGCTCGTCGGGCCCGATCCACGCCGCGGCGAGCACCGGACGGGGCGCGGCGCCGACCTGCTCACCGAGGACGTACGACGGCACGGAGACCGAGTCTCTCAACGCCGCCGCCACCACCGTGCCGACCGAGCCTGGCGGCGGGTCGGCCGAGCGGACCACGACGGCCACCGCTCTGTCCTCGGGGGCACCGAGCCCCTGGGGCCCACGGCCCGCGCCGAGGACCTCGACCTCCACCTGGTCCGGGGCCAGCCCGTCGTCAGCTGTCTGCTGCATGTGCCCGATGGCGGTCTGCGCGGCCTGACGGACTGCTTGGCCGTCCGAGGACGTCACCGCCTGCCAGATGTCGCCGGCGTCCTTCCGGTCGAAGACCGGTACGACGTCACTGTCACCGAACCAGATCGTGGGTTCGCTCTCGGTGCCGCGCGAGACGCAGCCGTCCGCGGCACCGCTGACCAACCCGGCGTCAACCGACAGCTGTGTGACGTGACCGTCATCGGTCTCCTGCGTCTCCTCGGAGTCACCGCGCCCAGGACACCACACCTGCAGCTCATGGACCTGTGTAGAGAAGTTGAGCAAGTAGCCCGTCTCCACCCTGAGCACGCGGTGGGTCCGGTCAGCGCCCTCACTGTTGAAGATGCGCCACGACTGTTCCTCGGAGTCCGTGCGGAGGGCTGAGACGACGACGTCACCGGAGGCCAGGACGACCATCGTGGCGGGGCCGAGGCTGGGGTGCTCGGTCTCGCCCTCCCACAGCACACGGACGGTGTCCCCCAGCTCCTCGCCCTCAGCCGCCCAGGCGTCGACAGCGTCGAGCGCGACCTCCGAGGTCACCTCGTCCGAGGCGGCGTCGACCACCCTCCGGTCCGGGCCGCCGTCACGCAGCACGAACAGAAAGAGTGCGACGAGAACCACGACGCACACCAGGAGCGCACCGATGATCCAGTACGTCCTGGCGACGTCGCGCGACCCCCGAGCCATGGTCGGCCTAGAGCTTGGTGCCGGCCGAACGCAGGTTCTGGCAGGCCTCGACGACGCGGGCGGCCATGCCCGCCTCGGCGGCCTTGCCCCAGGCGCGGGGGTCGTAGGCCTTCTTGTTGCCGACCTCGCCGTCGATCTTCAGCACACCGTCGTAGTTGTCGAACATGTGGCCGGCGACGGGCCGGGTGAAGGCGTACTGGGTGTCGGTGTCGACGTTCATCTTGATGACGCCGTAGTCGACGGCAGCGGAGATCTCCTCGGGCAGTGAGCCCGAACCGCCGTGGAAGACGAAGTCGAAGGGCGACGGCGTACCGTACTTCTCGGCCACGACGTCCTGCGCGGTCTTCAGCACCTCTGGCCGCAGCTTGACGTTGCCGGGCTTGTAGACGCCGTGCACGTTGCCGAAGGTCAACGCCGTCAGGTAGCGGCCCTTCTCACCCAGTCCCAGGGCCTCGGCCGTGGCCAGCGCGTCCTCCGGGGAGGTGTACAGCTTGTCGTTGATGGCGTTCTCGACGCCGTCCTCCTCGCCGCCGACGACGCCGATCTCGACCTCGAGGATGATGTTGGCCGCAGCGCTCAGCTCCAGGAGCTCCTGCGCCAGCTCGAGGTTCTCCTCCAGCGGCACCGCCGAGCCGTCCCACATGTGCGACTGGAAGACCGGCAGGCCGCCGGCCCGCACGCGCTCGGTGGATGCCGCGAGGAGCGGGCGCACCCAGTTCTCGACGGCGTCCTTGGGGGCGTGGTCGGTGTGCAGCGCGACGTTGACGGGGTAGTTCTTGGCGGTCTCCTGCGCGAAGGCGGCAAAGGCGAGGGCGCCGGTGACGCGGTCCTTGACGGTCGGGCCGGAGAAGTACTCCGCACCACCGGTGGAGACCTGGATGATGCCGTCGGACTCGGCCTCGGCGAACCCGGCGAGCGCCGCGTTCAGCGTCTGCGACGAGGAGACGTTGATGGCCGGGTACGCGAACGACTCGCGCTTGGCCTTGTCGAGCATCTCGGCATAGATCTCGGGAGTGGCGACGGGCATGGGGGCTCCTCGTGGACGTCCGGCAGCGACGCCGCCAGCGTACCGGCGATCGTTCCCCACCTGAGCGGTGCCCGCGCCACCGTCAACGGCAGGGCGACGGAGCCGGCGCCATGGCCCCGGGGGAGCCGGCGCGACGACGGAGCGGGCGTGCACGGTTCGGTGAACACGTCTGCGTCGGGGGCAGTGGTCTTCGCCGTGGGGGAACTGAGGACGAGTTCCAGGCTCACACCCCCGGCCCAGCCTTGACCTCTGACTGGTTCTCCGGGACCCTACGATCGGACAACAGGGGGTCCCATGGTCAAGAAGGTCCTGATCGGCGGCGTCACGCTGGTCGTCGTGGCCGTCATCGCTCTCATCGCCTGGGTGGCGTTCCGCCCCTTGCTCTCCGGCGACTACTCGGTGACGTCGGGCTACGTCGAGAGAATCGGCGTACTCAACGAGACTCCGCTGGTGGCCATGGTGGCCTCCGTCGGCCAGCCGGTCGACGGTCAGGCGGCTGACCAGCTGGAGAACCGGATCACCAACACCGTCGGCCAGGTGGACGTGTTGCTGGAGTCGGTCGACGAGGCGCTGGGCACCCGGGCCGGCACGCGCGACGACGAGGTCCACGAGCAGCTCACCGCTCTTCGCGATGCCTACACGAACCTCAAGGAAGCCCTCGAGACGGTGCAGGCGGACCGATACCCCCAGGTGGCTTGGGTCGCATCAGCGTGCACTGGTGACGTCGCCGGAGGACAGCACTGCGAGTCCGCCGTCGCCGAAGCTCCGGACAGTGTGCAGGACGAGAACCTGGACGCCGTCCTCGCGGCCGGCCGCAGCGTCGCCGAAGGCACGGCGCCGCCGTCGGCGATCCTCGAACCGCTCGAAGGCTGGACCGAGCACGTCGGCTCCCTGTGGGAGCCAATCGAGCAGCACCACGAGGCCGTGACCGCGACGCTCGCCGAGCACGAGTGACGGGCGACGCCTGACGAGCCGCCCGGCTCGGCCCCGCCGGCTGCCTCAGCGACTCTCCGGACCCTCGGCGAGCTTCTTGGTCAACGCCCGCGCCAGCACCTGCGCGGGACTCCAGACCGAGGAGAACGGCGGCGCGTACGGCAGGTCGGTCATGACGAGCTCGTCGACCCCGAGCTCGGACCACAGCGCCATCGCCGCGGTGTCGATGCGCAGCGCTGTTCCCTCGCCACCGGCCAGCTGGACCCCGAGCAGCCGCCGCGACGCCCGGTCGGCGACACCCAGGCCGTGGATCTGTTGGGCGCCCGGGTAGTAGCCGGCGCGAGTGGTCGTCTCGATCGTGGCAACGACGGGGTCGAACCCGGCGTCGCGTGCCTGCTCGACGCCGAGGCCGGTGCGGGCGATCTCGAGGTCGCACAGCTTGGTGACGGCGCTCTGGATGGTTCCCTGGAAGGTTCGGCCGGACCACGTCGCCCCGAGTGACGCGGCGATCGACTCCCCCGCCACGAGCCCCTGCTTGTTGGCGTGGGTACCGAGCGGCAGGTGCACGAGACCTCCACTGAGCCGATCGCGGGTCACCACGCAGTCTCCGGCGGACCACACGCCCTCCATGCCCCGCACGCGCTGCTGCTCGTCGGTGACGAGGCCGTCCTTGGCTCCCTTGGCCGCATCCGGCAGGAGCTCTGAGCGGGCGGTGACACCGAAGGCGGCGACGACGATGTCGGCCGGATGTTCCTGGTCATCGGTCCGCACGGACTCCACGGAGCCGTCGTCACCGACCCCGAACCCGGTGACCTCGGCCCCCGTGACGAGTCGGACTCCCAGGGCGGACATCCGCTCGGCGATGACCGCCCCGATCTCGTCCTCGACGATCGGCAACGGTGTCGAGTCCCGCTCCAGGACGGTCGTCCGCAGTCCGCGCGCGGCGAAGGCCTCGACCATCTCGATGCCGATGTACCCGCTGCCCACCACGACGGCGTCCCGAGCGCCGGCGGCGAGGTGCTCCAGCACCGCGTGACCGTCGTCGAGGTCCTTGATGGTGTGGATCCCACGAGCATCGATGCCCGGGAGATCAGGTCGGACCGACCGCGCCCCGGTGGCGACGACGAGCCGGTCCCAGCCGATCTCCTGCTCGCCTGCGGCGTCACTGAACCGGACGGTGCGCCCCTCGACGTCGATCGACCGCGCGGTGGCCCCGAGCCGGACGTCGATGCCGCGCCGGCGGTGCTCCTCGGGAGTGCGGGCGACGAGGTCGTCGCAGGAGCCGATGTCGCCGGCGACCCAGTACGGGACGCCGCACGCCGAGTACGACGTGTACGTGCCGCGCTCCAGCACGACGACCTCCACGTCGTCGAGCAGCCGGTTGACGGCCGACGCGGCGGTCATGCCTGCCGCGTCGCCCCCGATCACGAGCACGCGAGGAGCCATGGCAGAACACTAGGGGGCAGGCGGTGCGGCTGCGGGGCCGAGTCGCTTCTCGAACCAGAGCTGGGCGTACGGATTGTCGTTGTAGCGCGGGACATCCTGGTAGCCGGCTGATCGGTACATGGCGATGGCCGCCGTCAGGCTGGCGTTCGTGTCGAGCCTGACCACGTCGCGCCCCTGCGACCGGGCCACCTCCTCCAGGCGCCGCAGGAGGCGGCCGGCCAGTCCCAGACCCCGCCAGGACGGGTGCACCCACATGCGTTTGACCTCGGCGGTCCTGACGTCGAGCCACTGCAGTGCGCCACAACCGACGACCTCCTCGTCGGCACGGACCAGGAGGAAGCGGCCCCGCTCCCCGCTGAAGGACTCCTCGTCGTGTGCAGCCTGCTCCGGGTCGAACCCGTCGGCGAACGTCTCATCGATCTCGCCGAGGTAGGCGGCAACGGCCTCGCGCGCCTCGGCAGACCCGGCGGGTTCGACCTCGATCGTCGCCGTGGCGGCACGCACGATGCGCTCGGCACGCTGCAGCGACTCCGCCAGAAGCTCGCGCTGACGGTCCGAGAGCGGGTCGAGGAGCTGCGCGGCCAGCCGCTCGGAACGCTCCTGCAGGTCGGCTCGCTCCAGACGTCCACGCTGGGTCAGCGCGACGACGCGGCGACGCGCGTCGTCGGGATCCGGCCTGACCTCCACCAGGGCCTCGCCCTCCAGCTCGCGCAGCAGTCGGCTGAGGTAGCCGGAGTCCAGGCCGAGCCGGCGTCGAAGATCACGCACACTCACCGCCTGGTCGATCTCGAACAGCAGGCGCGACGGGCCGAGCGGACGGCCGGAGCCCAGGAACGAGTCGTCGAGGACACCGATCCGCTGGGTCCACGAGCGGTTGAACCGTCGCACGATGGCGATCGGGCTCTCGATGGCGTCAGGACTCCCGCACATTCTCTGACCTTAGTCAGGGAATGCGCGGGACTCAATGATGTACTGGGCTCCACGACCCATTGGCCTCAATCCGGCGAGCCCCCATCGACCTCGCGGAGGTCACCGGCGTGCTGACGGACCCAGGTGTGCATCGCGATGGCGGCTGCCGCCCCGGCGTTGATGGAGCGGGTCGAGCCGAACTGGGCGATGGACAGCGTGTGGTCGCAGGCTGCGCGGGCGGCGTCGGACAGCCCCGGGCCCTCCTGGCCGAACAGCAGGACGCATTCGCGTGGCAGGCGGGCGCTCTCCAGTGGCACGGATCCGGGCAGGTTGTCGATGCCCAGCAGCGGCAGCCCCTCGCCGGAGGCCCACTGCGAGAGCGTCGACACGTTCTCGTGGTGGTGCACGTGCAGGTAGCGGTCGGTCACCATCGCGCCGCGGCGGTTCCAGCGGCGTCGGCCCACCACGTGCACCCCGGCGGTGTTGAACGCGTTGGCGGTGCGCACCACGGAGCCGATGTTGAAGTCGTGCTCCCAGTTCTCGATCGCGACGTGGAAGGGGTGGCGACGTGCGTCCAGATCGGCGACGATCGCCTCCACCCGCCAGTACCGGTAAGCGTCGACGACGTTGCGTCGGTCACCGGCGGCCAGCAGCTCAGGGTCGAGGCGGGGGTCGTCGGGCCACGGGCCCACCCACGGCCCCACGCCGACCGACCTGGCGGGGGTGCCGGGCCCCGGGCGGCCTTCGGAAGACGCAGCGGGGGTGCCGGGCCCCGGGCGGCCTTCAGAGGAGGCAGCGAGGGTGCCGGGCCCCGGGCGGCCTTCAGAGGACGCAGCGGGCGCGCCGGGCCGTGGGCGGCCCTCGGAGGGCACAGCGGTCACACGCCGTGCTCGGCGCGGTAGGCGCGGACCGCGGGCAGGTGCTCCGGGTAGCGCCCGGACTCCTCGAGGAACTCGATGAGGTGGTCCAGCGTGACGATGGCGTGGACGTCCGCGCCGGTGTCGCGCTGCACCTCACCGATGGCCGACAGGTCCCCGGTGCCGCGCTCCTGGCGGTCGACGGCCACGACGATGCCGCCGAGCGTCGCACCGGCGTCCTCCACGAGCGGCAGGACCTCCCGGATGGCCTTGCCGGAGGTGATGACGTCGTCGAGCACCAGGATCCGGCCGCTCAGGGGTGCCCCCACGAGGACACCACCCTCACCGTGGCCCTTGGACTCCTTGCGGTTGAAGCACCACGGGACGTCACGGCCGTGATGCTCGGCGAGCTGCACGGCGGTGGCGGCCGCGATGGGGATGCCTTTGTAGGCGGGTCCGAGCAGGACGTCGAACTCCAGTCCGGAGTCGACGATGGCGGTGGCGTAGAGACGGCCGAGCCCAGCGAGCCCGGCCCCGGTGTCGAACCTGCCGGCGTTGAAGAAGTACGGCGAGCGCCGACCGGACTTGAGCGTGAACTCACCGAAGCGCAGGACGTCGTGACGCAGTGCGAGCTCGATGAACTCGTGCTGGTGGTCGTGCATCAGGCTTCAGCCACGTCCTTCTCGACCTCGTCGACGAGGTCTCCGAAGACGACGTTGCGGTCGCGGGTGTGGAACAGCTCCGAGCAGGTCAGCATGGTCAGCTTGGGCTCGGTGGGCTGTTCGCCGCGCAGATCGGGGTCGGGCACCGGTTGCAGGGGCCAGCCGACGGTGAAGTCGAGGGTCAGGGAGTCGCCGGCGTTCTCCAGCTCGTAGGTGTAGATGTGGGTGCGCGTCTCGACCTCCACGAGGTCGCCCTCGCGCAGCTCGAGGAAGTCGCGGAACGGCTCGCCGTGGGTGACCCGGTGGCCGGCGATCGCGAAGTTGCCGACCTCGCCGGGCATGACGCCTTCCTCGTACCAGCCGACGCCGCGCGCGAGATCCTCGTCCTCGAAGCCCTTGACGATGGGCACCTCGTAGTCATCGCCCCATCGTTCGACCCGCAGCAGGCCGATGGCATCGGAGTCCATGCCGTTGCCCCAGTCGTCCGCGATGACCTCCCGGATCTGCGCGTGCTCCTGCTTGGCCACGATGTTGGTGCCCCAGTACTGCCAGGCCCCCCAGCCGAGGATGCCGAGGCCGGCGACCACGAGGCTGAGCCCGAGGAGGGCGAGGACCGGGTTGCGGCGACGTCGGGCACGTCGACGCGGCTTCTCGGGGCTGGTGGTACTCATCGGCCCCATCTTCTCATGGGCCCATAGTCCCCCGTCCGGAAATTCTCCCGAACCGCTTGAACGAGCCCACACAGTGCCTACACTGACGGTGCGCGCCCCGCCGTTTCACCCCCCGAGAACGGCGGGGCGTTGCACTGCCCACACCACACCGCCGCCGGTTCTCACGCGGCGCCAGCCGCCAACAACACAGCGAACGGCGGGGCGTTGCACCGCCCACACCAAACCACCGCCGGTTCTCACGCGGCGCCAGCCGCCAACAACACAGCGAACGGCCGGGGAGCACGCTCGGGAGCGGCTAACGTCTGAGGGCCACCATCTCACCATTAGGCCATGCGTGACCGCGCTACCCGAGAGACCGTAGACTGGGCACCGTGAGCGACTTCGTCCCCTTGACCGGCGAGCCGCTGGCCCTTGACTTCATCAACACCAAGCTGTTGCTGCCCTCGGTCGGATGGGTCGACGGGTTGTCCAGCCTCGCCGGGCTCCGGCTGTGGGTCGGGCAGGAGCAGGAACGGCTCGATACCCAGGACGCGAAGCTCAAGGAGTCCGACCTCGCCGCCGTCAGGGACCTGCGTGACGACGTGACCTCCGCCGTGGAGCGCGCCCGTCATGGACGGAACCCCACCCAGGCGAGCGTGCGCCGCATCAACGTGGCCCTGCGCACCGCTCCTCCGGTCCGCCAGCTCGCGTGGAGCCAGACGGCGCTGACCGAGGAGCCGGCCCGTCCATCGCACGCGGGCTCACGTCTGATCACCCAGCTGGCGGAGTCCGCGGCGGACCTGTTGACCGATCCCAAGGTCACCAGCATCCGGGAGTGCGCCATGGAGGACTGCGTGTTCCTGTTCTGGCCGGTGAACCCGCGCCGCAAGTGGTGCCGCGACTCGATCTGCGGCAACCGTGCCCGTGTGGCCCGGCACTATCACCGGCACAAGGCCGGGGCGAGCACCTGACCGTCGCCGTCGGTCGGTGCGGGCCGTGCGGGACACCGGCGGGGCTGTGGCAATGGCGGCAGGCAGCACGGCTCAGGCACGTCTCGCGTCGATCACTGGGCCACCTCGGCCACGATGGCCTCGGCCCGCTCGAGGGCGTCCATCGAGAGTGAGCGGTAGTGGCGCACGAGGCGGCGTTCGGCCTCGCCGGCTTGCTCGACACGTTCCTTCTCGACCTGCTGCCCGATGTCGGGCAGTCGCGTGCTGGCGCCGCACCGCGCCTCGGCGACCGCGGCGGCCAGCTCCGCGTCGTCATCGGCCGAGGTCGTCGTGGCAGCCTCCTCGCCAGGCGGCTCGATCATCGACGCCCGTAGCTCGGCCGGACTGTCGACGTCGTGTCCCTGCCGGGCCATGCAGCGGCCCCATGCGTCCTCGGCCTTGCGGTACCGGTCGTCCTCGACCACCTCGGCGCGGTGACGCTGCGGCAGTGCCTCGGCCCGGGTGCTCGTGGTGAACCAGTCCTCGAAGTCGCCGTAGAGCTCGCCCTGGGCGGCGGCCGTGCAGCCACGGGTGCTCGCGGACACCGAGCCTGCCCCGGGTACCTGGGTCGAGACCTGATGGTCGGGGTCACCGTTCAATGCCTCGAGGTAGCCCTCCTGCTGCTGCGGGGACAGGCCGGCGAAGTAGCGTCCGTTCTCGGAGTCCTCACGATCCTCGTCGGTGACGGGCTCGGGCAGTCCGAGGCCGTGCTCCCGGGCAAACTCGATGTCGTCGTTGCCATAGGGCAGGTCAGCACCCTTCTCGGGCGGCTCGGACAGGAAGATCTCGTAGCCCTCGCTCACCATGCAGCGGCGCGTGAGGATGCCCTCCGCCTCGGCGAGGACCTCCCGTTCGGTCTCGGTCAAGGCACGCGGGGCAGGGTCGCCCTCCGTCCCACCGTGGGGGCTGGCGCAGCCGGTCAGTGCGGCCAGTGCTGCGCCCGTGGTCACGGCGGCAGCAATGGGTCTCATCAACATCTCCTCATCGGTCACTGGATCGGTCACGCTCCGCCTCGGTCGGCCCCACGCACCTGGGGGTGCGTGGGGCCGACCCACTGCGTCCTGACCCTGGGTCTCAGAGCTGCGGCTCGGAGCTGCTGCACTCACCGCCCCAACGGTGGAAGTCCCCCTTGCCGGCGGCGTTCCTCGTGTCGGCGTTGTCGCCCTGGCCACCTTGGTGGCCGCGATGGATGCACAGCGTCACCACGTCGACGCCCCCTGGCGGGGCCGCGTTGTACACGCGGACGTGGTCAGCGCCCGGCTGGTAGTAGCCGTTGTTGCGCCACAGGTAGTCGTCGTTCTTGAACCCGCTCGGCCACGGGGCGTTCCCCTCGGTGCGGTGACGGTAGCTGGTGTCTCCGTCATAGCTCTCCCAGACGCAGAAGCCCCCCTTGCCACACGTCGGGTACTGCTTCTTGTCGGCTGCGCTCGCACTGCCCGCGCCCGCGAGCATCAGACCGCTCGTCAGAGCCAGGGCGCCGAGTACGACGGCAAGTCGCTTGAGCATGTCTCCCCTTTGTGTCGACGTTCACTTGCTCGGCTACCGTGCCCCACGATCATCTAATGGGTCAAGAGGTTCATAAATCATTAGGCTCTGGCGGGGATGCTCGACCGCGCGGACGTCACGGGCAAACGCCGGACCCCCGAGCACGGCAGCTGCTGCGTAAAGTCGGCAGCGTGAGGAAGCAGAGCGCGCGCCTGGAGGGCCTGGGAACGACGATCTTTGCTCGGATGAGCGCGCTCGCGCTGCAGACGAGCTCGGTGAACCTGGGACAGGGCTTCCCGGACACCGACGGTCCGGACCGCATCGTCGAGGCCGCCGTCGAGGCGCTGCGCGGCGGCAGGAACCAGTACGCACCCGGGGCGGGGGTGCCCGAGCTGCGTCGCGCCGTGGCCGAGCACCAGCGACGCTTCTACGGCATGGACCTCGATCCGGACACCCAGGTGGCCGCCACCACCGGGGCCACGGAAGCCATCGCCGCAGCACTGCTGGGCCTGGTGGAGCCCGGCGACGAGGTCATCGTGCTGGAGCCCTACTACGACTCCTACGTCGCCGTCATCCAGATGGTCGGCGCGGTGCGTCGACCCGTCACCCTGCGGGCGCCGGACTTCCGGCTGCCACTCGATGAGCTGCGCGCCGCCGTCACCCCGCGCACGACGGCGATCCTGCTCAACTCACCGCACAATCCCACCGGCACGGTGCTGACCCGCGACGAGCTGGACGCGGTGGCCGCCGTGGCACGCGCGCACGACCTGGTCGTCATCAGCGACGAGGTGTACGAGCACCTGACCTTCGACGTCGAGCACATCCCGATCGCCACACTGCCGGGCATGGCCGAGCGGACGCTGACCATCTCCAGTGGCGGCAAGACGTTCTCCTTCACCGGCTGGAAGGTCGGCTGGGCGTGTGGTCCTGCACAGCTGGTGGAGTCGTTGCTCAAGGCCAAGCAGTTCATGACCTTCACCTCCGGCGCCCCGCTGCAGCCGGCGATCGCCGAGGCCCTCGCACTGGGCGACGACTTCTACGAGGCGTTCCTCGCCGGCATGCGTTCACGGCGCGACCAGCTGTGCACCGGCCTGGCCGAGATCGGGTTCGACGTCATGGTCCCGGACGGGACGTACTTCGCCACCACGGACATCCGTCCGCTCGGCTTCACCGACGGTCTGGAGTTCTGCCTCGCGTTGCCCGAGCGCGCGGGCGTCGTGGCCGTGCCACACCAGGTCTTCCACGACGACGTCGAGGCCGGCAGGCCCCTGGTGCGCTGGGCCTTCTGCAAGCGCCCGGACGTCATCGACGAGGCGCTGGACCGGTTGTCCGTACTCGGCTGACGAGCATCGGGCACTCACGTCGGCCGGCGACTCACGGGGCCGCTCACCCACCCCGGGATCCTGTTGCTCACCGGCGTTTGCAAGGCGTGGTGAGCAGCAGGAAACCGGGGGATGTCTCCTGATTCCCAGGAACTCATGGGAATCAGGAGGGCGGTGGGGCGGTGGGCCCGGCGGTAGGGGCCGTCACCGGTAGGCGGGCGAGCGACTGCTGCCGGTGACGTCGCGACTGAGGATCGGCAGGATGCGGGGAGCGACGAGCTCGCTGAGCACGACCACGCTCGTCGAGCGCACGATGGAGCCTGACGTGCTCATGTGCAGCAGGACGTCCTGCAGGTCAGAGTGCGAGGTCGCGGCGATCTTGCACACGACGTCGGCCGCGCCGCTGGTGACATAGGCCTCCAGCACGTTGGGCAGCGAGTCCAGCTCCGCGCGCACGTCGTCCAGCCGACCCTGCGCGATCTCCAACGTCGCGAACGCCAGCACGGGATGACCCGAGGCCGCGAGGTCGACGTCGGGGCCGTACCCGGTAATCACCCCCGAGCTCTCCAGCTTGCCCAACCTGGCCGTCACCGTGGCCCGCGCGACGCCCACCCGACGGGACAGCTCGAGGTCGCCCGCCCGCGGGTTCTCGCGCAGCTCACGCACCAGCGCGAGGTCGAGAGCATCCATACTGACTCCTAGGCAATCTGCAGTGCAGACTCTCAATATACTGAGCCGATCCATCCTGTCTGCCCAGGATGATCTATGCCGGTTGCCGAATGCCGCCCTGTCAGGTGACGTGGACCCATGACGACCTCCCTCACCGACGCCGAACGTCTCGCCGACCTCGACCTCGACCAGCTCCAGCAGCTCGTCGGGCTGGTGGAGTACGACGCCACGACGGACCCCTTCCCCGTGACCGGCTGGGACGCCATCGTGTGGGCGGTCGGCAACGCGACGCAGGCCTGCGCCTTCTACCGATCCGTCTACGGCATGGAGCTCGTCGCATACTCAGGGCCCGGGACCGGCAACCGGGACCACCATGCCTACGTGCTGCGCAGTGGTGCCGTGCAGTTCGTCCTCAAGGGCGCCGTCGATCCCCAGAGCCCGATCGCCGACCACCACCGGGTCCACGGCGACGGCGTCATCGACATCGCCCTGGAGGTCCCCGACGTCGACCGGTGCATCGCGCACGCCCGGGCGCAGGGCGCCACGGTGCTCAGCGAGCCCGAGGACCTGACCGACGAGCACGGCACCGTGCGAGTGGCCGCCATCGCCACCTACGGCGAGACCCGCCACACCCTCGTGGACCGCAGCCGCTACGACGGCCCGTACCTGCCCGGCTACGTCGCCCGCACCTCCGCGATCGAGCGGGCCGACGGCGCTCCCGGCTCCGGCGCTCCCGGCACGGGACGGCGCACTCGCGTCTTCCAGGCGCTCGACCACGTCGTCGGCAACGTCGAGATCGGCCACATGGACGAGTGGGTCGACTTCTACCAGCGCATCATGGGCTTCACGAACATGGCCGAGTTCGTCGGCGACGACATCGCCACCGACTACTCCGCGCTCATGAGCAAGGTGGTGGCCAGCGGCAACCATCGGGTCAAGTTCCCGCTCAACGAGCCGGCGGTCGCCAAGAAGAAGTCGCAGATCGATGAGTACCTGGAGTTCTACCGCGGCCCCGGCGCGCAGCACCTGGCGCTCGCGACCAACGACATCCTCGCCACCGTCGACCACCTGCGCGCGCACGGCGTGGAGTTCCTCAACACGCCGGACTCCTACTACACCGACCCGGAGCTGCGGGCGCGCATCGGCGAGGTCCGGGTGCCGATCGCAGAGCTGCAGCAGCGCGGCATCCTCGTCGATCGCGACGAGGACGGCTACCTGCTGCAGATCTTCACCAAGCCGGTCGGTGACCGTCCCACCGTGTTCTTCGAGCTGATCGAGCGGCACGGTTCCCTCGGATTCGGCAAGGGCAACTTCCAGGCCCTGTTCGAGGCGATCGAGCGCGAGCAGGCCAAACGCGGGAACTTCTGAGCCATACGTGAGCCGTCAAGGGGGTGACGTACCAGGTTCCGCGCGCCACGATGGGGCCATGATGCGCATCTGTGCGACATGTGCCGTCGAGTACGCCGAGCCACTGCCCGAGGTGTGCCCCATCTGCGACGACGAACGCCAGTGGGTCCCGGCCGACGGTCAGCAGTGGATCGCCGTGTCCGACCTCCGCGTCGCCGGGCAGGAGCTGCACTGGAGCGACGCCGAGCCGTCACGGGCGGAGATCACCGCGCGACCCGGGGTAGGGATCGGCCAGACGGCCCAGCTGGTCAGCACCCCGGCCGGGTCGCTGCTGTGGGACCCGACCGGCTACATCGACGACGAGACCGCGGAGCGGATCCTGGAACGCGGCCCAGTGCTCGCCGTCGCGGCGAGCCACCCCCACATGTTCGGCGTCCAGACTCTCTGGGGCGAGGCTCTCGATGCCCCCGTGCTGGTCTGCGCAGCGGACGCGCAGTGGCTGGGACGCCGGTCCGAACGGGTCGACCTCTGGCAGGACGACCTGCACCTCACGGCCGGACTGAGCCTGCACCGTGTCGGCGGGCACTTCGCCGGTGCATCCGTCGCCCACTGGGCCGACGGTGCCGACGGACGCGGGGTGGTGCTGTGCGGTGACACGGTCTTTCCCAACCCGGACCGTCGCTCGGTGGGCTTCATGCGCAGCTACCCCAACAAGATCCCGCTCTCGCCCGCGGCGGTGCGACACATCGCGGACCGGCTCGCAGAGCTCAGGTTCGACCGCATCGTCGGGAACTTCGGCAACGCGATCGACAGCGAGGCACCGGCAGTCGTCGAACGGTCCGCGCGACGCCACATCGCCTGGGTGAGCGGTGAGCATGACCACGAGACAGGCATCCCTGCGCTCGGGTATGCACCATGACGCACGGGACCCGCGCCTACAGGGCGATCGGTCCGTGCACTGGCGACGGCGACTACCGGCCGTCGGCATCGCCCTCCGAGGCGCGGGCGAGGCGGTGCTCGAGCTCGAGCACCATCGCGACGCCGGCGAGGTTGAGGCCGTCGTCGTTGAGCAAGGAGACGATCCGGCGGACTCGGTCCACGTCGTCCGGGCTGTAGAGCCGGGTGCCACCGTCCGTCCGGTCGGGCGAGAGCAGACCGCGTCGCTCGTACTGACGCAGGTTCTGCGGCCCGGTGCCGGACATCATCGCAGCGACCGAGATCCCGTAGACCCCCACGCTCGGGTCGAGATCGCTCGGCATCGGCACCTCCAGCTGACGGGGAGACGACCTGGCTTGAAGAGATCGTCTTCCTCTGGTAAAAGAAATCTATATCAGACAATACACCTTGCACGGTGTCCCCGAGACGTCGTTCGCGGTCCGGAACCCGTGCCCGAAGATCCGGAGGTGACTCCCATGTTGATGCGAACCGACCCCTTCAAGGAGCTCGACCGGCTCACCCAGCAGGTCTTCGGTACCGCCGCACGACCCGCGACGATGCCGATGGACGCTTGGCGTGAGGGAGACGAGTTCCACATCGAGCTCGACCTGCCCGGCATCAACCGCGACTCCATCGAGCTTGACGTCGAGCGCAACGTCCTGACGATCCGCGCTGAACGATCGGTCCCCGAGGCCACCAACGAGCTGGTCGCGGCGGAGCGCCCACGCGGCGTCTTCAGCCGTCAGATCATGTTGGGTGACAGCCTGGACCTGGACAGGATCGACGCCACCTACGACAGCGGCGTCCTGGCGCTCACGGTCCCCGTGGCGGAGAAGGCCAAACCACGCCGCATCGAGGTCCGTGAGGGCTCGAGCGACCAGGCCGCCATCAGCGCCTGAGCAAGGCCACCGTGGCCGGGTCACTTGCGCAGGGGTCCGGCCACGGTCCAGGGCGGCGGGCACGCGGCCAACACGGGGTGTCCCGACTGCATCACCCAGACTCGTCCGGACACTGATGGCCAACGGTTCCTCGAACCCGACGCATCACCCGAGCCCCTCGTCGGCCGTTGCGTGTCGTAGCGTCTGCCACAATGAGGGCGGCATCGCAGTCACGAGAGGGGAACGATGGGCGCTCAGAACGGTGAGTCCCATCGTCAGGGCATCCAGTCCGTCGAGATCAGCGTGCAGATCCTTGCCGCGCTGGAGAGCGCCGGTCGCCCGCTCACCCTCTCGCAGACGAGCGAGCGATGCGGCATGCAGCCGAGCAAGGTCCACCGCTACCTTGTGAGCTTCTGCCGGGCGGGCCTGACGTGGCAGGACCCGGTCTCTGGTCTGTACGACTTCGGCCCGGCGATGCGGCGCATGGGCTCAGAAGCCCTGCGCCGCACGAACGAGGTGGGGACCGCGGCCAGCCATGCGGCAGAGCTGAGGGACAGCACCGGACACTCCGTGAACGTCGCCGTGTGGAGCGACGCCGGCCCCGTCGTCGCGCACTGGGCCTACGGGGCATTCCCCCTGAGTGTGACCATCCGGATCGGTGCCATCTTGCCGCTGCTCACGTCCAGCATCGGGCGCGTCTTCGTGAGCCACCTGCCCGAGCGGACCTCGCAGAGCGCCATCGAGCGAGCCCGCGAACAGGGGAGGCTGGACACCTGGACCCAGTCGCGGATCGACGAGGAGATCGAGCGAGTGCGTACCACCGGTTACGCGGTGACCGCCAGCGGAGTCATACCCGGTATCGCGTCGCTCGCGGCACCGATCTTCGCCGCGAGCGACCCTCTACCTCTGGCCATGTCGATCGTGGGACCGGAGGACGAGCTCGACGAGAAGGAGATCAGTCGGCTGAGCGCCGAGCTCGTGGCGGTCACGCAACAGGCGACGCACGAGCTCGGCGCTCATCAGGCGCGCGGAGCCTAGTGTCCTGCGCCGAGGCCTACTTGACCGGCGCGGGTTCGCTCTTCACCCGGGGCACCAGCAGTGCCGCTGTGGCACCGACGAGCGCAGGAACGGCGAACGCGTAGAAGTTCCACGCAGTTGGCAGCGACGACGCCAGGACCCACGCCCCCAACGCGGGGCCGGCGATCGCGCCCAAGCGTCCGATCGACAGCGCCCACGGGAGACCATTGCCACGCAGCTCCGGTGGATAGCGGGTGGCGATGAGCGCATTGCCGAGGATCTGAGAGCCGATGAAGCCGAAACCACTGACGAACATCAGGATGTAGAATACCCACAGTGCGGGCTGCAGACTCATCGCACAGAGTCCGAGCGTGCCCACGGTGAAAGCCGCGACCACCACTGTCTTCGGACCGATCACGTCGGCCACCCGACCCCCGACGATGACGCCGACGGCGACCCCCAGCCACATCGCCGCTGTCTGCAGCAGCGCTGATCCCAGACTGTAGCCACTGGCCTGGAGCATCGTCGGCAACCAAGCGCTGATCCCGAAGACGAGCAGCAGTCCACAGAAGGACATCACCCAGAACAGCAAGGTCGAACGCCACACTCCTCGGGCAAGCAATGCACCGAGGCCGAAGAAGCGACCCGGCCGACTGGTACCAAGGAGCTTGGGCTCCGGCAGTCCGTAGTGTGTCTCGATCAGCTCCGCCTCCCTGATACGACCGTGCACCCGCAGTTGCGCCGGGCTGTTGGGAAGGACCTTCAGAACCGGCAGGAGCAGCAGTGCGGGCACCAACCCGATGACGTACAGCCACCGGAAGGAGACCTCCAGGAGGACGGAGGCGAGGACCGGGGCGCATAGAGCACCGATCGCATAGCCGCTCATCACCAGCCCGACGTTCCGCGCGACCCTGCCGGGACTGCTGAGGTCAGCGACGTAGGCGTTCACCGTTGGCAGGACCACGCCGAGACCGAGGCCGGTGATGAGGCGACCGCCGCCGAAGAGAGCCGCCGAGGGCGCGACGGCGCTGAGCAGCATGCCGAAGGAGAACACGGCGATCGACCACCTGATCAGTCTCAGCTGACCGAAACGGTGGGAGGTTGCGCCGGCGAAGGCCGCCCCGACCAGCATTCCTACTCCGACGAGCGACCCCACCACTCCGGCCGCAGGCAGGCTCAGATGAAGGGACTCATCAGCCATGATCGACGGGATCGAGACCCCGTAGATCGCCAGGTCATATCCCTCGAGGAAGGAGATGAACCAGGCGATGGTCAGCAGACCGGTGCCACCCACCAGGCGCCGAGAGCGCGATGCCTGTTCTGTCGTCGCCGTCATGGGACCTCCGCATGTTTCATATTGGTGAACTGATCAATCGATAGTGATTCATGGCACACGCTCCCGTCAAGAGGAAATTCACTTATCTGCATTGACTTCACTATTATGGAACTCTAGATTGTGCCTGCCATCACACGATCGTCCGGGGAGGACCCATGACGCGCACGGAAAGTATCGTCTCGAGCGGCACCGCGACGTCCTACGACGTCGCCATCGTCGGCTTCGGCCCGACTGGCATGACGCTCGCAGCGCTGCTGGGCCAAGCGGGGCACCGCGTCGTGGTGCTCGAACGCTACGAAGGCCTGTACTCCTTGCCACGTGCTGCGGCGTTCGACGACGAGACCATGCGTACGTTCCAGAAGCTCGGGATTGCCGAGCAGGTTCTGCACGGCGCAAAGGTCCAGCCCGGCTACACCTGGGTGAACGGATCCGGCGAGACGCTGCTCGACATCGAGTACGACCATCCCGGACGCAGCGGCTGGCCAGCGCAGTACATGATGTACCAACCGCACCTGGAGGAGACCCTCGACGTGGCCGTCGCGGCCTTGCCCACGGTCGATGTCCTACGCGGGTGTACCGCCGAGCACCTCCTCGAGCATGAGGAGGGCGTCGAGCTGAGCGCCGTGTCCAGCAGCGGCACCCGGACCGAGGTGACGGCGCGGTACCTTGTCGGCGCCGACGGCGGCAACAGCGTCGTCCGTGACCACATCAGCCCAGAGCTGGACGACTTCGGCTTCAACGAGAACTGGCTGGTGTGCGACTTCTCGCTCCGGCACGACGTCCCCTCGCTGCCGACCTTCCAGCAGGTCTGCAACCCTGCCGACCCTGTCGCGATCGTCAACATCGGTCCGGGCTACCACCGCTTCTCCTTCCGTCTGGAGTCCGGGGACGAGCGGGACGAGGTGGTCCGACCCGAGAACGTCTGGCCCCGTGTCGCTGACTACCTCACCACCGACGATGCCGACCTGATCCGCGTCGCCAACTACACCTTCCGCTCGTGCGTAGCCCTGCAGTGGCGCTCTGGACGGATGATCATCGCCGGCGACGCGGCGCACCAGATGCCTCCGTTCCTTGCCCAGGGCATGGTGTCGGGCATCCGCGACGCTCGGAACCTCGCCTGGAAGCTCTCCCTCGTGCTCGAGGGTCACGACGCTTCGCTGCTCGACACCTACCAGGCTGAGCGCGATGCCCACGTGCGATTCGTCATCGAGAAGGCTGTCGAGCTGGGCCGCGTACAGACGATGCGTGACCCCGTGCTGGCGAGCCAGCGGGACGAGCGGATGATCGCCGCGCGCCGCGCGCATCGCTTTCCCGACAAGCTGGAGTACCCCGCATTGAGAGGCGGTCTCATCGACAGCTCTGGGGAGATCTTCCCGCAGGGCCTGGTCTCGCTCGAGGGACGCACCGCGCTCTTCGACGACCTCGCCGGCACAGGCTGGCTGCTGGTCGCTCGCAACAAGCACGTCCTTGCCGCCACCGACGACGCGGACCTTGCGGCGTTCGAGCGTCTCGGCGGCCGGGTGATCTCCTTCGGGATCGACAGCATGGTTGAGGACGTCACGATCTCTGACACCGGCGGCGTTTACCAGCGCTGGTTCGGCAGCACCGGCGTCACCGCCGCCATCGTGCGTCCCGACAGCTACACATACGGGGTCGCAACGGATGCCCAGGAGCTCGCGACTCTCACCAAGAACCTCATCAGCACGCTTTCGTAAGGAGACATGATGCTCAACAAGGTCGCCCTCGAGGAACACTTCGCCATCGACGACACCCTCCAGGACTCCGCCGGCTTCGTGCCAGGCTCGTACTGGGAGGAGCTGCGACGGCGACTGCTCGACATCACCGACGATCGCCTCAAGCTCATGGACACCCACGGGATTGAGCTGACCCTGCTGTCGTTGAACGCCCCTGCGATCCAGGCGATCCCCGACCGTCAGCGGGCCGTCGAGACCGCGCGCAAGGCGAACGACGCCCTGGCCGCCGAGTGCGCCCGGCACCCAGACCGCTTCCGTGGCTTCGCCGCACTCCCGATGCAGGACCCCGACGCTGCGGCCGAGGAGCTACGCCGATGCGTTGAGGACCTGGGTTTCGTCGGGGCGCTCGTCAACGGGTTCTCCCAGGATGAGGACCGCAGCGGCGGCCACGAGCCGCTCTACTACGACCTCCCCGAGTATCGTCCCTTCTGGGCGGAGACGGCCCGCCTGGACGTTCCGTTCTACCTGCACCCGCGCAACCCACTACCCGAGGACTCGCGCATCTACGACGGACATCCTTGGCTCCTCGGCCCCACCTGGGCCTTCGCCCAGGAGACCGCCGTCCATGCCCTGCGTCTGATGGCCTCCGGACTCTTCGACGAGCACCCGGGCCTACAGATTGTGCTCGGTCACCTGGGCGAGGGGATCCCGGCCATGCTGTGGCGGATCGACCATCGCAACGCGTGGGTGGAGGTCCCTCCCGCCTATCCCGCGCAGCGCAAGCTCGTCGACTACTTCACCGAGAACTTCCACCTGACGACCTCGGGCAACTTCAGGACGCAGACCCTGATCGACGCGATGATGGAGCTCGGGAGCGATCGGATCATGTTCTCGACCGACTGGCCGTTCGAGAACATCGACCATGCCGCCGACTGGTTCGACTCAGCCAGCATCTCCGAGGTCGACCGGATCAAGATCGGCAGCTCCAATGCGCGCCGACTCTTCAAGCTCGAGGACTGAGCCCGTGCAGGCATTTGTCCACTCGTGGAGCCAGCCGCGTGTCGTCTTCGGGCGCGGCAACCTCGCACTGGTCGCTCAGGAAGTGGGGCGGCTGGGTGCGACACGGGCTGTCGTCGTCAGCACACCTGCGCAGACTGACGCCGCTGAGGACATCGCGGCCCGGTTGGGCAGCTCCGCAGCCGCAGTCTTCGCCGACGCAGCGATGCACACGCCCCTCGACGTCACCGAGCAGGCCATCGCCCTCGTGGAGCAGTGCGGTGCCGACTCCGTCGTGGCGGTCGGTGGGGGCTCGGCAACCGGGCTCGCCAAGGCGATCGCCTCCCGGACCAACCTGCCACAGGTCATCATCCCGACCACGTACGCAGGGTCGGAGGTCACACCGATCCTCGGCGAGACCGCGGACGGCATCAAGCAGACCCGACGCGGCGAATCGATCCTGCCGGACACGGTGATCTACGACCCGGATCTCACGAGCACGCTCCCGTCGAGCCTGGCGGTCACCAGTGGGCTGAATGCCATGGCGCACGCCGCCGAGGGTCTGTATGCGCACGACTCCAGCCCGGTCCACCGAATGGTGGCTTTGGAGGGTCTGCGCGCGCTCCGCGACGCGCTTCGCCGAATGGTGTGCGATCCGGATGACTCAGATGCACGCGACGAGGCTCTGTTCGGCGCCTGGTTGTGCGGTGCCGTTCTCGGCGGAGTGAGCATGTCCATCCACCACAAGCTGTGCCACACCCTCGGGGGAGCACTGGACCTGCCCCACGCCGACACCCACGCCATCCTGCTTCCCCACACGATCACCTTCGTCGAGCAGTACGACCCCGCGGCAGTGGCGGCCGCATCCGTCCTGTTCGGCGACGAGGTGGGCGCGGGGATCTACGACTTCGCTCGGGACATCGGCGCACCGCTTTCAATCGCCGATCTCGGCGTGAGGGCGACGGACATCGATGACCTCGCAGAGCTCGCGACCCGCGAGCCGTATCCGTGCCCTCGCCCGCTGGAGCGCGACGCCATCGCCGACCTCCTCACGCGGGCCCTCACGGGAGAGCGACCGCGCCTGACGAAGGAGACCTGATGCAGCACTTTGACAAGGATCGATCCGCCGAGGTGGTCAATGCGCGGACGGGCTCTGATGTCGACCCACGACTGCAGGAGGTGATGGCCAGCCTCGTGCGACACCTGCACAGCTTTGTCGCCGAAGTCGGCCTGTCGCAGCACGAGTGGGACACGGCCATCGACACGCTGACCCGCATCGGACAACTGTGCTCCGAGGAGCGACAGGAGTTCATCCTGCTCTCCGACATCCTCGGCGTGTCGATGCTGGTCGACGCCCTGGAGAACCAGCGGCCCGAGCCCGCCACGCAGAGCACCGTCCTTGGCCCGTTCCACGTGGCGGGAAGCCCGGTCAGGGATTTCGACGCGAACATCAGCCTCGACGGCAAGGGCGAGCCCTGCCGTTTCACCGGGCGGGTCCTCGATCTCGAGGGAGCACCGATCGAGGGGGCCTGCGTCGATGTGTGGTCGGACAACGCCGATGGCTACTACGACGTCCAGCAGCCCGGAGTTCAGCCGCAATGGAACAACCGGGGACGGTTCATCACGCGCGCCGACGGCCGCTACAGCTTCCGTGGCATCAAGCCGACCGCCTACCCGATCCCGGACGACGGTCCCGTCGGTGCCCTGCTCCAAAAGCTCGGCCGCCACCCGAACCGGCCGGCCCACATGCACTTCCTGATCACCGCCTCGGGCTTCCACGACCTGGTGACTCACACCTTCGTGGCCGGAGACCCGTTCCTGAACTCGGACGCGGTGTTCGGCGTGAAGGACAGCCTCGTCTGCACCTACAGCCAGGTGGAGGACGACCGCGTGACATGGCAGTCGACGTACGACTTCGTCCTGGCCCCAGTGACCGGCTGAGCAGACCGCAGTCGGGTCTTCCGGTGAGCCTCCCTCGCCGTTCGTCCGCAGTCGGTCATCGACGAACGGCCCGAGGAGCGCCGACCTCTGCTGCCCAGACGTTCCAAGCTCGATGCATCTGACCCCCCACCTTGGCATCGGCGGCCTCCGCCTCGCCGGAACTAAGCGTGCGATAGTTACCGAGTCTGGCGGCCTGGAGCTGCACGTGAGCATTGATCTCGGTGTAGACCGCCCGATAGACGACTTCAGGCACTGAGGAGCCTGTAGCGACCGAACCGTGCCCACGCATGAGCACCACCGCGCCGTCGCCGAGAGACGAAGCCAACGAAGCACCTAGGCCCGAGGAGGTGATGAGCAAGTCAGTCGAGTCGCCGCCGTGGTCGCTGATCTCATAGACGGGCGTGACCTCGGGCAGGAACCCAGCCATGTGGATCACGGGTTGCATGGCAACATCGCTGAGGCCAAAGGGGATCACCGAGGGAGAGTGGCTATGCACCACCGCTGTGACATCGGGCCGACGACGGTAGATCTCTGCGTGGATGAAACGCTCGAGGTAAGGCTCCCGGTCGTCGTCGACACCTCCATCGGCGTCGTGAACGAGGAGATCATCCGCTGTGATCGAACCCGGTGCGAGGTTGCGGGAGAGCAAGAAGCCGTCCTCGCCCGGAACTAACCGGGCGCTCACATGACCGAACGCGTCAAGCACACCGTGACGCACGAGGATATGGCTGCCCGCGACGAGCTCCTTTCGGAGCACGTCTTCGTCGGCGGTGAAGTTTCTCGAACGGTCAGTCACCCGCATCGTTCTTCTCCTGTCCATCGTCGATCGCGGCGGCTCACCAGAGCCAACCGTCGTAGTGCGGCCTGCACTTCTTGTCCGTGCGGCCGCGAGTTTCACAGGAGTTCGCGCCGCAGCTTGGGCCGCCGGAAGCCTTCTCCCGAACATTCACGCGGTCACAGGAACCGCGTGATGAACGCCTCGTGTCCGACAGGCGCCGGTGCAGCGGAACCGCCGTTCTCACAGCGGCTCGGGAGCGAACCCGAACTGCCGCTCAAATCGGTCACAGTATCTGGGCCAAGCCTCCGGGTTGACCAACCGGGGTGGCAGCCGACCGCTGAAGACGGTCAGCCACTGTCGGGCTGCCCCGCCGGCCATGGCGCGCACCGCCTCTGCCGTCACGCCAGCGGTGTGCGGAGTGGCGATCACGGTGTCCAGTGCCAACAGCGGATGGTCTGCGGCAGGCGGTTCGGAGAGGAAGACGTCGATGCCAGCACCGGCGAGTCGTCCCGCGCGTAGGGCATCTGCCAGGGCGTACTCGTCATGGATACCGCCTCGCGCCGTCGTGATGAAGAAGGCGCTGGGTCGCATCGACGAGAATTCCTGACCACCAAGCATGCCCATCGTCTCGGATGTACGGGGACAATGAACGGAGACGAAGTCAGACTGGTGAAGAAGGTCGGCCAGGTCAGCCTTGGTCGCGTGCCGGGTTCGGATCGTGGCCGCGTCGACGTACGGGTCGTACGCTAGTACTCGCATGTCGAAAAGGCCTGCGCACAACTCAGCCAACCGACTGCCTATGGTCCCCAGCCCAATCACGCCCAAGGTCTTGCCGGCCAAGTCGTTTCCTTGCAACGCAAACCGGTCAGTCAGGGTGCCGCGCCGCAGCGCTCGGTCAGCGACCATCAGACGTTTGGTCAGCGCCAGCATGAGTCCGAGCGCATGTTCGGCCACCGCCTCCCCGTTGGTCCCACCCTGATGACAGACGATCACTCCTGCCTCGGTGCATGCGTCGATGTCGATGTAGTCGTAGCCGGCTCCGGTTGAGGCGAGGGCAAGCAACCGAGGGCTCTGATTCAGCAGGGCAGCGTCTCCAAACCAAGGCGGCTCCAGCTCGGCCCGTGGCTGCACCTGGTATCCGTGGGCAACGGCCATGGCCTCTCGGTTCTGAGGCAGGGGGTCGGCGTAGCGCAGCCTGACTAGCTCCACGTCGTCGCGCTGACCGAGGATGTCTTCAGCAACCGGGTCGACCCAGCGCTCGAAGTACACCAGACGCGGACGGGCCAGCCCTTCGGTCACAGGTCCGCAGGCCAGGACGAGGCGGCTGCGGGCGAGACCCGGCGAACCAAGCCCGGATGCAGTTGCTCCACAGAACCGACGCCAAGGTTGGTCAGCGTGGTCACCAACTCTGTCGTCAACAGTTGCATCACCTTCAACAGACCGGCCTCACCCCCTGCGGCGAGGCCCCAGGCCATAAGCTTGCCGATAGCGACGGCGCTAGCGCCCAAAGCCAGCGCCTTCACCACATCGCTTCCGCGCATGATTCCGCTGTCGAGCACCACGTCTGCTCTGCCGTCAACGGCGGCCACCACATCCGGCAGCGCGTCGATGCTGCCAAGGGTGTGGTCCAGCTGTCGCCCGCCGTGGTTGGAGACATAGACGACGTCGATGCCGTGCTCGACAGCGATCGCTGCGTCCTCCCCGACCATGATCCCCTTGACAATCAGGGGGAGACGAGTCCGACTGCGCAACCACGCCAGGTCATCCCACGTCAGCGCAGCGTTGTAAGCATCGCTCTCGACCATCTGGGGCACATCGCTGCACCCGCCGAGGTTGGGGCGCTCGAGGCTTCGCCGCGGGAAGTAGCGGTTGTGCAGGTCCCGCTCTCGTCGGCCGTAGGCCGCGACGTCGACGGTGACGCAGATCGCGTCGTACCCGGCTGCCTCCACTCGGTCGACGAGCTGCTGCATCCAGTCACGATCGCCGTAGATATAGAGCTGGAAGTACAGCGGAGCGTCCGATCCGTTCCGGACCGCCTCCAGCGACGGATGCGACAACGTTCCGACGAACGCTCCGGTCCCCGCCCCGGAAGCCACGCGTGCACATGCCAAGGCGCCGTCGGGGTGGAAGGTCGTGATGGATCCGACCGGTGCCAGCAGCACCGGAAGGTCGAGCTGTCGACCCAAGAAGGTGCTCGACGTGTCTGGTTTTCCCGCCCCCGCGAGCACGCGCGGGAGTAGGGCCAGCTCGGAGAAGGCCGTGCGGTTGCGACGCAACGTCGTCTCGCTCTCGGCTCCTCCACACGAGTAGTGCCACGCCTCCTCCGTCAAGGTGCGCCGGGCCTGATGGACGACCTCAGGGATAGTCAGGACGTCCGCCGGGCCACAGGGCTCACCGGGCAGGGCGGTCATGCGACCGAGGCTGATGGATCGACGCTCTGCTGCTGGTAGTGCATGGCCCGGCGGATGAGCAGGCTCAAACCTAGGTTGATCAGTGCAGCTCCAACAAAGACCACAAGCAGCAGTGCGTACATCTCAGAAATCTGCAACCGCGAGTAGTACTCGATCGCCCGGAAACCGAGACCGCTATTGGCCACTTTCGTCTCGGCCAGCAGTGTGGCGGTGATCGCCACGCCCAAGCCCAGTCGGGCGCCGCCCAACATCGGGCCGAGGATCGAGGGGGTGTAGACGAAACGGTACAGCTGGGTGCGACTCGTTCCCATTGTTCTGGCGGCCTTCACGTGGATCGGCTTGACCTCCCGGATCGCCAGCGCCGTGTTGACGGCGATGGGGAAGGCAGCACTGATAGCAGCGATACCAACCTTAGACTCGATGCCGGTGCCCAAGAAAAGGATGAGGATGGGGAAGAGGATGATCTTGGGGACCGCGCCCACGTAGTAGACCAGTGGGTCCAACAGCCTGTGCAGGTACTCACGCGACCCCATGAAGGCTCCGAAAGGCACGGCGACCAGTGCACCGATGGCGGCGCCGATGAACACCGCGTACAGCGAGGCGTAGACATCGAGGCCGAAGGATGGTCGAGTGACGACGTCCCAGATCTGAGAAAACACCTCGGTCGCGGGGGGCAGGACCGTATCCAGGACGAGCCCACTACGCGCGAGTCCTTCCCATAGACCGAGAAAGACCACGATAGCCGCGAGCCGTAGCGACCACACCGGACTCATCGCTGCACCACCTTCTCCAGACGGTTGATCAACCAGATGAAGCCCGCGGAGATGACGACGATCAGCCCCACCGACACGTAGAGGTCAGTGGCCCGGAACAGCAGGGATGCCTCGGAGACAAAGCGACCCAGCCCACCGATTTGGAGGATGTACTCCATGGCCACCACGACGATCAGCACGTAGGTGAGCGCGATCCGAAGACCTGTGAAGATCGTCGGGGCGGCCGCCGGTAGCAAGATGTAGCGGAAGTTGCTCCAGGCCGACAGGCGCAGGCTGCGGCCCACGTTAAGCATCGTCTGGCTCACCGCACCGAGTGCCTGCTTCGTGAACAGGATCGTGGGCAGGACTGCGAAGACGGCGGCCAGAGCGACGATTGCCGCGGAGTTGCGTCCGAGAATCACCAGGAAAATCGGGTACAGCAGCACGATCGGGGACGAGAAGAGCGCTGCGACGAGCGGCTCGAATGCATCACCAAGTGCCCGGAATCGCCAGAGCAGGAACCCCACGATCACACCCACCACGGCCGCTAGGCCGAAGGCCACGAATGTCTCGGCCAACGTGATACCCACCAGGCTCAGGAACTCGCTGTCGGTGAGCAGAGAACCCATCTGGACGAGCACGCTGCTCGGGCGTGCCACGAAGAACGGGTCGATGATCTCGACTCGCACCGAGAACTCGATCGCGACGAGGAAGGCTGCGATCAGTGCGATGCGGACCAACCACAGCGGGAACCGCGGCCCTCCAGGCCTCCGGGTCGCCGCGCTGGCCAGCGCGGGAGCCGAGGACGGGCGGGCGGTGTCGTGAGTGGTGGTCACGTCAGTGCTCCGGGAGATAACTGAGGTCGAACAGCTCGTCGATCTCGTCCTCAGTCAGCGGCTCCTCCGCGAAACCGTAGTCGACGGCATCGTCGAGGATGACGTCGCGTCCGTCGAGGGGTGCGATGCGCAGCTGCTCTCGATCGTAGTAGTCGAAGGAGGTCAGCAGGACGTCTTCGGCGGGTTCGAGGTCCGCGGCTTCCTTCCAGATCGCCACCGCTTCCTCAGGGTTGTCGAAGATCCAGGCCCACGTCTGGTCATGGACCTCGAGGAAGGTTGTGGCTGCCTCCGGACTCTCCTCCAGCCAGGACGTATTGCCGATGATCACGCGCATGGCGACGTCGGCGTAGTCGCCAATCTCGCCACCATCGGCGACAACCACCAGGTCTCCGTCGGCCACCTGGTCCAGGAAGAACGGCGGTTGGGTCCACCCTGCATCGATCTGGTCGGTCTGGACGGCGGTCAGATTGTCCGGCGGCCCGCCGATCGCCTCGGCCTGGATGGCCGGCAGTCCCTCGTCCTCGAGCATGGCGCTGAGCGCCAGGACGCCGATGTGGCTGGACGCGCCGGTGGCGCTATAGCCCATCGTCTTGCCGGCCAAGTCCGCGCTATCCTCCAGCCCACTGTCAGGCTCGGCGAACCACTGCAGGTCCAGACCTGTGGTCGAAGCAGCGACGACCTTGATCGGAGCGTCCGAAGTGTAGGCACCGATGGCCGAGGGACCACTGGTCTCGGTGCCGATGTCGGCGCTTCCAGAAACCACCGCCTGCACCGTCTCTGAACCTCCGCCGGTGAAGGTGGCATCCACCGAGAGCCCAGCATCCTCGTAGAAGCCTTGATCCACGGCGACGTAGTAGGGAAGGCCCGTGGTGAAGATCGTCGGGTTGGAGAATGCGATGTCGACCTGGGTCAGTCCGTCCTCCGAGTCGCTGCTTCCTGGGGGCGAACATGCTGCAGCGGTGAGTGACGCCGTCGTCAGGAGGGTCAGGGCGGTCAGGACCTTACGCATGGGTCGGCTCCTCGTTCTTGCGGTCTTCCTGGGCGAACGCCTTCAATGACTCATCGCGAAGCACGGACCACACCTGGCCCACCAAGCCGGCGAACTCGTCGGTGGCGAGCAGCGTCGAGTCCCTCTGTTTGGGGAGGTCGACATCCACGACAGCCTTGATTCGGCCGGGGCGGGCACTAAGCACCACAACACGGTCGGAGAGGAGGATCGCCTCCTGGATGTTGTGAGTGATGAGCAGGACAGTCTGGTCCAGCGCACGCTGGATGCGCAGGAGTTCCTCGCCGAGGATGATGCGCGTCTGCTCATCGAGTGCGCCGAAAGGCTCGTCCATCAGGAGGATCGATGGCTCCATCACCAACGTTCGTGCGATGGCAACGCGCTGCTTCATCCCCCCGGAGAGGTGGCCGGGGTAGGTCTCAGCAAAGTCCTCGAGCCCCACCATGGCAAGCATCTCCATGGCCCGTCGGCGACGGTCGGCCTTTGCCTCGCCGCGCATCTCCAGCCCGAACTCGACGTTCTTCAGCACGCTGCGCCACGGGAACGTCGACTCCTCCTGGAACACGACGCCGACGTCCGGGTGCGGCCCGTCGATGCTGTCCCCACGGACGCTGATCCGCCCGTCGAAGCCAGTGAGCAAGCCCCCCACCGTCGAGAGGAGGGTCGATTTGCCGCACCCCGACGGCCCGACGACTGAGACGAACTCTCCGGCCTGGACGTCTAGGTCGATGTGCTCCAGCGCGGCAACGCCCCCCGGGGAGGCTGCGCTAGCCGGGTAGGTGACACAAAGGTCGTCGATCGTGAATAGGTACTCGCTCTCGCCAGCCCTCTGGTCCTGTCTGCCATCCAAGGTCGTGGCCACTCGGGTTTCCTCTCAGGTGCTCAAAGCTCGTGGAACTACTGAACCGGGGGCCCGCGCGACTGACGAATTCTCGGCCGCCGCTGACCAAACAATTCCGCTGTGCAGATACGTTCTCTGTAGTAAGGATGCACAGCTTCGACTGACTGTGTCAAGCATCACTGTCAGTGCCGCCGGATCCCTCGAATGAACGACCGGAGGAGCCGCCAACACGACGGAGGCGCGCCTGGCAGAAACCGCCAGGCAATGCGGCAACACACAACTCGCTCGACATGGGTCGCCCCTGACGGCGAGTACCACACCGACCATGTACGCCCTGCGGCCATAGGCCGCCGAGCCTCGGAGTGCACCACCGGGTCTTGACGAGTCCGCGATACTCCTCGCCAGAGGTAGTGCAGGCAGGAGTCCGCATCACACGGACGGCATGCCCGACCACAGATCCAGACAGGCGAGCTCATGCTGCCACGCCGTCTGGTGGTTCAGCGAAGATCCCAAGTCGGGCAGTTCGGCGACGTCGTCGGCACTAATGTCCTGCAGCTGTCCGCCCGCCTGGACGATCGATAATGACAGAGCGGCCAGTCCATTGAGGGAGATCGCCCGCAGCACCGCTTCCGGGACGGAGGCCCCAGTGGACGTGATGCCGTGGCCGCGAAGCACTAGCGCTGCCGACTCGCCGAGATGGTCGACCATCTCGTCGCCGAGCCGATCATCGCGCACCAGCACCGAACGCGGATAGATTGGCACTCCGGCGCGCGCTAGGGCGCTTCCGGGGATGTCAAAAGCGCCGACGATGGGTCGGATCCGCAGTCCAGCAAGATCGGCGGCGACCACATCGGCCGGGTGAGCGTGGACGACACACGTGACATCGGGTCTTCGACGGAGCACAGCGGCGTGCAGGGGCAGCTCGAACGGCGGCGTATGCCCGCCGTCCAGCTCACCCGGTCCCCCAGCGCTGCTGTCGAACCGGACCACTCGGACGTCGTCCGGCCGGGTGAACGCGAGCCCGCGGTCATCCGGATGGCGACAACGGATCGCCAGACGGTCCTGGTCGATTCGCACGCTGATGTGCCCGAGGATGCCCGGTGCCAGTCGACGCATCGCCATGACGCGACATGCGTCGGCGATCTCCTCCCTGATGTCGTCAAGTCCGTCAGAACTCATGCAATCGTCTCCTCGCTCGGTGTGAGCTTGTCGACGATGCTGGAAGCCGTGCCCTGGGTGGCCATGGCCCGTCGCAGCACGACCGAGGCCTTGGACCAGTTCACGGTGACCCCCCCGAGGATCTCGTCATTCTCCGAGCTCCAGAACGCGACCCAGCGATCAGCAGCCTCGTCGTCGATCAGCGTCGGTGACACGAGGGGGTCCGGAGTGCCGAGGACATGAATCTTCCAGTCGTGCTGGTCGCTCCACACGTACTCGATCGGCTGGTAGGCCCTGGGGTCGTCAGGGTGGGTGATGTTCCATGCAACACAGACCGCTTGCTCGATGGCGTTGGTCCAATGCTCCGTCCGGATCGACAATGAGTGCCGTCGATGGTGCCACCGTGCCGTGTCACCGACCGCGTACACGGCGGGTTGTCCGACCGCTTGGCAGAACTCGTTACAGGTGACGCCGTCCTCCAGGGCCAGGCCCGACCCATCGAGCCAGTTCGTGTTGAGCGTAGTGCCGATACCGATGACCACGGTGGTAGCTCGAAGGATCGACCCGTCGTCAAGCGCCACAACCGGTCCCGACTCATCCTGCGTGATCGTCTCCACGCCCACACCGAATCGGGTGTCCACCCCGTGTCGAATGTGCAGGTCAGTGAGGCGACCCCCCAGCTCTTCGCCCAGCAGACGAGCCATGGGCACCGGGAGAGGGTCAACCATCGTCACCTTCAGGCCCCGTTTCCGAGCCGCGGAAGCGACCTCTGAGCCGATGAATCCCGCACCGATGATCACCACGTCGCCACCACGATCGAGCGAGGCCCGCACGGCGCCGGCGTCGTCCAGTGTCCGCAGCAGATGCACTCCGCTTGGCTGGCCCCACGGAGACCGCCTAGCCGAGACGCCCGAGGCAACGACCAGCTCGCGGTACGGCACCTGCTGCCCATCGGAAGTGCGAATGACGGCTGACTCAAGATCGAGCCTTGTCGCTCTCACCCCCAACCTCAGCTCGATGTCGAGCTCGGCTGCTTCCTCAGCGGTCAACAACGGCACCGGAGAGAGCTCGGGCCCAGCGAGAGTAGCTTTAGACAGAGGCGGCTTGTCATAGGGGAGCTGATCCTCCGCCTCGATGATCGTGACGGGATGGGGGTAGCCGTTCTGGCGCAGGGCGCGGGCGACTCGAGCGCCCGCCACCGACCCTCCAACGATCACCGCGCCGTCGGTCACGTGTCCTCCAACCACACAGCCGATACCGGGCAGCTCTGCGCCGCTGCGTCGACTCGGGCGACCTCCTCGGGTGCCACCTGGTCGGCGAGGATGACGACGACCCCGTCCTCGTCGATATCGAAGACGTCGTCGGCGCCGACGACGCAGTTCGCGTAGCCCTGGCAGAGTTCCAGGTCAGCCTTGACGGTTGCCATGTCCTTGTTCGCTTCCTTCACGTGTGCGATCCGATCGACCATCTAGACCTTGACTCCCATCCCGCCATCGGTGTGAACCACGCCGCCGGTGACCCCACGAGACCGATCCGAGGCCAGGAACACGAAGCTCCAGGAGTGATCGCGCGCGCTCAACGCGACGCCGAGGGGGTTGCGAGAGGCAAGGTCAGACTCCCGGTCGGGGGTGTCGTCGAGTCGCTTGCTGTCGAGACCAAAGGACGAGAGACCTCGCAGGTCAGTGCTCAAGGTCCCGCCAGGCGCAACACCGTTGACCCGTACCTGTGGCGCGAGCTCATAGGCCAGTGACTTCACGACCCCTCTCACCGCGAACTTCGATGCCACGTAGAGCGTCCCTCCCCGCCCGGGATAATAGGCGGAGGTTGACTCGGTCAGGACGATGTTGCCGCCAGTCTGCTTCAGCGCCCCGGTGGCCGCCTTGGCGCTGTGGAGGTGACTCTTCACGTTCGCCGCGAACATCTCGTCAAACGCCTCGTCGAGCAAGTCACCATCGATCTCGGACAGCGGCCTGTAGAAGTCGAAGATGCCGACACAGTTCACGAGGACGTCGAGTCCGCCGAACTGTTCCACCGTCATCTCGACGGCGGCATCGTTGGCCTCTCGTTGCGTCGCGTCACCGGCGATCACCGCAACGCCCGGCAGTTCGCGCCCCAGAGACTCGCACTTCGCGGCGTCACGCTCGAGCGCAGCAACCTGTGCGCCTTCATCGATGAACGACTCCACCACAGCTCGTCCGATCCCCGAGCCCGCGCCGACTACGAGCACCCGCTTACCGTCGAGCCACCCGGTCACGGCGCACCGTCGGAGAACAAGGGAGCGTACGGATGTCCGACCATGGCAGAAAAGGTGCTGGTGTTCTGCCACGTCAGGGACTCGAGCTCGAGGGGGTCGAGCGAGACCCACTGTCCCGACTTGGGAGACTCGATGAGCAGACGTGCCCCGTTGCGGGTGAGCACCTTCGACACCCGGATCTCTGAGAACTCGTTCGCGACGACGAGCGGCTCGCCTTCGACCACGGAGAGGAACTCCGCCAGCTCAGCCGCCGCGGCACGGGCAGCGTCACGGTCGATCGCCTCACCTTCCCATTCGAGACTCATAGGAAGATCGCTAGATTCTGAGTTCTCAGCACGGACTCATCAACCAGGATGTGACGCCGCGCGAGCAGCCAGGACTCACCCTGCTGGCGAAGCAGGTCACGGCGGCCCGCCGAGATGATCGAGGGCTCTCGGACGTCGCCTCTGCTCCTGAAGAGCAACACGGCCGACTCGACGATCAACTCGTGGCTGTGCTCGGTTGCGAACGTTCGGACGTTCGACAAGTGGTGCCGGATCCGCGACGGCGGGTCCTCGGTCCAGGCGTGCTCGGTTGCGAAGCGAGCCACACGCCGACTAAGGGAGTACTTGTCCTCATCGAAGTGGGCCATCCGCTTCGCGGTGTCGTAGCCGGCGCCAAGCGCGGTCGTGACGCGGATGGGCATGTAGTAGTGGATGTCGTCAGCGATCGAGTCGAGCCACGCGTCGTAGTCCTGATGATCAAGCAGATATGCCTCCTCCACGAGCCAACGATGCGCGAGCAGGTGGCGTGAATCATCGAACTCCAGCGACTCCCCGACAGACTCCGTCGAGGATGCTCCGGCGCCCAACGGCGAGGTCTCCGAATCGATCGGGACGTAGGTCGTCATACTGTTCCCTCTTGCTCGGCACCCACACCGACCTGATGGCTCTTGACCGCCACGGGGCCTTGTTCCAAGTGGGCAGCCCACTCCTCGAGAAGGTGCCGCTGGTTGTACTCGCCGTATCCGACGTGGGCGACGCCAGGGCCAGCGAACTGCTCAGGCGACAACGCCTCGACGACCGGAGAGTCGTCCTTGAGCATTCCCATCCGGCTGTTGAGAAGCAGCCGTTTCGCCATCGAGCCACCGGCAGTGCTGGTGAGTGAGACCCAGTTCTCGACGTCGTCCTGCTCGAACATCCCCGTGCTGCCGAAGCACATCAGGTAAGCCTTGTAGGACAGGTCTTTGAACTCTTCCGGCGCTTCCTTGTCGACCGCGAACCAGGAGTAAACCTCGGTTTCGTCTTCACTGATGGGAACCCACGTCCGGAGAGAGATAAACGGCAGCACATCGTCGGAATCCTCTTCGACCTTCGGCCAGTTGTGGACGAAACTCATGTTCGGGAACGCCGAGGCGGCTGAGATCATGAAGCCGTCTCGTCCGACGACCTCAAGCTGCGCATCAGACCACATGTCCTTCATCCGTTTGATCATCTCGTCCGGGTATCCGATGTACCGCAGTCGCTCCTCGAGGCTGCCCTCCGGCAACTTGTACGTCGTGCCGCCTCCCCGCCCGGCCCAGTATGTGTTGCCGTCCTTGCGCTTCTCGGCCTTGGGTTCACGGAAAAGCCCGATCTCCACGACGCTGGTGTGCGTCTGGGGCGTGTGGTACATGTCGCCGGCGAAGTTCTCGGCGCCGATCTTCCAGTTCGCCTTGACACGCCACCGCTGAGGACCCCGCAGCTCGATCCCGCTCGGACTCTGCTTGGTGTAGTAGTCGATGTAGAACGCGAAGTCCCCCAGGTAGTCCACTAGGGGCGGGGCCTCGGGATCCATGGAGATAAAGATCAGTCCGTTGTACACGTCCATGGCCGGCGCTGGCAGGAGGGTCTGGCCCTTCTTGCTGAAGCCCGCCTCACCGCCGTACGCCTCCTTGTGGAACGGCAGGCCCACAATGCGACCGTCGTTGCGGTAGCTCCATCCGTGGTAGGGGCACCGGAAGTGCGATGCGTTTCCCTGCTCGGCGCGGCAGACCTGCATGCCCCGATGCAGGCACATGTTGAACATCGCGTGGATCTCCCCGGACTGGTCACGACTGATGATGAAAGAGTCGTCCAGTACCCGACGCACCACGTAGTCGCCGGCCTGCGGAATCTCGGACTCATGGGCCACAAAGAGCCAGGCACGACTGAACAACCTCTCCTTCTCGAGCCGGAAGATCTCCGCATCGTTGTAGATATGAGCGGGGATCATTCCCCGTCGCACATCGGCCAGGACTTCGTCGAGGTCAGCCATCATCTCAGTGACTCCAGTTCTGTCTTACAGAGACTGTTTCTTTTGATAAGAGTATGCTCCGTTCGGCGCGGCCGTCAAGGAAGACCCCGCTCAGTGCGTCCCTCTCAAGACTCGCGTGTCGTCAGCGGCTCCAGACCGTTCGGGAGGCCCTCCATTTGATCCTGGACGATGTCCACGATGGCCGGTTTGTCCTGAGCCAACGCCCGGTCGATTGCGGCGCCCAGGTCGAGCGGATCAGTGACCCTCTCCCCGTATCCGCCCAGCATGCGAGCGAACTCCCCAAAGTCCGGGTTACCCAGAAAGACCCCGGCGTATCGACCGTCGTGTGCGAAGCGCTGGCGGTCTCTGGTGTTTCCGTAGGCGAAGTTGTTGACCACTAGATTCACCACAGGAATCGCCTCACGGACACAGGTTTCGAAGTCCTGAGCGACCATCCAGAAACTGCCGTCCCCGCTGATCGAAACCACCCGGGAATCCGGCCGACCCAAGGCGATCCCGATCGATGCAGGGAAGCCCCAGGCCATCGCGCCCCCCGCTGAACCGTAGAACGCGCCGATGCGATCGAACCGCACGTACCGATGAATCCACGGTCCGAAGCTGTGGACGTCCTGGACGAGGACCACGTCGTCACGATCCACAAGCCGCTGGAGTGCCACGACCAGGGCGGGCGAAGCCACCGTCTCGAGGGAGCCCGGCTCAACGGTTCCAAGGCTGACCCGGGCGTCTTCGTTAAATCGGTCGCGCAGCCCTAACAGCCGCGCAGATCGCGCCGCCGCCCCGGCCACAGGAGCCCGTGTCTCAAGCTGGGCGTTGAGGGCCGAGAGCGCGAGAGAGGCGTCAGCCACCAGGCCCACCTCCGGGATGTAGATCCGTCCGAGCTCCGTCGGGTCGATGTCGACATGGATCAACGAAGCCTCCGCCGGAATGATCGTCCATCGCTTGGTGCTGAACTCAGAGAAGCGACATCCGATCGCGAGGATCACGTCGGCCGACTCGACCACCGCCTCCGTTGACGTGAAGGCGCCATAACCCAGGGAGCCAACGAAGCACGGCGAATCGTTCGGAACCTGTCCCTTACGCATCCAGGTCGTGACCACGGGAGAGCCCGAACGCTCCGCCAACCGTTCGACCTCCGCCGGGTCAGCCGCTGACGCGCCGCCGCCGAGCACGATGACCGGCGATGTTGCCCTCTCAAGGAGATCGACTGCGGAATGAATCGCTGCTGGATCAGGCCCTGGGGGGTGCTGTCGAAAACGGCGGGCGGGCTGGATATCGGTCGGCGTCTGTAAGACGTCAAGCGGAATCGATACGACGACAGGGCCCGGACGACCTGCGACCGCTGTCCGCACGGCGCGTTGAAGGAGTTCGGGGACCCGGTCCACCTGGCGGATCTCGACGGCCCACTTGCAGAACGGTCCGAACGACGCGACGACATCCATCTCCTCGAACGCCCCGCGCTCCACGATCTGTCCGGGGACCTGCCCCACCAGCAGGAGCATCGGGACGGACTCGTCGTGAGCATTCTGCACAGCGATCGCAGCATTGGCGGCACCCGGGCCCCGACTCACAACGGCAACTCCTAGGCCTGCCCCTGACCTGGAGAAACCGTCAGCCATGAACGCTGCGACCTGCTCGTGACGGGTCGACAGGTAGCCGATCCCCTCCCGGCGAGCCAGGCTGTCGATCAGCTCCATGATCGTCGTGCCCGGGAGCCCGAAGACGCTCGTGACCCCCTCGGTTACGAGGCAGTCGACAACCAGGTCCGCGCCCGACCTCGACGCACTGAGGTCAGACAAGCACGTTCACCGCCTTGAGCTCGGTGTAGCTGATGAGCTCCTCGATGCTCTCCTCGCGCCCGATGCCAGAGGACTTCATGCCTCCGAACGGCATCCCCCAGAAATGGCGTGATGACCCATTGATCCACACGTATCCAGCCTCGACCGCCCTCGACAGTCTGATGGCGCGTGACACATCCCGGGTCCAGATGCTGGCCGTCAGGCCGAAGTCGAGGGCGTTGGCGATCCTGACGGCCTCGGCCTCATCGCTGAAACGTGTGACGGCCATGACCGGACCGAAGACCTCTTCTCGCGCCAACCTCATGTCAGGGGTCACGCGATCGAATACGGTCGGCTGGACATAGTGGCCTCTCGCAAACTCCGCGCCTGCCGGCCGCCCGCCACCGGTCACCAGAGTGGCGCCCTCGCCGTGCGCCGACTCGATGTACCGCATCGACTTGTCGTACTGCTCCCGGGACGCAAGTGGCCCCATCTCCGTCCCCTGGTCAACCGGGTTGCCCTGCCTGAGGGACTCGACCCGCTCCACGACTGCTGCCATGACCTCATCTGCGATCGACTCCTGCAGCAGGACGCGAGACGTCGAACCGCACGACTGCCCCTGGGACCACGCGAAGTTCATCCCGTTGACGATGCCCTGGGCGGTCGCGGCCACGTCAGCGTCAGCGCAGGCGATCAACGCGTTCTTCCCACCCAGCTCCAGACTCACCTCCTTGACGCCGACCGAGGCAGCGTCGGCTTGGATCGCGCGGCCCACCTGCTCGCTGCCGATGAAGCCGATCCGACGAATCAAGGGGTGCTGCACGAGCGCCCTGCCCGCGCCCGGACCCTGTGCAGTGAGGACCGACATGGTGCCGGGCGGAAGGATGTCCTGGGCAATCTCGCCCAGCCGGATCGCCGACAGCGGGGTGAGGTCCGATGGCTTGAGCACTACGGAGTTTCCCGCCATCAACGGAGCCGCCACCTTGGCCGCGGCAAAGAAGATCGGATGGTTGAAGGGAACGATTCGCGCCACGACTCCGAATGGTGCCCGCTCGGTGTAATGGAGGTTCTCCACGCTGGCCCTGACTGCATCGCCGTCCAGAGCTGAGGCGGCGTCCGCGAAGAGGTCGAGAACATCCGCGCCCCACGCCACGTCATTCCTCATGGCGGAGCGCGGGTTCCCCGAGTCGAGCGCATCGAGCAGGGAAAGCTCGTCAGTATGTTCACGAAGCGCATCGGCGAGCGCCCGCAACCGACGCCCACGGTCTCTCGGATGCCATTGAGCCCACTCGACCGAAGCGTCGGAAGCCGAACGAACTGCGCGGTCGACATCCTCCGGGGACGCGTCTTGGACGTCGGCGATCGCCTCCTCGGTGGCCGGGTTCTCGACCTCGTACGTTCGCGCCGAGACTCCCGCGCCCTCGGTGCCGCCGACCACGACCCCCCACTGACGGTCCAGGATCTTGTCCACTTCCGCACTGATCATCGAATCCTCCCCAAAATAGAGATAGATTCTGTTATACAGAGGAAAGGTGCGTTAGTCGAGAGCCGCGGGATCCATCTGGCATCCGCGACCGGCCTGGGTATACGACCGGGGTGCCGGTGACCGCATCCGAGCCGCCGTGGGTCAGAGGAAGTAGGACTTGATCTCGTCCGCGGCGGCGAGCACCTCGCCGGCGACCTCGAGCCGAATCGCCTCTGGCATGCGAGGGGTCGGCGCGGAGACATTGATTGCGTATCGGGAACCCGAGAAGTCGCCCAGGAAGGTCGAGACGGAGGAGACGCCTTCTTCGCTCTCCTCGTTGCTGGTCGCGTAACCGCGCTCACGTACACGGTCGAGCTCTCGCTCCAGCTCGTCGCGGCTGACAATCGAGGTCGGCGTCAGTGCCGTGAGCTTCTGCCGCGGGTACAACTTCCTCAACGCCTCAGTATCAAGAGATGCCAGAAGAGCCTTGCCAGTGGAAGTGCAGTGCGCGGGCATGGTCATTCCTAGTCGAGACCCCACCCGGACGGTCCGCGGACTCTCAACCGAGTCGACAAAGAACACGGACGGGCCATCCAGCCGGCCGAGGTGCACGGTCTCACCGACAGCAGCGCTGAGCCGCTCCAGAACCGGGTGCGCTCTTTCCCGGACGTCAACCCGACGCATGAGTGCGAACGCGACACTACTGAGGGCCGGACCTGGTTCGTAGGCCCTAGTCTCCGAACTCTGCCGGACAAACCCCCTATACTGCAGCATCGCCAACAGACGATGGGCAGTGGAGGACGCCACGCCGAGGTAAGCGCTCGCATCTTTGAGCCGAATACTCTTCCGCTCACCCAGTAGAAGCAAGATCTTGAGTGCGTTGTCCACCGACTCGATCGGGTACTGCGGCGGGGTCAGCCCCCCGGCCGGTTCGGACGCCATGAAGGAGAGGCTAGACCATTGCGACACACGCACAGGGATTCTGCACCTGGCGGGCCGAAACTCGGCAATCGAGATATCAAGCAGCTCGCGCCGTCGGGACCGTTCCATCGCCCGTCAAGCAGCGCAATGGCATGGGCCGGCCGTTGTACCCAGTCGACCGGACCGCTCTTCACGCCCACCTGGAACATGCCGAACACGCCCACGTCCAGGTGTTCTAGCACCCGGAACTCGCGCAGCGACTCGATCTGCGCCGCTCAGCTGCGGCGACGACTGCGTGCTCTCCGCTGCCGCGCGTCGCACCGTCCAAATGATGCCCCCGCGATACGGAACCAGAGCCTGTTGATCACAGGGATACCGACGAACACCGCGAGAGGCACCAGCACCAGCGTGGTCACCAAGGTACGCACCAGCAGAGGCAAACCGTCTAGCGCAACTCCACCGACAGCGTTGAGCAGGAGCGCAAACGGGAAAAGGCCCAACCAGACGACCACTGCCGTACGCAGCTTGCCGGGTGGCTGAGCAAGGGCGAGAGAGACGGTCGACGTGCCGTCGGTGAGCTCGGCCCCCTCCGCCATCAAGGATCTGCGCCGTTCACTCGACTCCCAGACAGCGGCCTCCTGCATGCTCGCGAACGTCAGGCTCACCTGCACCTCGCCACGGCGCGGACGACGCACCTCCGAATGCCTATGTCCAGGGAACTCATCGGCAGCCTCCGTCAATCGACGGGCCCAGAATGCCAATTCCGCGGCGTGGCCGGGCACCGCCAGACGCCTAGCCGCCATCGTGACGGACGGGGTGAACATGGTCATCGGATACCTCCGGACGACTTCGATACGGGCAGCGACGCACCAACGCAATCAGGTCAAGGTACCGCGATCAGTCTCCGCTTCATCGCCAGCGCCTGCTGTCGCTCACCATCATGGCGCACCCATCGTTGGACGCCCCGCTCGCCGGACTCCAACCGGTCGGCGACTGGCACGAGCGAGGGGCAACCGACTCCATGTACCACCCTCCGGGAGCGACAGTTCCCGCCCTGGCTGAGCTCGTTCTTCGGCACCACCGCCGTCGCGGCACCTCAACCGTCGTTCCCTCCCCGACCAGCGTGGCGATGCTCCAGCAGACCGCTCAGGCTGGACCAGCCGAGCTGGGGGCACTGGGGCATCGGGTCGCCCAGTGGCGCGGCCTCGCCCACGCATGACGTGAGCCTGAGAGATCCGTTGCGGTGTCTCAACCTGCTGGATCCGATGGTCCTACGCATTCGTCGTCGACCAACGCCGCCCGTGCGCCGAGCACCTTCGTTCTCCGCTCATCTCGACCCTTGCGCCGCCGCGGTGTCCGCGTACAGCGTCGCTGGCGGCCCACCGTGGACCACCGTGGCAGGCCAGAAGGGGTCGTAGTCCGCAGCATCCGCCAGACGCCGAAAGGCCGTGTGCTTGTCCTCACCGGTCACCACCATCGCCAGTTCCCGTGAGGAATCCACGATGGTGGCGGGGCCGACCGTCACACCGTGACGCGGCACGTCCTCTACCGCCTCGAAAGCGGGGAAGGTCTGAAGATTGTCTGCCCTCGTCGTCTCGGCCAACTCCACGATCCGGGTGCGTGCCGTACGCGGTGTACCCGGCGGGTTGAAGGCCACGTGACCGTCCGAAGCCCCGCTGGCGAGGAGGAAAAGGTCGACGCCTCCCGCCTCGGTGATCTGCGCATCGAAGTCCTGAGGCCGCTGCGGGTCGGGAAGCCAGATCTCGACGTCGACGACACCGGCAGCGCTCAGGATCGCCGCGATCTCCTCGCGGGCGAAACGCGCGCAACTGGCGTGGCTGTCAGGATCAATCGGGCGCAGGTCACCGGCTCGCTCGACGACGTAGTCATCCATCATCACGATCAGCAACGGTCCGAGACCGGGCCCTCGCTTGGCCGCCTCGGCTGCAAGCGCGCGATAGGTCGGTTGCAGAGACCGGCCACCGGGGCAACCGAGAACATAGGGCCTCCCCTGTTGTCGGCTGCGCTCAAGACCGTCTGCGATCCGCGACGCCAACGTCGCGCCCACGGCCTCGGCATCGGGAAGAATCTCTACGGTGGTCGCCACGACCTTCACTCCTTCACTGCGCCGGAGAACATCCCGGAAATAAGACGTCGTTGGAACATGATGTAGACCACGAGAACCGGCAGCGCCACCAGCACGGCGGCGGCTGCAGTGGTCCCCGGGTCGCTCAGCCGGCGATTTCCCGAGAAGAAGGACAAAGCCAACGGAGCCGTCTGAACGGACTGCTCGTCCGGCACGAGAACCAGCGCCAACAGGAACTCGTTCCACGTGAACAGGAAGAGCAGCGTTCCGAGGGTGACAAGAGCGGGGATGGTGACCGGGAGGATCACCGAGACCAACGTTCGCAGACGCGACGCTCCATCGAGGGCCGCCGCCTCGGCGAGCGAAGGTGGCGTCTGGTCGAATGCGACCCGCAGCCACAGGACGGCGAACGATATCGACAGCCCAATCTGCGGCAGGATCAGCGCCCAGTAGGTATTGAGCAGGCCCCAGGACTGGAACATCTGGTAGAGCGGGATCACGGTGGCCTCATACGGCATCACCAACCCCAGCAGCAGAACGCCAGTCAGCACGCTCAGAATCATCGAGCGGCCGCGCACGAGGGCGTAGGCCGCCGGCACCGCCACCGCGAGCGTCCCGACCACCACTGAAACTGCCACGATGAGGCTCGACATCAGTGCGGAGGAGAACAGCCCTCGCTCCCACGCCTCGGCGAAGTTGCCGAAGTAGAGCGAGGTTGGCAGCCCCGCACCGGTGGGACGGGCGCCAGGTCGACTCATCGCGAGCGCCAGGATGGACAGGAACGGATACAGCGCGATCACAGCCGCGACGATGAGCACACCGTGCCCGATGATCGATTCTCGGCGACGTTGCCTCATCATGCCTCCCGGTCCCGCAGGGCCCTGATAATGACGGCGGTCAGGCCCAGGATCAGCACCGTGAGCAGCACACTGATTGCTGCGGCATCTCCGACCTGGCGCGAGACAAACGCTCCGTCGTAGATGAAGAGGCTCGGCACCGTGGTCGTCGTGCCCGGGCCACCACGCGTCGTGTTCCAGACGATGTCGAAGTTGCGCAGCGCGATCGTCAGCGTGAACACCAGGGCCACCATGATCTCGCCCCGCAGCGCGGGCAGGGTGACGGTGAAGAACTCCCGAATCGGGCCGGCGCCGTCCAGACGCGCAGCCTCATACAGCTCGGCAGGGATCTTCTGCACACCAGCGATGAACAAGACCATGCACAGGCCGAACATCACCCACGTGCCAATGAGCCCCACGGCCGGCAGGGCCAGCGTGAAGTCACCAAGGAAAGCGTTCGGCGTTCCGCCCGCAGCGTCCACGGCGGCGTTGATGGGGCCCTGCTCCGCATACATCCAGCGCCACGCCACCGCGACGACCACCATCGACAGGACCTGTGGCATGAACAGCACAGCGCGAAAAAACGTCAATCCTCGCACCCGGACCCGCGCCATGATGCCCGCCATGACCAGGCCGATGATCGTGGGCAGGACGCAGTAGAAGGCGACGAAAACGAAAGAACGTAGCAACGCCAGCCGGACCTCCCGGTCCCCGATGGCATCGGCATAGTTGGCCAACCCGACGGGCGTCGCCGCCGTGACGCCGTCCCATTCGTAGAAGGAGAACTGCGCTGTCTGGATCAGCGGCCACAACACGAAGAGCCCGTAGAGTGCGATCGCCGGGGCGAGGAAGGCGACCCGCCACCAGGAGGTGGCGGATCGCTTCCTGGTGCGAGTCACAACCGAGGTCGCGATTCGGATCAACGCTCCTCGTGGAAGTCGTCCCAATCCGCCTGGATGGCGGCCAAGAAGTCCGAGGGATCGATCCGGCCGGCCATCAGGCTCTGCAACTCGCTTCCAAAGGTGCTGTAGAGGTCCGGGGTGGCCCAGTCGAGATAGTCGATCTGACCGTCGGCGGCCATCAGTGCCTCATTGACAGCGGTGAGATCGGCGGCCATCGGCCCCGGAGACTCCACGTCGTCGCCGGCCTGGACCGGGATGCGGTTGGCTTCGGCCAGCAGGAGTGAATTATCCACCGAGTTCATCTCGGCCACGAAGGCTATCGCCGCAGGTTCGGCGTCGGTGTGCGAGCTGATATGCCACGGGAAGCTGACCGATCCAATGCTGGCCAGTGAGCCACTCGGGCCCTCCGGTGGCGCGATGAAACCAAACTGGTCGCCACCGCCCTCGATGACGGCAGGCGCATACCAGTCGCCCGCGATCATGAACGCACCCTCGCCGGCGCCGAAGCGCGCTGCGGCGTCGTCAACTCCCACGCTGTTGTAGGCCTGACCGAAGTACCCGGCCTCGGTCCAGTCCGCCAGCCTCTGCGCAGCATCCAGGTTGTCATCGGTCTCGAAGGTGGCGCCATCGGTCCCGCTGACCCACTCGTTGACTTCGTCGGCGTCGGCGAAGGAGCCCAGCAGTGCGCCGTAGACATGCAACGCCGGCCACTGCTCAGCGTTGCCAAGCACGATCGGCAGGTCGCCATTGGACTCCACCGCGGCAAGCGCGTCTTCCAGCTCCCCGAACGTCGTCGGGACGTCGACACCGGCATCGTCGAGGACGTCGGCGTTGTAGAAGACACCGATGTTGTTGGCGACAGGAGAGACGCCGTACAGGTCACCGGCACGGAACTGCGAGCCGTCGCCCTCCCACCGCATCGGTCCCAGCAACTGGTCACTGAAGGACTCGTTCCACCCGTAAACCTCTGCCAGGTCCTCGAGCGGGCGGATCAAGCCAGCCTCCACGAGCGCACCATCAGTGCCGAAGCCCTGGTTGCCCTGCGCAACGTCGGGGGGATCCTCACCGCTCAGGGCGTTGACGACTGTCGTCACCAGGTCGTCGATGCTGCGGACGGAGACCTGCACGGTCACGTTCGGGTAGCGCTCCTCGAACTGCGGGACGAACGCGTTCAGCGTCTCCTCCTCTCCGGCCTCGGCCCACACGTCGAGCTCGATGTCGCCAAGATCGGCAATCTCCTCGGGCGTGACCGGCTCAATGATGGGCTCGACCTCGGACGCGTCCTGTTCGTCCTGGCCCGGAGGCGTGCACGCAGTGGCCAGCAACAACGCCATCGCCCCGACTCCCACAGCGACGCAACGTCGATTCACTGGTGTCCTCTTCATGGAACTTCTCCTTGGGCGGCTCATGTCCCTACAGTAGACCAATTAGTCCAATCATTGTCCAGTTGCACTTGTTTCTTCTTATCTGGCCTGACTGGTACATTGCTCTCGTCCCTCGCCCCGCCTTAGGAGATCGATTCGATGACATCCGAGAACACGGCCCCGGCCCGCCCCCGGCGAGCCACTCCGCGCCCCGTGTACGACCAGGTGACTGTCATCCTCCAGGAGGATGCGGCCTCCCACTTGTGGGGCGACCCCGATTCAGGCTTCGTCAGCGACCGGGTCTACTCCTCGAGCGACGTCCTGCACGTGCTGCGCTACGAACTCGGACCAGGACGGCGTTTCGTGCACAGTCCGACCAATCCGACGGTCTTCGCCGCCGACGTGACGTACATCGTGCTCGAGGGCACCTTGTGGGCTGCCGATCCCGAGCACGGCGAGGTCCGCCCGGTCACGGCCGGCGAGGTGCTCTTCTACCGCCGCGACACCTGGCATCACGTCTTCAACCCCTCCGATCACCCTGTCCGGGTGCTGGAGTTCTTCGCTCCGCCGCCCTCGCGCGGTACCGCCTCAACCTACGCGAAGCAGCAGCCCATGCTCAGCGAGGTGCGCTACGACGACCACCGATGGGCCGGTCGCTGGCCCGAGGCCCGCGCCGAGTACCTGGCTGCGGCCCGACTCCACGTCCTGGGCGAGGACTCCCTGCGTTGGCGCCTGATCGATGACCAGGCGCGTCACGTCGAGGGCGTCGCCGTCGACACCGAGCACCTCACCGTCGCACGGGGCCGCGTCATGCCTGGCCACTTGGGTCAGGAGTTGGTTGCCGTCGATGAGTCGCTGATCTTCCTCGAGGAGGGCGCTCTGTACGTCCTGTTGCCGGACGCGCCGGAGGGCGAGCAGGCGTGGTTCCCACTCACGCCGGGCGATGCAGTATTCCTTCCGGCCGGGTCGTGCTACCGGCTGGTCGACCAGGACGGAGTCGGCGGGCGGTACTGGATGGGCAGCGCCCGGCCAGTACCCAGCGACTGGACGCCATGACCGTACTGGCGCTTGATGTCGGCGGCAGCACCATCCGCGGGAGCGTGCGCGACGCGGCGGGGACGACGGTGGCCGAGCACGTCGTCCCCACCGGGGACCGAGACCCAGGTCTCGGCGAGCTGCATCGGGTGGCGACCCGGTTGCGCGATGCCGCCCCTGACCTCGGCGCTCCGTTGCGGGCGGTGGGCGTCGGGATGCCCGAGTATGTCGACCCCGACGGTCGGCTCACCTCGCACGAGGTACTGGACTGGACCGAACAGCCGCGATCGCTGCTGGCGGACGTGGCACCCATCGTCGCGGTCGACTCCGACGTCCGCTGCTCCGCACGTGCTGAGCTGACGGCCGGCCGGCCCTGCGACAACCTCGTGGTCGTCTCCGTCGGCACCGGCGTCTCGCACGCCGTCATCCAGGCGGGCCGGGTGATCGTCGGTGCACGCGGCGAGGCCATCGGCCTGGGCCAGCTTCCCGTGGGCGAACCCCGAGCCGGCCGACGTCTGAGCGTGGAGGACGTCGCTTCAGGAGCCGGCATCGCGCGCCGGTACCTGGAGCGCACACAACGGCGGCCCGACGACGGTGCCCGCGAGGTGGTGCGACTCGCCGAGGAGGGCGACGCCGACGCGCTCGTCCTCCTGCACGAGGCCGGGCACGCCCTCGCCCATGCCATCTGGGCCGTGGTGCAGATTCTCGATCCCGACCGCATCGTCCTCACAGGCGGACTAGGGTCCGCGGCCGGCCCGTTGCACTCCAGCCTGTACGACTCCTACGAAGCCCTGGTGCAGAATCGTCCTGGCGCCGCCAGCATCGAGATCAGCCACTTCGGGGATCGTGCCGGTCTGGTGGGCGCCGAGATCCTTGCCCGACAAGCCCTGGAGCAGGAGGAGAGAAGATGAGTGCCGCGGTCTCGGCCATCGAATCGTCCCGGAGAGCCGTCCTGGCGGCCGTGGAGAACGGTGTCTTCTCCCCCGGCAAGCGCCTACCGAGCGAGCGCTCCTTGGCCGCGCAGCTCGATGTCAGCCGCGAGACGCTCCGCCAAGCTCTCAAGGACCTCGCCCAGCAAGGAGTCTTGAGTTCCTCCCCGCAACGCGGCTGGTTCGTCACCGCCAACATGCTGAGTGATCCACCCAATGAGCTGCAGAGCTTCACAGACATGGCGCACGCGCGTGGACTGAAGCCGACTACACGAGTTCTGAGCTCGACGCAGCGACCGGTCCGGCACGAGGAGGCCGAACGGCTGTCCCTCCCGCCCACGTCCCCCCTCCTCGACATCCATCGGCTGCGAAGCCTCGACGGCGTGCCCGTCTCCGTCGATCGCACGGTGGTGTCCCTCGCACGAGCACCTGGACTGGCCGACGTCGATCTGAGCGACGCCTCGCTGTACCAGGTTCTTGAGACGGTCTGCGACGTGCAGGTCGCTCGAAGCAACTACTCGGTGCGTGCCGACGGCGCTGACGATCGGACCGCCGAGCTCCTCGGGATCGACCCTGGCATGCCCGTCCTCGTGGGCGACGAGGTCACCTTCGACCTGCGCGACCTCCCCGTCCTGTACGGGCAGTTGACCTATCGGGGGGACGCCTACCGCTTCGAGGCCACGCTCTTTCGACCACGCCGCTGAGTGGCGCGTGAGGTTCGTGCGAGTGCCCTGGGCCGGAGTGCGGCGCCCTCGGACACGCGAACAGCCACGCAACCCCACCGGGTGCACGCCCACCCGGTGGTGGCCGTCTCGATGACATGAGCACCGCCTGCAAGGGGACTCGACCGGCATCACGCACCGGTGGAGGCGGTGGTCCCAGAGCTCGTCGTCTAGGTGGGTCCTTCGCCGCAGGACACGCCGGCTGGCACCGGATCCCAGAGCCGGGTCACGTCGCCCAGCCAGGTGGTGGCCTCGCGCCGGAAGTCGACGGTCGGCGTTCTCGGCGCACGCTCGGGCACCACACCGACCAGACCGCCCGGCGCATCCTCGAGTCGTCGGCGGTTCGAGACCGCGATGGCATCGGGCTGCTCGGGCCACGCACCGAGGACGGTTCCGAGCGTCCACAGACCTCGCCGTGACAGGGCTTCAAGCGTGAGGAAGGTGTGGTTCAGGGTGCCGAGGCCGCTTCGTGCAGCGACCACGGTGGCGCTGTCGGGAAGGCACTCGGCCAGGGATGCGAGGTCCTCGCCCGCGTCGGTGAGCTCGACGAGCAGACCGCCCGACCCCTCCACGACCACCACGTCGTGTCCGTCGAGCAGTCCGGCGACCGCCTCGGCGTGGTCGTCGAGGGTCGGGAGTTCGACGCACTCCAGCTCGGCCACCGCACGTGGTGCCATGGGGGCGACCAGGCGGGCGCCCTCGTGGGTATGGACCGCGGCGAGCCTGGCCACCTCCTCCATGTCACCAGGCTCACCGGGACGCACACCGGTCTGGACGGGCTTGTACACCGCGACCCGACGCTTCCGGCTGTGCAGGGCAGCGGCAAGCGCCGCGCTGACGACAGTCTTGCCCACACCGGTGTCCGTGCCGGTGACAAGCAGCACTCGCGGCGCCGGCCACGACTCACGCCTGGGCATCGTGCTTCTCGTCTGCGACGTCGCACGCGGCATCTCGCACCTGGCTCGCGGCCTCCTGCACGGCACCGGCGGCCAGGTCCGCGCGGGCCGTCACCCGCAGGCGGGAGATGCCGTCAGGGACGCTCGGGGGACGAAAGCACCCCACGAGAACGCCGTTCTCACGCAGCCGCCGCGCTGCCTCCACGGCGGCGGTGGGTGATCCGAGCGGGAGCGACTGGACAGCCCCGGCAGCGGGAGCGATCTGGCAGGTCGAGGCAATGATCTGCGCGTTGGCGCGGACCGCCGAAGCGAGTCTCGAGTCTTCGGCGATGAGCTCGACCGCTGCCGCGGCAGCACCGGCGTTGGCCGGGCTCAGCCCGGTGTCGAAGATGAAGCTGCGGGCCACGTTGACCAGGTGCTCGCGCAGAGCCGGGGTGCCGAGCACGGCGCCCCCTTGTGAGCCGATCGCTTTCGACAGGGTGACGGTGACGACGACGGTGTCGCTGTGGTGCAGGCCGAGCTCGCGGACGAGCCCGGCGCCGCGACCCGCAACACCGATCCCGTGCGCCTCGTCCACCACGAGGAGGGCGTCGTGACGTGCACACACCTCGGCCAGCTCACGTAGAGGCGCCGCGTCGCCGAGCACGGAGTAGATCGACTCCACCGCCACGATGAGGCGCGACCCCTTGCGGTGCGCAAGGGCCCGCTCGAGGTCGGCCGGGTCGTTGTGGGCGAAGGTGTCGTAGGGAGCTCGGGACACGCGTGCCGCGTCGTGCAGGGACGCGTGAGCGTGGGCGTCGAGGAGGATCTGCGAGCCCCGTCCGGCGAGAGCGGCGATCACCCCGAGGTTCGCGGCGTAGCCCGTGGAGAAGACCAGACCGCTTGGCTGACCGGTCAGGTCGCACAGCCTGGCCTCGAGCTCGTGGTGAAGGGGCAGGGTGCCGGTGACGAGCCGGCTGCCGGCCGCCGATGCTCCGTGCCGGCGCGCCGCTGCGCATGCGGCCTCCACCACGCGGGGGTGCTGCGAGAGCCCGAGGTAGTCGTTGGAGGCCAGGTCGGTCACGGCGCCCGTGCGCAGCACGCGGTCGTGCCGCTGCATGCCACGGGCAAACCGGACCTCAGCGCGCTGTGCAAGCCAGGCCTGCCAGGTGGCGCTCATGCGGCGCAGGCCGCGCAGGCGTGGACCATGGCCTGCGCGATGGCCGCGACGTCGTCGGGCTCGCAGACGTAGGGCGGCATCGTGTAGATGAGGTTGCGGAAGGGCCGGATCCACACGCCGTGCTCCAACGCCGTGCGCGTAGCCACTGCCACGTCCACGGGCTCGGCGAGCTCGACGACGCCCACCGCGCCGAGCACGCGGACGTCGACGACACCATCGATCGTCCTGGCAGCCTGCAGGTGGTGGCGCAGGAGCGTCGAGATGCTCCCGACGGACGCCTGCCAGCTCGCCTCGACGAGGTCGAGCGATGCGTTCGCGACCGAGCAGGCCAGCGGGTTCGCCATGAAGGTGGGCCCGTGCAGGAGCGAGCGGTGCTGCGATCCGGTGATGAGGCTGCCGACCTCTCCGGTGGTGAGGACTGCGGCGAGGCTGAGGTACCCGCCGGTCAGGGCCTTGCCGACGCAGAGCACGTCGGGGGCGACGTCGGCCCAGTCGGCGGCGAACAGGCGCCCGGTGCGCCCGAACCCGGTCGCGATCTCGTCGAGGACGAGCAGGAGGTCGTGCTCGTCGGCGATCTCCCGCAGCACCCGCAGGCAATCTGGGTGGTAGGCCCGCATGCCGCCGGCGCCCTGGAGGATCGGTTCGACGACGATAGCGGCGACCTCGTCCGCGTGCTCGGCGGCGCTGGCTCTCATCACGTCGGCCCACACGTCAAGCTCGTGATCGTCCACCTCCCAGGTGGTGGCGCCACCGGGCTGTTCCACGAGGCGTGCCTGCGGCGGCCGGGGGGCGAAGACCTGGCGCGGAAGGATCGATCCGAAACTGGCATGCATCCCGTCGACCGGGTCGCAGACGCTCATCGCGACGAAGGTGTCGCCGTGGTACCCGCCGCGCACCGTCAGGATGCGCTGCCGGCCCGGGCGACGTCGCGCCGCCTGGTACTGGAGCGAGAGCTTGACGGCGACCTCGACCGACACCGATCCGGAGTCGGCAAAGAACACGTGGGCCATCGGACCAGGTGCCATCGCCGTCAGCCGTTCGGCCAGCCGGACGGCGGGCGCGTGGGTCAGCCCGCCGAACATGACATGGCTGAACATGTCGATCTGTGCGTGCGCCGCGGCGTCCAGGGACCGGTGGCGATACCCGTGGACCGCGCACCACCACGACGACATGGCATCGATGGCCTCGAAGGTCTCACCGGAGCTCGCGGTCAGGCTCAGACGGATGCCCTCCGCTGAGTCCACGGCGTAGGGCCGCGGACCGTCGAGCGGGGCGTAGGGATGCCACACCAGGCCGTGGTCCCGCTCGATCAGACCGAACGCCCCGGCGACGGTGTCAGGCATTCGCGGGCAGGTCGGTGCCGGCGCCTCGCCGGCGCGCCGCGGTGGTGACGGCCTGACGATCAGCGGGCATCGGCGGCTCGTCGGCGCCGAGGACGACGAAGCCCTGGTCGCGAATCAGCTCGAGGTCGTCTCGGGCCGCCTGGCCCTCCGCCGTCAGGTAGTCACCGAGGAAGATCGAGTTGGCCACATGCAGTGCCAAGCCCTGGGCGGAGCGCAGGTGCATCTCGCGGCCGGCGGCGATCCTGATCTCCGTCTGCGGGCACATGAACCGGGCGGCCGCCATGATCCTCAGGCACCTCAGCGGTGTCAGGTCCGCGGCGCCGGCCTCCAGCGGCGTCCCGTCGAACGGCATCAGGAAGTTGATGGGGATGGAGTCCGAGCCGAGCTCCCGGAGGGCAGACAGGGCCTCGATCAGCTGTTCGTCGGACTCGCCCAGTCCGGCGATCAGTCCGGAGCAGGGCGACAGGCCGGCGCCCTTGGCCTGCTCGAGCGTGTCGACGCGATCGTCGTAGGTGTGGGTCGTGACGATCTCGTCGTGGTGGGACCGTGCCGTGTTGATGTTGTGGTTGTAGGCGTCGACGCCGGCCTCACGCAGGCGCGCGGCCTGGCCGTCCTTGAGCAGGCCCAGGCAGGCGCACACCTCGACTGCAGGGTCCTCGTCCTTGATGGCACGCGCCATGGTGGCGACGCGGTCGACGTCGCGGTTGCTCGGGCCCCGTCCGCTGGCCACCATGCAGATGCGGCGGGCCCCACCGGCCAGACCGTGACCGGCCTGCTCCAGAGCGTCCTCGGGCGAGAGCCACGAGTAGGTCAGGACGTCGGCCTGCGACCCGAGGCGCTGCGAGCAGTACCCGCAGTCCTCCGGGCACAACCCGGACCTGAGGTTGACGAGGTAGTTGACCTTGACCGTGTCGGCGAAGTACCGGCGGCGCAGCCGCGACGCCGCGGCGACCACGTCCAGGATCTTCTCATCGGGCGACCTGAGGACTGCGAGCGCCTCCTGCTCGGTGGCGGGTCGGCCCGCAAGTGCGGCGGAGGCCATCGCGTGAAACATCTCGGTCATGGCAGGCGATCTCCCGTCGGCAAGGACCTGAACACTGTTCAGGCTGAACGGTGTTCAGTATGCCGAGATTCGCGTCCTCCGCCAAGTTCGGGGCTCCGAGTGTCCACCTGACTGGATCACCACGTCGGCGTGCTCGAGCCCAGGACATGCGGCGCGGCCTGTGCGACCGGCGTCACCGCTTTCGTGTGGCGATGCTGAACGATGAGCCGGCCGATCTCAACCGCGACGTCGCTCAGCGAGAGCGGCAGAGTGGACCACGCACGGCACTCAATCTGCTGCCGGGCAAGGCGAGCCGGTCGGCTCTGAGTCCAGCCGCGTCGCTGACCTACCAGGACGAGTGGAGCCACTCGTCGGATCGAACCAATGAACTTTCATGACGAGTCCGTCCGAGTACCTCCTCGGCCTGTCATATCAGTTTGCATACCGGCCGCCGATCGCCCCCGGCTTCGCCACAGGGGTACGCCGTGAGGCACACGCGATCGCACGGATGGATCACCTGAGCTACTATGTGAATAACTGGCCGAAAATTCTTGAGACCTATGGCCTTACTTCAGAAGCGCTATCGTCATCTAAATGAACATACATTCCTAGGAGGCTTTGATGCGACGAACCGTCGTCACTGGTGTTGGGATGGTCCCGTTCACCACGCCACGTCTCAGTGCGCCCTACACCACGATGGCTGCCGAAGCCGTCGCCGCTGCCCTCGATGACGCCGCACTCACGCTCGACCATGTTCAGCAGGCCTATGCCGGTTACGTCTATGGAGACTCGACCAGCGGCCAGCGGGCGCTCTACGAGCTTGGCCCCACCGGCATGCCGATCATCAATGTCAACAACAACTGTTCCACCGGGTCGTCGGCCCTGTGGCTCGCGCGGCAGGCCGTGACCAGCGGCGCCGCCGAGTGCGTTCTGGCATTCGGGTTCGAGCAGATGCGCCCCGGAGCACTCGATGCGATGTGGGAGGACAGGCCGAGTCCGTTCGACGGCTTCACGCAGGTCGCCCGACAGGCCCAGGGCTCAAGTGAGGCTCCGTTTGCTGCTCAGCTCTTCGGCGGCGCTGGAGCCGCATACGCCGAACGCCACGGCACCAGGCCCGAGACGTTCGCGAAGATCTCGGTCAAGGCACGCCAGCACGCAGCGAACAACCCCTACGCAGTGTTCCGCGACCCGGTCAGCGTCGACGAGGTCCTCGCTTCCCCTTCCATCCACGGACCGTTGACGCGCCTGCAGTGCTGCCCACCCACCTGCGGTGCGGCAGCGGCCATCGTCACCAGCCAGGACTTCGCCCGGCGTCACGGACTGCGCACCGATGTCGCGATCACCGCGCAGTCGCTCACCACGGACACTCCCGACAGCTTCACCGGATCGATGGAACGGCTCGTCGGATTCAACATGGCCCAGACCGCCGCCGACGCTGTCTACGATCAAGCCGGGATCGACCCGCGAGACGTGGACGTCGTCGAGCTTCACGACTGCTTCACCTCCAACGAGCTACTGAGCTACGAAGCACTTCGCCTCACACCTGAGGGAACGGCTGAACGCTTCATCCACGACGGCGACAACACCTACGGTGGTCGCGTCGTCACCAATCCTTCGGGTGGTCTGCTGTCCAAGGGCCATCCGCTCGGTGCCACCGGGCTTGCCCAATGCGCAGAGCTGACCTGGCAGTTGCGCGGCGAAGCTGATGGGCGGCAAGTCGAGGGAGCCCGGGTCGGACTGCAGCACAACATCGGTCTCGGTGGCGCTGCCGTGGTCACGCTCTATGAGAAGGCGAGCTGACGTGCCGATCGACACCGCCAAGGCCAAGGCACTCACCCTCCCCGCTCATGAGACCACCATCGAACGGGGGCGGATCCGCTTCTTCGCCCAGAGCATCGGCGAGACCGATCCGGTCTACATGGACGTCGAGGCAGCCCATGCTGCCGGCCATACCGACCTTCTCGTCCCGCCGACGTTCTTCTTCTCCCTCGAGCTCGAGTCGACCGACCCGTTCGCGTACCTGAGCGCGCTCGGGGTCGACCTGCGTCGAGTCCTGCACGGCGAGCAGACGTTCACCTACGCGACAACCCTGTACGCAGGCGACACGGTCCACGTGCGACCGGCGATCACGGACGTGTTCGACAAGCAAGGCGGCGCGCTGGAGTTCATCTGCAAGGAGACCGTGTACACCCGCAGCGACGAGCTCATCGCCCGCGCCACGTCCACTTTCATCGTCCGAAACCCGGAGGTCCCCCGGTGAGCACCCTCGACATCACCACCATCGCCGTCGGCACCCAGCTTCCTCCGCTCAAGCTGCCGCCGATCAGCCGCGCGACGCTAGCGCTGTTCGCCGGGGCATCAGGCGATCACAATCCAATGCACATCGATGTGGACGTGGCCCGCTCGGCCGGAATTGACGACGTCTTCGCCCACGGCATGCTGTCGATGGCCTATCTCGGACGCCTCGTGAGCACCTGGGCGGGACCTGACCGACTTCGCTCGCTACGGACCCGATTCTCCGCCATCACGCCGGTCAATGCGCAGCCCACCTGCACCGGCCGGGTGACGGCGTTCGACGGCGACCTCGCCACCCTCGAACTCGCCGTCACGCTGTCCGACGGCACAGTCACCCTCACCGGTGACGCCACCATCACCCTGAACTGAAGGAACACCATGGCAAAGCTCAACGGCAAGATTGCCCTCGTCACCGGGTCCGGCCGCGGCATTGGCCGCGAGGTGGCCCTCAAGCTAGCCTCAGAAGGCGCTTCCGTCGTCGTCAATGATCTCGACCATGAGCCTGCACACGAGACCGTCCAAGCGATCCTGGAGGCTGGCGGCTCTGCCATTGCATGCAGCGGGAGTGTCGTCGAGGACGGCTTCGCCGAGCGGTTCGTCCAGTCGGGAGTCGATGCATTCGGCGGACTCGACATCGTCGTCAACAACGCCGGGTACACCTGGGACTCGGTCGTTCAGAAGATGACGGACGAGCAGTGGGACGCGATCATCGACGTCCACCTCAAGGCTCCGTTCCGGATCCTGCGAGCCGCCCAGCCCGTCATCTCACAGCAGGTCAAGGCAGAACGCGCCGCCGGTGAGGCGGTGCCTGGTCGCAAGGTCGTGAACATCTCCTCGGTGGCTGGACTCGGCGGCAACGTTGGACAGGCGAACTACGCGTCCGCCAAGGCCGGCATCACCGGACTGACCAAGACTCTGGCCAAGGAGTGGGGGCGCTACAACGTCACCGTCAACACCGTTGCCTTCGGCTTCATCCTCACCCGGCTGACCGAAGCCTCGGCCGACGGCGACAGCACCATCGACGTCGAAGGGAGGACGTTGCAGGTGGGGGTCAATCCAGAGCTTCTCGAGGGGCTCAAGACCGCTGTCCCACTGGGTCGCGCCGGGACCCCCGAGGAAGCGGCCGGGGCGGTGTCGCTGTTCTGCCTGCCCGAGTCTGACTACGTCAGCGCCCAGACGCTGATCTGCGGTGGCGGCCTCATGATCTGACGTCACGGGAGGAGACCTTCTTGCAGAGCACGACGCCTCTCGGACCAGCATCCGGAACTTCTTGACCAGCCTCACGCCGTACCGCAACGGACGGCAATCGCCCCGCATTCACTCGATCCGGTCGATACGGTGTGCCCCAGCTCGGGTCCGAAACGGTGTGCCCCAGCTCGGGTCCGAAACGGTGCGCATCGCCAATACGTGTCTGCAGCAGTCGGCGGATATGGTGGCAGGCCGGAATGTTCCACTGCCGAGCGAGAGCATGTCCGAGTTCATCGCTCGGGCGGTCATGACCAATCAGGAGTGTGCGGTGCCAACGTCCGCCCGGATCGACCCCCCACAACGTGGAACCCGTCCCTCGAACCGCCGTGAACTGATCCTGCTGGCCGCCAACGACCTGTTCGCCACTCGAGGTTTCGAGCATGTGAGCATGAGTGACGTCGCCGAGGCCGTCGCCATCGGGCCGTCGGCTCTGTACCGTCACTTTCCGGGCAAGCACCAGCTTCTGCTAAACGTCGTCGAGGAACAGATCCGTCAGTTCATCTCGGTGATCGAGTCCGAGGACCACCGCTGCCTCGACGACGTCTTCCGCGCCATCGCTGCACACTGTCTGGATCATCGCGACCTGGGGTTGCTGTGGCAACGCGAGGCTCGCCATCTCACGCAGGCGGACCGTTCGACGCTGCGGGCCCAGCTGCGTGACGCCGTGGACCTGATCATCCTTCGACAGCAATCATCCAGGCCAGACATGAGCCCCCGGACCGCAGATCTCGTGACGTGGGCAGGGTTGGCCTTACTCCTCTCGCCCTCGTTCCATCACGTGGACCTCAAACGCTCCGGCTACGAATCCTTGCTGTTCCAGCTGACCCAGCGCGTGCGCTCGATCGACCCCCTGCCGGACCCCACCGAACAGGTCACTTCGAGCGGGACCCTGCGTTGGAGCAGCCGCCGCGAGCAGGTCCTCGAGTGCGCCGTCGAGCTGTTCGCCGAACACACCTACGCATCCGTCAGCATCGAGGACATTGGAACAGCGGCAGGCATCGCAGCCTCAAGCATCTACAGCCACTTTCCGAGCAAGCTCGACATGCTCAAGGCCGCGTTGTGGCGCGGCAATGCCCACCTCCAGCTCAGTGTCGCGGCAGCGTTGCGCCAGTCGACCGATCCGCGTCAAGCTCTCCGACAAATCGTGGATTCCTACGCTGATTTCGCCGTCGCGCACTACGGTCTCGTGCAGATCACGATGGCCGAGGTGCGCAATCTCCCCGACCCCGAGCGGGAAACCATGGTGCAGTTGCAACGCGACCACATCGGCGAATGGACGCATCTGCTTCGTCAGGTCCACTCCGAACTGGACGCCTCCACCGGGCGAGTGATCGTGCAAGCCGTGATCACGATGATCAACAACGTCGCGCTGACGAGTCATCTCCGCAACCAACCCGGCGCGGCCGCTGCTCTCCGCGCCCTGGCCGAGGCGGTTCTGGACCTACGAACCCACCAGGGTCCAATCTGACGATTCCAGCCACGCACGTCCTCACGCCTGCTCATCACGGTCAATCCGTCCCATAGAGACTCTCGATCTCCCGGGCATAGCGCTCGGCGATCACCTGGCGCTTCAGCTTCATCGTCGGTGTGAGCTGAGCACCTGGCAACCACTCTTCGGCGAGGACCTTGAACTTCTTGACCTGCTCGACCCGCGAGAGGTTCGTGTTGGCCCTGTCGATCTGGGCACGTACCTGCTCGACCAGCCTTGGGTCTTCGCTGGTTCGGCCCTCGCTCGCCATGGGTTCCACGACGACCAGAGCCACGTTGTATGGCCGGCCATCTCCGATCACGCACACATGGCCAATGAGGTTCCCCGCCGATCGCACCGCCATCTCGATATTGGCCGGCGACATGTTCTTGCCACCCGCACTGATGATGAGCTCCTTCTTGCGATCGACGATCCAGATGTATCCGTCCTCGTCGATCCGAGCGATGTCGCCGGTGTGCAACCAGCCGTCCTGATCGATGGTCTCTTCGGTCCGATCGGGCAGGCCCCGATATCCGCGCATGACTTGAGGGCTCCGGATGAGCAGCTCACCGTCTGTCGCCAGTTCGATCTCGACGTGCTCGAATGGCCTGCCGACGCTCCCAGGACGGAGCGAGTCAGGCGTGTTTCCCGCTGGACATCCGGAGGCCTCTGACATGCCCAGGACCTCACAGACCGGCAGACCCAGCTGGGTGAAGAACTCCACCACTGCAGTTGGCGTGGGCGCCGCACCCGTGATGAGCCACTGAGCAGCATCGAGTCCGAGCCTCTCCCGCACTGCCGCTGCCACGCCTGGGTCCGCTGCGGCGTCCTGTGCGAGGTCATCCCCGGAGTATGACGCTTCGACTGCCGCCTTGAGCTTCTCCCACACTCGCGGTGGAGCACCGAAGAACGTCGGTCGTGTCGCGACCAACGCAGCGGCAAGATTGGCAGCGTCGGCGACGGTCACCAGGGTGTTGCCGTACGTCATGAACGCCGAGTAGTGCGAGCTCCACCGATCAGCGACGTGGGCGGCCGGAAGAAACCCGAGCTGCCTCCCACCGCCAGGAAGCGGCATGGAAGCGTGCACGCTGCGCAACTGAGCGAGGACGCTGGCATGGGTCAGCTCGACCCCCTTGGGTGGCCCCATCGTGCCCGACGTGTAGATCACCGTCAGCAGGTCATCGGGCTGCACCTCAGCAGCGCAAGCGAAGTCGAAGGTCGTCTCCTCAGCAGCCAGCTCCGGTGCGAGGTCGTCGCATCCTTCGACCGGAACGTCGGTCGTCACGATCTGCGTGATCGGAGCTCCGAGCCTCTGAGCCTCGCGGAGTACAGGGACGAAAGAAGACTCAGCCAGCACGACGTCGGCGCCAGCATCGGACAGCAGGAACTCGACCTGCTCGGACGATGAGGTGTTGTAGATGCTGAAGGGAACAGCCCCGATGATCATCGCGGCGGCATCAATGACGTGGAACTCCGGAAGGTTGCGCATCATCAGCGCCACGACGTCTCCCCGTCCGACGCCCATCAGCTGCAGCCGTGCCGCGACCTCTCCGATTCGCACCTGCACTTGGGCGTAGGTCCACTCCGTTCCACATTCGTGCGCGCGCAGAGCAATGCGTTCCGGATGGTCGGCGACGCCCCCGAGAAGGACGTCGCAGAGAGTCCTTGCCTCTGCCAGGCGTGTCGCGACAGCTGCTGGCGTAGGTTCGTCGGTCGGCATGATCGGTTCCCTCTCAGTGGATTGGTCAGGTGGTCGGACTCGCCACGACGGTGGCCCGGACCGGCGACTCCGGTACGCACTGGGCGCTTCAGTGGAGTACCGATCCAGCGATCGCGGACCGTCCAGCAGCAGATTCACAAGCTCGGGAGTCGGGTTGCCGTCGTACCGGTTGGGCACGTCGCCGGCCAGGTCGGGGTGGGCCTTTGAGATCGGTTCGAGGAGGAGGACGTCGTTCACAACCTTGCTCACGGATGGACGCGACATGATGTGGGTCGGGGAGCCTCACGTCTGCAGCTCCGGTGATCACCAGCATCGTTCATCTCCTTTGGTGCCGGTCTCAGGAGCAGCGCCTCACGAGCAGTTCCGCTCCCGCCACGCTCGCCGTGCGCAGCGCCACCTACGCCCAGGCGGAGGCCCAAGCCAGTACATGAACCCAATCACAATTCACTTACTCTGACAAGAGCTTCAGTTGAAGCACTCTACAACCCTGATTATCAGTGGTACTCGACGGCCGGAGACAGCGCTTCGTCGCACAAGCTCCCGATTCCATTCGGGCCGAAAATTCACTTCAGGGAACGATGCTGGGCCAGAGGCGAGTCATCTCGGCGCAACCATCAGGAGCGAGTCGGGGCCACCGCAGGTGGCCGTCGCAGCCCCTCTGCGCTTGCGCCGCCGAGCCTGCAGTCGTACTATCGCAACTATTCGTTGCTTTAAAAGAATGGGCCATCCATGAGAGTCGTCTTTGAAGATCAAGCCTTCTCGTTCGAGCTGCTGCGGACACTGGGACACACCTACGCTCGGGCAGCTGACGTCGGGGAGTGTCTGGCAACCGCGCAACGGATCCAGGAGGGCGACTTCGAGAGCTGGTACGCCGAATGGCGGTCTACGGCCGAACGGGTGCACAAGGGTGGTCGAGAGAGTCTCGCTGCAGGCCACTTCGTGAGTGCACGAGAAGCCCTGCTGCGCGCCTCCAACTACTACCGCACAGCCGAGTTCTTTCTGCACGGCAATGCGGCCGATCCCCGGATCATGGATACCTGGCAGCTGAGCGTGGACACGTTCCAGCGGGCTGCTGAGCTCTTCAGCCCACAGATCGAGCCCGTGGAGATCCCGTATGAGGACACCACTCTTCCCGGGTACTTCTATCGCGTCGACGAGTCGCATGCTGCTCGGCGAACGCTGATCTTCCACGGCGGGTTCGACTCCACCGCCGAGGAGCTGTTCGCGTACGGCGCATTGATGGCACGTGACCGCGGCTGGAACGTTCTGGCATTCGACGGCCCCGGCCAGGGGCGAGTGATCCGCGAGCAGGGCCTCCCGTTCCGATCAGAGTGGGAGGCCGTGGTCGGACCGGTACTGGACTACGCACGAGCGCGCCCTGACGTGGACGGTGCTCGGATCGCCTTGATGGGGATGAGCATGGGTGGCTACCTCGTGGCGCGCGCAAGCGCCTTCGTCGACGTTGCCGCCACCGTCTACTTCAATGGCATCTACTCACTTGCCGAGAGCTTCGGCCAGATGCTGCCCCCTCACCTTGGACCATTGCTCGACGATGATGAAGCGCTGGAGGTCGAGATGCGCAAGATCATGGCCAAAGCGCCGAACATGGAATGGTCCGTCTCGCATGGGCTGTACACGTTCGGGGTCGACACGATCGCATCGTTCCTACGGGCGCTGAAGGACTACACCATCGCACCGGTTGTCGACCAGATCGCAGCGCCCGCCCTCGTCCTCGACTCCGAGGCGGAGTTGTTCTTCGCCGGCCAGGCACAGCGTCTGCATGACGCCCTGAACTGCCCGAAGTCCTACATCCGCTTCACCGCAGCAGAGGGCGCGGAGGAACACTGCTCCGCCGGCGCCATGGGACTGCACACCCAACGCGTGTTCGACTGGCTCGAGGAGCTCCCCGCGTTCAAGAGCGGGAACCCCACCCCCTGAGGACGAACCGAGCGGCCCCTCGTGCGTCCGGCGACGGGTTCCTCATCGTCTTCGCGGTCGTCATCCACGGGGTCCACGGGCTCATCGGCGTCGCCCACGTGAGCCCCTCTCACGGGTTCCGTGCTCATCTCGTCCCGGCGGACCCGGTGAAGCATTCCTCCCTCTTCGGAGGGTTACCGCCACCCCATCGATCGAACCATCATCGAGACATGAGCGAACTCACGGGCGACACACCAGACCCCGACCAGGCAGTGCAACGCTGGCTGGACATCTACGGCGCCCACGATGCCGACGCCGCCTGGCTCCTGTGTGACAGGCACAGCGCCGACCGGCTCGCGGTCACCGTCGTCGAGCCCGACCTCACTCGTCGGGACGTGACATACGGCGAGCTCTCGATCGCATCCCGCCGGCTGGCGCGGGTCCTGCGCGAGCGTGGCGTAGGGCGCGGGGATCGCGTCGCGGTGCTCCTCGGCAAGCGGCTCGAGCTCATCACAACCTGCCTCGCCCTGTGGCGACTCGGGGCCGTGCACGTGCCCCTCTTCACAGCCTTCGCGCAGGGTGCGATCGCGACACGCCTCGACGGCAGTGGGGCACGGATCGTGGTGACCGAGGCAGACCAGTGCACCAAGCTCGACGGCATCGCGGGCATCGCGGTCCTTCGGATCGAGGACCTGTCACCGGCGGCGGTCGACTCAGAGCCTCTGGACACCCGGGTGGCCGTCGGGGGTCAGGGCCAGATCATCGAGATCTACACCAGTGGAACCACGGGAAACCCCAAGGGCGTGCCGATCCCCTTGCGGGTTCTGGCCGCCGCCGAGAGCTACCTCCACTTCTCCCTCGATGTTCGCGAGGACGACCTGTACTGGAACGCAGCCGACCCGGGCTGGGCCTACGGGCTCTACTTCGCGGTGTTGGGGCCTCTGGCAGCAGGACGACACTTCCTGCTGTACACCGGCGGGTTCTCACCAGAGCAGACCGTCCGTGTCATCAGTGAGCTCGGCGTGACCAACTTCGCCGGTGCCCCGACGATGTATCGCGCGCTGCGCGGCCTCGAGGCGTTCCTACCCCTGCGGCTGCGACGGGCCTCCTCCGCCGGAGAGCCGCTGAACCCCGACCTCGTCGCTTTCGGGAAGAAGTCGCTCGGATCGGAGATCCGAGACCACTACGGTCAGACCGAGATCGCCATGGTGCTGGGAAACCACTGGAACCTGCCGGGCGCCGGCGACCCGGTGCCGGGATCGATCGGAAGAGCCCTCCCGGGCTTCACGGTCGACATCGTCGACGGTCAGATTGCCATCGACACCGAGAACAGCCCACTGATGGTCTTTGCCGGCTATGTCGACGATCCGGAACGCTCCGCCGAACGATTCACCCGCGACGGACGCTGGTACCTGACCTCCGACATCGGGCACCGAGACGAACACGGGAACTTCTCGTTCAGCTCACGCAGCGACGACGTCATCCTGGCCGCGGGCTACCGCATCGGCCCCAGCGACGTGGAGAACGCACTCCTCTCCCATCCCGCCGTCCAGGAGGCCGCCGCCGTGGGCCGCCCCGATCCCGACGGCATCAGGGGTGAGCAGGTCGAGGCGTTCGTCGTGGTCGACCCGGACAGCGACGCTGACCCCGATCTCGCCGAGGTGCTCATCCGCCACGTGCGCGACCACTACTCCAAGCACGCCGCGCCCCGACTGGTCCATTTCGTGAGCGAGCTGCCCAAGACGCCCAGCGGAAAGATCCGGCGCCACGTACTCAGGGAAGCAGCCCCCGCCGGCGCGCGGTGACGACGGCCTCATGGCGAGTGGTCGCGTCGAGCTTGGTCATCAGATGCTTCACGTGCGACTTCACCGTGTGCAGGGATATCCCGAGTGACTCGGCAGCCGCACGGTTCGACAGACCGGCTCCGAGCATCGCGAGGACATCGGTCTCGCGTGCACTGAGCCCCACGTAGCGATGACCAGCCGACTCGGGATCAGGACCCTCCACCAAGGCTTCCGCCGCCTCGAGAGCGCGTCGTCGTCGCAACGGGTCGGAGATCGCCGCGGCGAGCTCATGGAGCGCAGCATGTGCATCGCGAACCCGCGCACGCCACAACGGTGAAAGAACATGGTCGGATCCCGCCAGGGCATCGCGTCGCGCCCTCGCGACGGCGATGTCCTGCTCCAGCGCCCGAGCCTCCTGCACGACCGCATCCTGCAGTCGACCGGTCTCACCCAGGGGCACTCGTGAGGAAGCGTAGAGCACGGCGACGCTGCGACGGTTCACGACCACCGGCGCAGCGGCCATCGACCGCAACGACTCAGCACGGATGATCGCATCGTAACGATGAGAGATCGCTGTCGAACCCACGTAGTCGACGACGGCGTCAGAGCGCCCCTCGGCGAGCACGCGCCCACCGAGACCCTCGCCGGGTTCGAGGCGAGCGCCCCTGAGTGGTCCCACGACCGGCCCGTCGAACCGGCCGATGGTCAGAGTCTCGCCCTCGACACGACCGAGGAAGGTCAACCCCGATCCGGTGCGGCGACGAAGACGGGCGAGGACCGAGGTGACGTGGTTCTCCATGACCTTGGCTCTCAGAGCGCCGCGAGAACACTGACGTGGTTGGCGACGGCGAGGCCTCCCATGTTGTGCACAGCGGCAATGCGCGGCGACTCCAGCTGCATCTCCCCCGCGGTGGCCGTGAGCTGCATCGCCGCCATGACGTGCTGGCTGACTCCGGTGGCGCCCACCGGATGGCCCTTGGACTTCAAGCCGCCGGACGGGTTGATCGGCAGCCGACCGTCACGGCGCGGCCAGCCGTCACGCACAGCGGACAGACCCTGCCCCGGTTCGGTGAGGCCGAGCGCCTCGTACAGGACCAGCTCGGCGATCGTGAAGCAGTCATGCAGCTCGACGAAGGACAGGTCCCCAGGCGTGACGCCAGCCATCGTCAGAGCGCGCTGCCACGCGAGGGCGGATCCGGCGAAGGCCAACGGGTCGCGCTTGGGCGCCGGCAAGAAGTCGTTGGCCTGGCCGAAGCCGAGGAGACGGACGAGCCCGTCCCTCGTGTACTCACTGGGACTGATCGTCAGGACGAGCGCGGCGGCACCATCAGAGACCGGGGAGCAGTCCGTGCGTCGCAACGGGTCGACGACCATGGGGTTCCGTTCCGAGACCGTGCGGCAGAACGCCTCGTCGAGGTCCTTGCGCAGGTGCGCGTACGGATTCGACAGCGCGTTCGCGTGGCTCTTCGCAGCGATCGCGGCGAGCGTGTCGGAGCAGTCGCCGTGGCGGTCGTTGTAGGCCCGCGCCACCGCGGCGAACAGGCCGGCGAACCCCGTGCTCGACGTGCTGCCGGCGTGCTCGTAGTCGGCACCGAGCAGGCCCGCCCCCACGGTCGCGGCACTCGCCGAGGACATCTTCTCCGCGCCCACCACCAACACCGAGCGCGCTGTCCCGGCCAGAAGGGCACCGACTCCCTGATGGACTGCGGCGGAGCCCGACGCGCACGCGTTCTCCACCCGCGTGGCCGGCACACCGAACAAGTCGTCGGATACCTGTAGCGCCAGTGACGCGGCGAAGCCCAACGGGTGGATGCCGGAATTGAACTGGCCGAGGAAGACAGCGTCGATGTCGCCCGGTTCGAGACCGGCCGCAGAAATCGCCTCGGAGCTCGACGCGACCACGAGGTCCTCCAAGGAATCGTCCAGCTTGCCGAAGCGCGTGTGCCCCCATCCCGCCACGTAGATGTCGACCCCCAATGCCGTCGTCTCCCTCATGTCCGGACCCCCTGCTGCTTTCGTTCGTCAGCTCGCTCGTCCACGGTGAAGTCGGCGCCGGTGAGCTCACCCAGCTCCTGCAGACTCACGCCAGGGGCTCGGTCCGTGAGCACCAGACCGGTCCGTCTCACGTCGAAGTCAGCCCGGTCGGTGATGATGCGATCCACGACACCGGCCCCGGTCAGCGGCAGCTGACACTCCTGTACCACCTTGGGCTCGCCTGCCTTCGTCACGTGGTCCGTCAGCACCACGGTCCGCAGCGCACCGGTCACCAGGTCCATGGCACCGCCCATCCCCTTGACCAGCTGCCCGGGGATGGACCAGTTGGCCAGGTCGCCGGCCGCCGAGACCTGCATGGCACCGAGGATCGCCAGGTCGATGTGGCCGCCGCGAATCATGGCGAAGGAGAGCGCCGAGTCGAAGAAGCTCGCGCCTCTGACAGCGGTCACGGTCTGCTTGCCGGCGTTGATGAGGTCGGCATCCTCCGCACCGGCGACCGGGTGGTCACCGAGCCCGAGCAGACCGTTCTCGCTGTGCAGCATCACGTGCATGTCCGCAGGGATCTGTGACGCCACGAGCGTAGGGATGCCGATCCCGAGATTCACATACATCCCGTTCCTGAGCTCCTGCGCAGCCCGGGCGGCCATCTGTTCTCTCGTCCACATGTCAGTTCTTCCTGCCCGCGGGCGCGGTCGTCGGGGGGAGGGTCACGAGCTTCTCGATATCTTTCGGCCCGGCCGCGGCTCGCGTCACGTGGTCGACGAAGATGCTTGGCGTCTCGATCAGGTCCGGGTCGATGTGGTGATCGAGGAGCCGCTCCACCTCGGCGAAGGTCACCCGTCCGGCCGTGGCGACGAGCGGGTTGAAGTTGCGCGCGGTCAGGCGGTACGTCAGGTTGCCCTGAGGGTCGCCCTGGTGGGCCCGGACCAGGGAGGCGTCGGCCACGATGCCCCGTTCGAGCACATAGCTGGTCCCGTCGAAGACCTCGTGGGGTTTGCCCTGTGCAATGTCGGTCCCGACGCCGGTACGAGTGTAGAAGCCGGCGATGCCGGCCCCGCCGGCCCGCAACCGTTCGGCAAGCGTGCCCTGAGGGGTGAACTCGACCTCGATGCGCCCCTCGAGGTATCGCTGGGCGAACAACTTGTTCTCCCCCACGTAGGACGCCACCACCGTAGCGACCTGGTCACCCTCGATCAGCAGTCCCAGGCCCTTGCCGTCGATACCCATGTTGTTGGAGACGATCGTCAAATCACGTACACCCGTGCGTCGCACCGCTTCGATGAGTCCGACCGGCGTGCCGCAGAGCCCGAATCCTCCGACGGCGATGGTCGCTCCGTCCGTCAGGACTGCCGCCAGCCGGTCGGTGACGTCCTCGAGGAACTCACTCATCAGTGATCATCCGGATCTGCGAAGAAGTCCGCATTGGCCTGGATGTGGTGCTCCTCACCCGGCTTCGGCGCGCGGTCGGGAAAGATCGCCGAGACCGGACACACCGGTTGGCAGTTGCCGCAGTCGATGCAGTCGATCGGGTTGATGTAGAGCTTGTCGGGTCCCTCACGAATGCAGTCCACCGGGCACTCGTCCACACAGGCCCGGTCCTGGACGCCGATGCAGGCCTCACCGATCACGAAAGTCATCAGCGTGCTCCCACGGGCGCAGGAGTCGGGCCCGCTTCGGTCGAGTGACCACCGAACAGCGGCGCCTCGGGGTGGATCAGCTTGCAGGCGTTGCTGACCGCGGTAGCCGCCTCGCCGAAGCCGACGGAGATCAACGGAACCTTGCCGTCGTACGTCGTGATGTCACCCGCGGCGAAGATGCGGGATCCGTTGGTCTGCATCCGGGTGCCAACGGCCACGTTCCGCTGGTGGACCAGGTCCAGACCCCAGTCGAGGATCGGACCGAGTTGTGCGGAGAACCCCAGCGCTGCCACGACGCGTCCGCACGGCTCGACCGTGCGAGAGCCGTCGGCGTGCTCGATCTCAAGGGCCTGCAGATCCGGTGCGTAGCGACTACCGACGACGCGGGCACCGGTCAGCATCCGCACCCCCGACTCCATGGCGAGGCTGACCGAGTGGGCGTGGGCCCGGAACCGCTCGCGACGATGCACCACCGTGACCGACGCGGCGGTGGGCAGGAGTCCCAGTGCCCAGTCCAGTGCGCTGTCGCCGCCGCCGATCACCACGGCATGTCGACCGTCATACTCCGAGGTCGAGTGCAGGAAGTGGTCGACGTCCTCGGGCGCCAGACCGGTCTCGTCCGGGATGGGTCTCGGCGCGAAGCCTCCGACGCCGGCGGCCACCAGCATGGTGCGGGCACGGATCGATGTCCCGGCATCGGTCTTGAGGACCAGCCCGACATCGTTCCCGTCGTCGTCCAGCACGGTGTGCACCGTCTCGGCCCGCTGCTCGAGGTGGAGCTGCGGTGCGAACGGACGCGCTTGTTCTTCCAACCGCTGAACGAGGTCGGCGCCGGTGACGCCGGCGAATCCGGCGACGTCGGCAATGGTCTTCTCCGGGTACATCGCCGTCACCTGCCCTCCGACGACCGGCAACGCATCCACGATCGCTGAGCTCATGCCTCGAAAGCCCGCGTAGTAGGCGGCATAGAGGCCGGTCGGACCGGCCCCGACGATGGCGATGTCGACCACTGGCTCAGACAAGGGAGGCTCCCGTCTCGTCGTGCACCCCGATGACCGCCATCGGGCAGGATTCCGCCGCGTCAAGCACGTCCTCGAGGACCTCCTGCGACGGGCTTGGTTGCAGCACCGTCACCCAGCCGTGCTCGTCGGCCCCGAAGACCGTGGGCGCGAGGTGCTGGCAGGACCCGTTGGCTGCGCACTGCTCAGACCGCACCGAGACGCTCGCCTGTGCCCGGCTCATCACAGGACCACCGGCCTGGTCTCCCAGCCCCGCGCGACGATGTTGGACGTGCGTCGGGTCGCAGGCAGCTTTCCGGGGCGGAGGTCGGGGAAGGTATCGAGGATGTGGTTGAACACGACTCGGCCCTCCAGGCGACCGAGCGGCGCCCCCACACAGAAGTGGATCCCGTGTAGGAACGCGAGGTGCTTGTTGTCCGTCCGGTCGATAAGAAACCGGTCGGGCGCCTCGAATCGTCGCGGATCGCGGTTTGCCGCCGCGGGTGAAGGCCACAGGACGGTGCCGGCGGGCATCTCGTGGTCGCCGATGACCGTGTCCTTCGTCGTCACGCGGATCACGAAGTGCAGCGGCGGGTCGATGCGCAACATCTCCTCGATGGCCGCCGGAAGCAGCGACCGGTCGGCGCGGATCGCCTCGAACGCCTCGGGGTTGTCGAACAGCAGGGACAGGCCGCTGCCGATCAAGGTGGTCGTCGTCTCGTTGCCGGCGACGAGCAGCAGGGCCACCTGGGCGACGAGCTCGACGGCACCGAGGGGGTCCCCGTCGATCGTCTCTGTCCGGATGAGCTCGGAGATCAGGTCGTCCTGGGGCTCGGCCCGGCGCTCGGCCAGCAACGTGCCGAGGTAGTCAAAGAGCTCGAGCGACGTCGTGATGGCGGCGTCGCGGGCTTCGCCCTGGACGACCGGATCGAAGGTGGAGGCATAGGCGTAGGACCACTCGCGGAACTTCGGTGCCACCTCGGCCGGGACACCGAGGATGGCTGCGATGACCGCGACCGGCACGTCTGCGGCGAACCCGGGCATGATGTCGAGCTCCTCACCCGTCGGGTAGCGCTCGAGCAGCTCCTGGGTCACCCGCGAGACGAGGTCCTCCCAGGAGGCGACCGCCGTGGGGGTGAAGGCGTGCCGGAAGGTCGAGCGGATGCGCGTGTGGGTGGGCGGGTCGGCGAACATGAACAGCCGCGAGGCGATGTCGATGAACCGCAGATGCTCTGCATCCTCGGGGTTGTGCGCACTGGGGGCCGATCCCCAGAACGTGTCGCTGGAGAAGGTCTCATGGTCCCCCGCGATGCGCCGGACGTCCTCGTACCGGGTCACGATGTACCCGTTCAGCAGGTCGGACCAGTGGACGCCGTCACCCAGTTCACGCAGGGCCGCGTACGTCGGGTACGGATTCTGCAGACCTCCGACGAGCAACTGGGTCACGAGCTCCGTGGCTCGATCACCTTCCGGACGCTGCACTGTCTCTTGGCTCATCTCTGACTCCGATTCGTCGATCCTCGAGCATGGTGTGGATCACAGCGGTCCCACTATCGGGCCGACGTCAGCGCAAAGTCAACACTCCGTCGATTTTTTTAGTCAGAGCGTCACTTCTGCTGCTTGCGGTCACGTCGCCGGCGCCACAAGGCAGCGAAGATCAAGGAACGGGCGGGGCAGCGTCCAACCGAGCGGTCACGCCACCAGGCCCTCGTCACGAGACAGGCCACGGAATCGACCGTCAACGGCCGACGGTCACCGGGAGGCGCGCGGACGCCGTCCGACGTCGTCGGGATGCAGCAGACGGAGCATCGCTTCACGCAGAACGGACACGACGGCCTGCTCCTCGACCTCGTCGCGATCCCTCGAGAACAGCATGTAGAGATTCCGCTCGACCATCCAGCAGGCGATCTCGGCGGCTCGCTCCGCTCCTCCGAGAGGCGTCGGGTCGAGGGTCGGGTCCAACGCGGCCTCGTCCTCCACCCGTCTGGCGATGATGTCCGCAAAGCCCTGCATGATGCCACGCCACCGATCAGTGGACTCATCGGCGTGGGAGCTGCGCTCCTCGGCCGCAAGGAACACGACGCGATGAGCGCGCCAGCCTTCGACGGCTGCGACGACGACACCGGTGATGAACTCCTCGAACGCCTCCTTGCGCGGCAGGTCGAGGAACTCCTGGAGCATCTCGGCCGAAGCGCGGTCGACGAGTCCGTCCACCACGGCCCACTTGCTGTCGAAGTAGAAGTAGAAGCTCGACCGCGAGACGCCGACCGCCTCGGCCACCTGCTCGATCGTGAGATCCAGTGCGGGCCGCTCCGCCAGGAGCAGCTCGGCGGCGTCGAGAATCTCAGCACGTCGTCGATCACCCTTGCGCGCAGCCTGAGTGTGACGTGGGCGAGCGCGACCACCTTCTCGGCCTTCTCCATGCACGCTCACGGAGACCAACCTAGAGGACATCGACTCCGACATCCGTCCCGGTGCGCCACTTTCGATGGTTTGACGATATTTCTCGACATAGTGTTGACTTTCGGATGTGGCTCGGGCCACAGTGTTCGCGACCAACCCCACGATCCACCGTGGGTCGAACGCGAAGGAGCAGCGATGCCGTGGGCCAGCCTCGACCTCGACGGTCGACCGAAGATCGGTTACGTGCACGACGATGCGGTGCGGGTGGCCCATGACGATCGGACAATGATCGAACTTGTCGCAGCCGGAGTCCGTGCTCGGCAGGATCTTCAACGCGAGCTCCTCAACCGTCCGGCTGCCGTGATCCCGGTCGACGAGGTGACACTGGCCGCCCCTGTACCCCGCCCTTCCGCGGTCCGCGATGCGCTCTGCTTCCTGGATCACATGCGCGGATGCATGCGAGCCCTGGGACGCAGCGATGAGCTCGGCCCGGTCTGGAGCGAGATCCCCGCCTTCTACTTCGCCAACCCTGCGGCCGTCCTCGGGCCACGCGACGACGTGGCCATCTCACCGGGATCACGCTGGTTCGACCTGGAGCTCGAGGTCGGGGTCGTCATCGGCACCCCGGGGCGCGACATCAAGCCTGCCGACGCCGAGAACCACGTCGCGGGCTACACGTTCTTCAACGACTGGACGGCCCGCGACCTCCAGGTCAAAGACCTCGAGCTCGGACTCGGACAGGGCAAGGGCAAGGACTCAGCCATCACGCTCGGCCCCTGGCTGGTCACCGCCGAGGAAGTCGCCGACCAGCGCGAGGGCGACCGAATCGATCTCCGCGTCGCCGCCACCGTCAACGGCACGACCTTGGCCGAGGGAACGACGCTCGACATGGACTGGACGTTCGCCGAGGTCATCGCGTTCGCCTCGCGCGGCACAGTGCTCTCCGCCGGTGATGTGATCGGGTCCGGGACACTCCCGGGCGGTTGCCTCCTTGAGCACGCCACGCCAGAGACGCTCGCCGACGAGAGCCACTGGCTGCAGGTCGGTGACGTCGTGTCGCTGCACGGGACCCAGCTGGGCTCCACCCGGCAGACGGTCGTTGCCGCGGACCCTGTCCACCCGTTGCGTCAACGCTGACCACCACCCCGAGAGAAGGAACACGATCATGGTCGACTACACCCTGGGACTGCACGAAGTCGCCGACGGCGTCCGGGCCTGGCTGGCCCCCGACGGGGGCTGGGGCCTCAGCAACGCCGGGCTGATCAGCGGGGAAGGAGAGTCCTTCCTCATCGACACGCTCTTCGACTATGACCTGACCCGGACGATGCTCTCGGCGATGCAGCCGATCACCAACTCCGCCCCCATCGTCGCGGCCCTCAACACCCACGCCAACGGCGACCACACATTCGGCAACTCACTGCTCGATACATCGGTGCGCATCCACGCCACCACCCACACCGGCCACGAGATGCATGACATCCCCCCGAAGATGATCAAGGAACTGGTCGAGGCCGACCTCGGCCCGGTGCTGAGCGACTACATGAGCCACTGCTTCGGAGCGTTCAACTTCGAAGGAGTGGAACTCCGCGATCCTGACGTGACGTTCGACGACGAGATCGCCGTGACCGTTGGCGGCCGCGACGTCCGGCTCGTAGAGCTGGCTCCGGCTCACACCCACGGCGACTCGGTAGCCTTCGTCCCGGACACCGGCGTCCTCTTCGGCGGTGACCTGCTCTTCATCGGCGGCACCCCCATCTCCTGGTCCGGCGCGGTGGACAACTGGATCTCGGCATGCGACCGCATGGTCAGCTGGGATCCCCAGGTCGTCGTCCCAGGGCACGGACCCGTCGTCGGAGTCGACGGCATCGCCGAGGTTCGCGCCTACCTGTGCCACGTCCGCGACTACGTGGCCTCGACGATCGCCGAGGGGTTGCCCTGGTTGGAGGCCGTTGATCGGATCGACCTGGATCGGTTCGCCTCGCTGCACGCCTCCGAGCGGATCATCGTGACGACCTACCAGATGTACCGTGCCGCCCTCCCCGAGACCGCCGAGGTGGGAATCGTCGAGCTCTTCGGGCACGCAGCGAGCTGGCGCGCGGCACGCGGCGCCGCCTGATCGCCTCGCCACGTCCAGAGGCGCCGTGCTCCCGGATCTGGGAGCACGCAGTCACTCACCGGGGGGAGATTCAGCCACTGCCGACATTGCACCGTTGAGAAGGAGCTCGACCACCTGATCAACAAACGCGTCGTTGAGAGGAAGGCCGCTCACCAGTCTGCGCATCCACAGCGCCGCTGCCGCAGTCTCGATGAGAACAGCCGGATCGGTGCCGGCCGGAAGTTCTCCACGAGCCACTGCTCGCTCGACGACGTTGGCGGCGGGAGCTACCCGCTGCCTCCAGAAGGACTGCAAGGCCTCACGAAGCTCGGGGGAATGAGCCGCACCACCCACGACGACCCGAGCGACGGTGCCCTCGACGTCACGGGCCAAGAGCGCGGCGATCTCAGTCAGCAAGGCTCGCAGATCATCACGCAGGTTCCCGTTGTCCGGGATCGGGATCTCCCGCTCCGCTGCCTCGAGGCAGGCTTGGGCCACGAGAGTGGACTTCGTTCGCCACCGACGGTAGACGGTCGTCTTGTTGACCCGGGCTCGAACAGCGACGTTCTCCAGGGTCAAACGGTCATAGCCACTTTCGACAAGAAGAGTGATCGTCGCGTCGAAGACCGCGCGCGCCACGCGCGCACTACGGCCCCCCGGGCGTCGACGCGGTGCTGCCACCTGTTCGCTCACATGTTCAGCCTAGGCGCCGGGGACGACCATCGCCCTGTACGCGGTAGCTCACCGGGAGACTCTGCCGGGTCAGGACATGAAACCCCTTCCTGTGACATCCGGCACGGTTGCCGTCCAGAGACCACGCGTCGGCTACCCACCCACATGCCCATGGCTCGGCCCACCTCGCATGAAGTGCTCGGCGATTCATGTGAGGTGGGGCCACTTCGTCATCCGGTGTCGGAGGTCATGGACGGTGCCGGTCTCGGAGAAGGTGCCGTTACCTCGATGGTGGAACTCCACCGCACCGGTCTCGGGAAGATGCCACGCTGCGCGTGCTCGTAGGATCCACAGGTCGTAGGACTCGACGAGAGTGTCGTCGACGACGGCACACTCGATGTTCGCGGTGCATTCGGCGATGAGGGGCGCTTGTACAGATGAGGCCGGCAGCGGCGTGAGCCCGAATTGTTCCCACTTGTCGGTGTCTGCGCTGGAGCAGTTCCCGACATCCACGGTGGTTTCGAGAAGATCGAGGCCGGGTATCGCGATCACGCACTCGCGGCTGCGGTGCAGTGCCCCATAGGTTGCGTCCCACGGACCGATGACAACGGCAAGGGTGCCGTCATGACGAACGGGCATGCTGAACCCGTTCGTCATGACGGTCGGCCACTCACCACCCGCGGTCGTGATCATCAGCGTGGGCCCGGGTTCGATCAGCCTGTGCACCAGCGAGACCGGGTACGACTCGAAGGGGCCGCTCATGTTGGTCACCCGTCGCTGCCGTGGGCAGTGGCAGCTGAAGCCTCACGGAGGGGCGCAGTCTCGCTGTCGATGCGCTCGGCCATCACGGCTCGGCGATCCAGCGCGTCCTGGCCGACGAGCAGGTGCAACGGAAGGTTGGCGCCAGAGACGACCTGGAAGATGAACCTGGCGCCCTTGACCGGATCTCCAAGCTGCGCGTGGTTCGCCTCTTCCCTCCAGTCGAGAGTGACGTGTGCCGGGGTGCCGTCATAGTCCGTGATGCGACCGACGGGCAGCTGTACCGAGGATTCGTCGAGGAAGTCAGTACGGAACACTCCCGGTTCGACGACCATGCTCTGGATTCCGAACGGTTCCAGCTCGGCCGCGAGGGCTTCGCTGATCCCGGCGACGGCGAACTTGGATGCGGAGTACATGCTCACGCCTGGCTCGCCCTCGAACCCGGAACGGGACCCGATGTGCACGAGCTTGCCCGAACCGGCCTTGCGCATGATCGGTAGGACTGCGCGAGTGGTGTTGATCAGGCCGAAGACGTTCACGTCGAACAGCGATCGGGCCTCCTCATCGGTGATTTCCTCGAGTGCACCGAGCAGGGCGCGACCAGCGTTGTTCACGAGTACGTCGATCGTGCCGAACCGGTCGACGATCGCTGCCACGGCTGCGCTGAGCTGGTCCTGGTCGGTGACGTCCAGCGCCACCGGCAGCGACTGCGGGTGCGTGCGGACATCCTCGGGCAGGCGTTCCGGGCTGCGCGCAGCCAAGGCGACCTGCTCGCCACCGGCAAGGGCGGAACGAGCGATCTCCAGACCGAGGCCCCGGGCGGCCCCGGTGATCATCCAGACAGACATAATGTGTTTCCCTTCGTGAGGATCGGGATCAGGCTGCCGCTATCGCGCGACCCTTCTATGCTCGGCGCGGCCCGGCGCTTGGTGAAGGCCCAGAGTTTCGGGGGACGAACTGGGCTACCCTCCGCACCTTCACCGGGAGGGCACATTCGGAGAGCATGGAGACATGAGCGATGCCCTGGGACCCTCACTGGCTGACTACCTGCGTGCCGCGCGCACGCGGCTCAAGCCTGAGAACGCCGGCATTGTCGAGGCCGGGCGGCGCAAGGTCGAGGGATTGCGGCGTGAAGAGCTCGCGATGCTCGCCGGGGTGAGCGTCGACTACTACACCCGTCTCGAACAGGGACGCAGCAAGAGCGCCTCGCCCGCGGTCCTGGATGCGCTGGCCGATGCACTTCAGCTCGATGACACCGAGCGGGCGCACCTGCACACCATCGCCAGACCCGCGCCCTCCCGACGGCGACGCACCGGCAAACCCCAACAACTGCACCGGTCGACGAGATCACTTCTCGAGACTTTCGACGCGGCCCGGCAACCGGCCTTCGTCCTCGGCAGGCGCCTGGACGTCCTCGGCCAGAACAGGATCGCGGCCCTGCTCATCGCCGATTTCGAAGCCATGCCTGCTGATGAGCGCAACCAAGCTCGTTTCGTTTTCCTCGACCCCCACGCCCGCGAGCTGTACCAAGACTGGGGCGAGGTGGCCGCTGATACGGCCGCCATGCTCCGCATGGATGCGGGCAAGTATCCCGACGATCCCATGCTCAGCCGGCTCATCGGCGAGTTGTCAATCCACAGCACCGAGTTCCGGCGGCTGTGGGCACGCAATCGCGTTCACCAGCGCACCACCGGCGCCAAGAACTACCACCATCCGCTCGTCGGTGATCTCACGATCAGCTACCAAGCACTCGTGCTCGGAACCGACGTCGACCAGACGCTCATCGTCTACGACACCGAGCCCGGCTCGCCCTCCGCGCACGCCCTGGAGCTCCTGGCAGAAAGAGCCGCCGAGCAGCCTGCCGTCGGCACGGACGACGAGATGAGCGACGGGCCTGTCCGTCCCTGACGTCGTGGACACCATCCCCCTCACTGCTGAGCAGGCTCAGGGTTGTTCACCGGAGCGTATGTGGCGGTGACGCCGAGCGACACCTACTCCATCCTGGGTGCCGTGGCTGACGACTGAGACGTCACATGCAGTGAGGCCAGCAACTGCAGCTTCTCAGCACTCGATGAATCAGGCTCGGCGTGGTAAACGATCAGCTGGTGACCGGGAGAGCCTTTCACATCGAATGTGTGGTATCGCAACACGAGCTCGCCAACGGCGCGGTGATGAAATGCCTTGGATTCATGTGTCTTGCCGCGCGCGTCGTGCTGGGCCCATAGGTGGCGGAACACCGAGCTGGCTGCAGAGAGCTCCACGAGCAGTGGGCGCACGGCGTCGGCGGAGTCCACGTGCCCCAGCGCAAGCCGCAGGTTGGCCACGCAAGCCTCCGCTGCTCGGTCCCAGTGGACGTAGAAGCCGGTGGCCACCGGATCGAGGAAGGTCATCCGTGCCACGTTGTCGATGCGACCGAAGTCCGAGTACAACGCTCCTGCCAGGTCATTGCGAGCCATGACGTCAAGCTGACGATTGATGATCACGGCGGGAGTGTGCGACCACATGCCGAGGAGATCCAGCAGCGTCCGGTCAGGCATCACGGAGATCGGTGCCAAGGCTTTGGGCGCGAGGCCCGCAAGCCGGAAGAGGTGCCCTCGCTGGTCAAGGTCCAGACAGAGCGCGCTGCCGATCGAGTTGAGAACTGATGGCGACGGGCTGCGTTCGCGCCCCTGCTCCAGGCGCGCATAGTAGTCGACGCTGATTCCAGCCAGCATCGCCACTTCTTCACGACGCAGACCGGGCACCCGCGAACGGGTGTCCCTGGTCAGCGCGACGTCGTCTGGTTGGACGTGGGCGCGGCGGGCCTTGAGGTAGGTGCCGAGAGGTGAGGTGCTCACGTCTCAATCGTAGAATTCGCTGACGCCGGGAGCCAGGACCTGGCGCACCCTGCTGTCATCTCGGTTCCCGTCAGCGGCGGGTCATCATGAACCCAGCGTGGTGCAAGACGCTGTCCTGTAGTTCGCCGAACGCCCAGAAGCCTGAGTCGTCCCTGTACGTGATCCGATCTTCATGGACCCAGTACCGACCGGTATAGGCATCTGCACGACCCCCTCGGGTCTCCGAGTAACGCCCATCCGGCAAGAGATGCTGCTCCAGCCCCCGCGCTGGATCCTCCCACGTCCCCACCCAGGTCGCAGACGTCGCAGCCTCGGCGACGTCAGCTCCTGCTCTTCGAGTAGCCTCGCCATCGCAGACCTCCAGCTGACCGGACACGTAGACCGCCATCACGTCGCGCGGGCTGAGGATCAGCATGGTGCGGACCTGCGTCTCGGTGACGGGGCGGCGCACAACCGCGAAGGTCGCGTCGTTGACAGGCGACAAGTCGTACTCGGCCCGCTTCGAGGCGGGCCGAGCAGCCACCGCACTGTCGACCATGAGAGGCACCACGTACGCACCTGCCGCCGAGATCATGTGAGGTTCCGTGTCGGCCGGTTGCGCAACGATCCGCCCGTCTGACACGAAGAGGTCTCGCACCGTCTCGTCGCCCGGGGTCCGCATCACCATCGCTCCGCTGATGACGAAAGTCCGTGTGCGCTCCTCATTCATCGGATCCTCCGAGTGCTTGGGGGGAGACGCCGTGGCACCCGGAAGAGGTGAGCATGTTCCGCTCGGGGAACAGACGGTCGCGAACGTCGTGGTGAGCACAACGGCAGAAAGTACCCACACACTGCGGGGTCTGGATGTGCCCGTGTGATCAGCGCTCTCACGCTCGGTATTCGGTTCTCGGTCTGCGGCTGCAGCACCGTCCACGTCATCGGCGGGCTTCTGCGGACGAGAGTCGCTCGGCGATCGCGGCTACCGAGTCGTGTACCCGTGTACGCAGCGCATCGATGTCCACTCCGATGAGCCCGCCGTCCCACTTGCGCACCTGGCCGGCGACCCACACCGATGTGATGTTGGAGCGATCGGCGCCGAGCACCAGCGTGCCAACTGGATCATGCAGCGGCATGGTGTTGATCGCCTCGGCATCCACCACGATGAGATCAGCCTGCTTCCCAGGCGTGATCGAACCGGTGCGGTCGTCGAGCCGCAACGTGCGCGCACCCGAGACTGTAGCGAAGTCGAGAACATCGCGAGTCGTGATACGGACGACATCCTGCTCCGTGCCGTACGCGGCGTTGACTGCCCGCATCCGCTGGATGGTCAGCAGAGCCCGCATCTGCGTGAACATGTCAGAGGCCAGCGCGACCTCCACGTCGACCGACAAGCCGGGCCGGATCCCATGGGCGAGGGCCTCATCGACAGGCGGGACGGCATCCTCCAAGCCGATCTGCGCATCCGATGTGGGCGCCAGTGCGACGGTGACGCCGTGATCGCGCATCGCCGCCCACGCGTCAGCCGACAGGGCAGTGGAGTGGATGGACTCGAGGTGTGGGCCGAGCAGACCCTGCCGCTGCCAGGCAAGGATGGCGTGCGATGCCCCCCGCCCGAACATCACATCAAGGCTCACGCCGATGTCCAGGTCTGCGGCCACCCTGGCTAGTTCGGCACCGTACGTCACGTGGGGAGCGATGTCTTCGGTGGCCAGAGCGGCCATGCGCAAGGTGACCAGCTGGTCGTCGTTCGGCACATAGGTGGAGCGCAGCCGAGCCAGGTCGGCGGGCCATTGACCGTCCCAGTTGCCGAAGTGTGGGGCCATGGAAGCGTGCACGCCACGGATGCCGGAGTCGATCAGCGCGGTGATCGCGGCGTCCGCGTGAGTGGCCGTGCGCGAGTTGTGCGAGAAGTCGAGCATCGTAGTGATGCCGCCATCGAGTGCCGTCAGCGCCGCCAGTCGCGTGCCGATGTGGACGTCCTGCGGCGTGTACGCCGGTGCGACGTGCATGAGCGTGGACTGCAGGTACCCGGCGAGGTCGTCGACATCGGGGATCGTTCGACGCATCTGTGCCTGCCAGGCGTGACGATGCGTGTCCACCATGCCGGGGGCCACGATGCTCCCGGTCACGTCGACCACGATGGCGGCAGACGCCGACAGCTCATGCCCGACCTCCTCGATGTATGCACCGCGAAGCAGGACGTCACCAGAGTCGATGATCCCCCGCTCGGCATCCATGGTGACGACGGTCGCGCCGCGAAGCAGGACGAGCCTGTCAGGATCGCCATCAGAGGCAATCAGCGACTCGAGCGTCAGGCGGGCGTTCATCGGCTCGCCTGCTGGTGCATCGTGTACCCGGCGTGGTGCAGCGTATCGCCGATGAAGCGTCCGAATGCCCAGAAGCCAAGGTCGTCCAGGTAGTCGATGCGATCGCCGTCCACCCAGTAGCGACCCTGGAAAGCGTGCGGACGTCCACCACGCGTCTCGTCGTAGCGGCCGCCGGCGGTGAGCTCCTGGTGCAGGAAGTCCTCGGTGTCCACCCAAACACCCACACGACGCGGGTCCACCGCCACGCTCTCTGGCTGGAGCGATGCAGTCGACGCTCCGCCGAGGTGTTCGCCGGCCCAGTGCGTGGGCTGCCCGTCCTTGAGCACGGCGAGTAGCAGATCATGGCGGGCGTAGGCGGCGTGGAGGACAGCCGGGAGATCAGGCGCGTGATCGGACGCTACGACCACGAAGCTAGCGTCGGAGCCGGGCGCGAGCGTCCCGGCCCCGGAGCCTCGTTCAACAGTGCCGAGAGCTGTACCCACGTCAAGGCGGGCCGGCAGGATGACGGTGTCGCTGGCGTCGATGACCACGGCGTCGTCGTCCTCTGCCGCAGTGACGATGCCAGGGCCGATGCCGACGATCACGCTTCCGCCGATCAGGACATCGGCATCGCACATGACGCCGATCAGCGGATCGAAGGTGTGAACCGTCGCGTTGGTCAACAGCAATGGTCGGTCAGCTCGGGTCCGCACGGCGGCGAGACCACCGGTGGTGAAGGCGGGATGGGTTTTCGACATAGCCCCATGCTCGTGCGACTCGACCTAGCCCGGAAGGGCGGAACGCACCCTGGGAGTGATGGACCCACCCGGGCGTCCTCATCCACGTGCGCGCCGAGGTGACCGTCCATCACATGACGATCCCTGCAGGCACACCAGCCGTTCCGCGCTACGCCGCCCCCTCGGCCCGCACCTGTCGGCCACGCTCTCCCCCCGAAGGCTGCAGTGGCCACTCTGTACCGTTGCACGGCGGCTCGACGGTCACGGTGGAGCCGTGCGTCAGCCCGAGAGTCTCGAGGCCGGGATCCTCTTGGCTCGCCGACCCCATGTTTGCGTCCACTTCACACCACCCCAAGCGACAAAACGAGCGACGACATCCGCGGGGCATCTCACACCTATCGACCCGGTCCGCGAATACATACTTGGAGCCCCAGCGGAAGCGTCGACGCCGACCCGGCGCCGCCTATGAGGATCGACTCGCGCTGGCGCGCTGCATCTCGATGCGCCGATCCTTACCGATGACGCCGAGGTGGGTATGCGCGAATGGACCAAGTTTCAGACCGTAGCCCAAGGCACGGTCGACAGCGACGTGGAACCCCCAACAAGCGGCGACCAGCACCAGCCCGTTGGCGTTTACGTCACCGAGCTGCAGTACTGCCCAGCTCGAAACCAGTATCGCGGGCACGGCGTAGTTGTGCACCAGGTTGTAGGAGAACGCCCCAACCCGTTGGCTGACCAGGTATCCCAGCGCGGAAAGATCGAACGCCAGGAACGCGACCAGTAGCAGCCACCACGGGTGCCCCCAGGCGATGAGCACAATGAAGATGCTGAGGGCAATGAGCGCGTTCTCTGCACGCTGCCAACCCAACACCTGACGGTCTGACCCTTCCTCCACAGACATGCTGACTCCTTCTTCTTGATCCAAGTTTGCTTCATGGGTTCAGACGGCCGCGCGCCACTCCCGGATGATCTTCACGACCTCATCCAGGTGAGACTCCAGGAGGAAATGGCCGCCGTCGAGCAGTTCGATGCGAGCATCTGGTACATCACGAGCGAACGCGGTGGCACCGGCGGGGTCGAAGATCTCGTCGTTCCTTCCCCAGATGGCCAATACCGGGGTGGCAGAGCCGCGTAGCCAGTCATGGACCTGCGGGTACAGAGCTCGGTTGCTGGCGTAGTCGGCGAACAGAGCAAGCTGCGCACGGTCGACACCAGGCCGAGCCATCAGGGCAATGTCATGCTCCCAGACATCAGGGGCAACAGTGGCGACGTCGGGCACACCGTGCGTGTACTGCCACTCGATGGCCTCACGCCCAAGCGCGGGACGCAGCGCCTGCTCATGGGAGGCAGAGGGCTCGGCACCATAGTTCCAGATCGGATCCCAGAACCCCGGAACGAATCCCTCCTCGTAGGCGTTGCCGTTCTGCGAGATCACGCCCTCGACTGACTCCGGGTTCGCCAGGGCGAGGCGCCAAGCAATCGGAGCCCCGTAATCCTGCACATACACGGTGTACCTATTGACTCCGACCGCCTCGAGAAATGCGGAGGTGACCTCGGCAAGGTTCTTGAAGGTGTAGGCGAAGTCATCGACGGATGGATTCGAGGAGCGGCCGAACCCGATGTGATCGGGAGCGATGACGCGGTACCGATCTGCAAGAGCCGGGATCAGATGCCGGAACATGTGGGAACTTGCGGGGTACCCATGGAGCAGCAGTATCGCAGGAGCCTCCTGCGGTCCTGCTTCCCGATAGAAGACGTCCAGCCCGCTGACGGACACGATGCGGTGTTGAACGACAGCCATGCTAACCCTTAAAAAGTATTTTTCTGGTTATCTTCACGGTATCATTGTCTACGAACCACGAGTCCTAGGGACTGCGCCGTTACGGAGGGCTGCAATGATTGAGGACGAGGATCTCCTGATGGCGGTACTGAACAGCGCCCCAAACGTCGACGGCGTGCCCATCGATCACCTCGACGATCCAACAGAGGACCAGCTCGCAGCACAGTTTGGCGGGCGCGGCACAGAGACTGAACGACTGCGCCTCCAGTACGCACGCGGCGCCCTGCAAGCTGTCATCCGCGGCGAAACCGCCGCTGCCGAACGCCTCACCCCGATCCTGAATGAGGTGGCCCTACTGCCGGAGGCAACCGCTGAGGGCCTTCAGTGGAGGCTCGAGGCACCCGCCGATGAGCGGCTCGCTGCACGAATGATTTTGGCGTGGTCGCGGGTCGCACAGAGGTTGCCTGGGCGGCTACGCCCGTGCGCCAACACCGAGTGCAATCTCTTCCTCATCGATCACAGTCGGCCGGGCACGGCCAAGTGGTGCTCTATGGCCACCTGCGGAAACCGGATGAAGGTGCGTGCCCACGCCCGGCGCGCCCGACGATCATGACCGCCCTCGAGCCACTCGAACCCGAACGGCGCCTCGTCTCGATCTCGCGTCTGGCTGGCTGCGGCCTGGGGCGCTCCTGTCATCGACCGGCGTCGTGGACGAGCCGTGCCAGCTGCTCGACGGCGTCGAGCTTGGCGCGGTTCGCGGGCACGGTGAGGTCGAAGCGCGCTGCATAGACGCTGGACCGGAGCTGCCAGCCCGGTCCCTGGGCACCTCCATCTGGAGCGGACCACAGTTGCCGTTCAGCACCGTCTTCGTCAGGCTGCCGTGGCGGGAGTTCACCGAGTTCTGACCGTCCAGGTCATGCTTGCTCATAGCCGAGATGATCGGCCGTCTCCTCATCCAACGCGGTCTCTCGATCACCGTCCCAACGCCTTCAGCAGCCCACCCGGACCCATCAACACGATACGCGATAGCGAGCGGGCTGCGTCTGTCAGCTCAGCACCAGCAGGAGGTCGCCGCCCTCGGCCTGGCGTGCGGAGTCGATGACGACTCGGGCGACAGTGCCGTCGCGGGGTGCGGTGATGGAGGCTTCCATCTTCATGGCCTCGATCGTGGCGAGGACCTGCCCGGACTCGACCGTCTCGCCGACGGTTACGAGGGCGTGGACCACGCCGGCGTAGGGAACGGCGACGTGGTGGGGGTCGGCGGCGTCGGCCTTCTCGGTGGCGGCCACCGTGGACTCCACAGACCGGTCACGCACCTGGGTGGGCCGGAGCTGGCCGTCGATGGTGCCGAGCACGGTGCGCATACCGCGCGCATCGGCCTCGCCGATGGCCTCGAGTCCGAGCAGGGCGAGGCGTCCCTCGCCCAGGGAGACCTCGACCTCGCGGTCGTCGTCGAGTCCGTGCAGCCAGGCCGATGTGGGCAGCGCGGCCAGGTGTCCGTGCAAGCGGACGGAGTCCTCGTAGTCCTGGGTGGGTCCGGGGAAGAGGAGACGGTTGAGGGTGGGCCGAGGGTCACGGCGCAGCGCGTCCGCGTCGTCGTCGCTGAGCGCCTCGATGGGCGGGCGCACGGTGCGTCCCTGCAGGGCCTTGGTGCGGAAGGGCTCGGGCCACCCACCGGGGGGATCGCCGAGCTCGCCGGCGAGGAAGGCGATCACCGAGTCCGGGATGTCGTAGGACTGCGGGTCCTGGGCGAAGTCGTCGGGGTCGGCGTCGAGGGCGACGAGGTGGAGCGCGAGGTCTCCGACGACCTTGGAGGAAGGGGTGACCTTGACGATGTTGCCGAGGATGTCGTTGGCGGCGGCGTACATGTCCTCGATCTGCTCGAAGCGGTCACCGAGCCCGAGCGCTGCGGCCTGCTGACGCAGGTTCGACAGCTGTCCGCCGGGGATCTCGTGGCGGTACACCCGACCCGTGGACGACGTCAGGCCGGACTCAAAGGGTGCGTAGAGGCGGCGCACCGACTCCCAGTACGGCTCGAGGGCGTTCACCGACGCCATGCTCAGGCCGGTGGCTCGTGCGGAGTGGTCGGTGGCCGCCACCAGCGCTGACATCGACGGCTGGCTGGTGGTACCGGACAGCGGCGCGGCGGCTGCGTCCACGGCATCGACGCCGGCCTCGATCGCGGCGGTGAGCGTGGCGAGCTGCCCGCCGGCTGTGTCGTGGGTGTGCAGGTGCACCGGCAGCTCGAACCTCTCCCGCAGGGCGGTGACGAGGGTGCGGGCGGCGGGTGCACGCAGCAGCCCTGCCATGTCCTTGATCGCCAGCACGTGGGCACCGGCATCGACGATCTGCTCGGCGAGGCGCAGGTAGTAGTCGAGCGTGTACAGCCGCTCGCCCGGGTCCGACAGGTCGCCAGTGTAGCAGAGGGCGACCTCGGCGACGGCCCGTTCACCGGCTCGGACGGCATCGATCGCCGGACGCATCTGGGAGACGTCGTTGAGGGCGTCGAAGATGCGGAACACGTCGATGCCCGTGGCGGTGGCCTCCTCGACGAACGCCTCGGTGACCTCCGCCGGGTACGGGGTGTAGCCGACCGTGTTGCGGCCACGCAACAGCATCTGCAGGCACACGTTGGGCAGTGCCTCGCGCAGAAGCGCGAGACGTTCCCACGGGTCCTCCTTGAGGAACCGCAGGGCGACGTCGTAGGTGGCTCCGCCCCACACCTCGGCCGTCAACAGCTGCGGCATCGTGCGGGCCACGACCGGTGCGACGGCCACGAGGTCTGCGGTGCGGACGCGGGTGGCGAGCAGTGACTGGTGGGCGTCGCGGAATGTGGTGTCGGTGACGCCCACGTCGTTCTGTGCCCGCAGCGCGTGCGCCCATCCTTGTGGTCCGAGCAGCTGCAGACGTTGCCGCGACCCGTCGGCGGGCATCTCCTCCCCGACTACCGGCAGCTTGTCGCCAGGCGCGATGCCCGGCCCGTGCGGCCCGTGCGGCCGGTTGACCGTGACATCGGCCAGATAGGCGAGCAGACGCTCGGCGGGGTCCTCGTACGCAGGTTCGGTGAGCAGCTCAGGGTGCTCGTCCACGAACGACGTCGTCACCGCGCCCCGCCGGAACTCCGCGCTGCGCAGCAGGGCGCGGACGAAGGGGACGTTCGTGGAGACGCCGCCGACGCGGAACTCCGCCAGCGCCCGCCCGGCGCGCCGCACCGCCGCCTCGAAGGTCTCCCCGCGGCAGGTCAGCTTGGCCAGCATCGAGTCGAAGTGTGGGCTGATCGCCGCGCCCACGTGGACGGTTCCTCCGTCGAGCCGCACGCCCGGGCCACCGGGAGACGAGTACGACGTGATGGTGCCGGTGTCCGGACGGAACCCGTTGGCCGGGTCCTCCGTCGTGATACGGCACTGCAGGGCGCTGCCGGTGACGTGGACGTCATCCTGTCCCGTGATGCCGAGGTCGGCCAAGCTGGCGCCGGCGGCGATCAGCAGCTGCGCCTGCACCAGGTCCACACCGGTGACCTCCTCGGTCACGGTATGCTCCACCTGGATGCGCGGGTTCATCTCGATGAAGACATAGCGACCATCGGCACCCAGCAGGAACTCCACCGTGCCCGCGCACGAGTACCCGATGTGCCGGGCGAAGCGAACCGCATCGGCACACATCGCCTCGCGGACCGCAGGATCCAGGTTCGGCGCCGGCGCGATCTCCACGACCTTCTGGTGGCGCCGCTGCACCGAGCAGTCCCGCTCGTGCAGGTGCACGACATCGCCATGGGTGTCGGCGAGGACCTGCACCTCAATGTGCCGCGCGTCCACCACGGCCTCCTCGATGAAGCACGTCGGGTCACCGAAGGCCCCCTCGGCCTCGCGCATCGCAGCCTCGACAGCGGCCCGCAGCCCAGGGGGCGCCTCGACCCGGCGCATCCCGCGGCCGCCGCCACCGGCGACCGCCTTGACGAACACCGGAAAGGTCAACCCTTCGGAAGCGGTCAGGAGCTCCTCGACATCGGCCGACGGTGCGACGCCGGACAGCGTGGGCACACCGGCCTCCCTGGCTGCGGCCACGGCACGGGCCTTGTGACCGGTCAGCTCCAGGATCTCGCGGCCCGGCCCCACGAACACCACACCGCGGCGGGCGCACTCCTGCGCGAGGTCGGGGTTCTCCGACAAGAACCCGTACCCCGGATAGACCGCGTCGGCACCACAGGCGACCGCGACGTCGACGATCGCCGTCGGGTCGAGGTAGGCCCGCACCGGATGGCCGCGCTCACCGATCTCGTACGCCTCATCGGCGCGGACACGATGCTCGGAGCCACGGTCCTCCGATGGGTACACGGCCACCGTCCCCGCACCTAGCTCACGCGCCGCACGGAACGCGCGGACGGCGATCTCACCACGATTCGCCACCAGGATCTTGTCGAAGCCCATCGTGAGGCGATCGGTCATCGTTGCAGCCCTCTCACCGTTCCCGTCGAGGTCACGCGTCCGCTGGCGCTGCGGATCGACGTCTCCCACGATCTTTCCCCGCTCGACGTGACGACCGCGCAAAGACCTTCGTGACCGTGCAATGGTGTCACCAGACGGTACTCGATCCCGACCGGACCGCGGGCCCCGGCGCCGCGAGCGGCCTCCGCCTGCACCATGGCCTGGAGCGGCCCGTGGACGACAAGGCCGCTGTAGCCCTCGACGTCGCGTGCATAGTCAGCGTCGTAGTGGATGCGGTGGGCGTTCTTCGTCAACGCCGAGAATCGGAAGAGGACAGTGGGGTCGATCGGCACGTCCCACTCCGCGTCACCTCGGGGGCTCTCAGGACTGTCGGGGCGCCTGTGGTGTTGTTCCGGCCCTGTTGCGGCGTCCCGGTACACGATGAGCTGGACCTCATCCACGCACAGCTCACCGGCTTGCTCGACCGTGTGCTGGATCCGCGCGAAGGTGAGCCGGCCACTGCGGCCGTCCTTGTCCTGCGATGACAGAACACGGCTGCGCTTGACGGCCTCTCGTCCGGGCATCAGCGGGCGCAGGGAACGGACCTCACCACCAGCCCACATCCGACGCCGCCCCGGTCCCGGCGGCGTGGGGATACCTCCTCGAACCGGATGGCCGTCAGGCCCGAGATCTGCCTGGTCGGGCCAGGCGGTCATGTAGAGCCAGTGCCAGAGCAGGGGCAGGCCCTCGTCGAGGTCCGGCTCGGACACGCCGATCAGTGAGGCGAAGGCCACCGCAGGCTCCGTCCCCAATGTCTCTCGCACCTCGACGTCCTTATTGTTCACGACTCCGCGCCCATCGAGATGTCGGAGCCGCTCGTCCGCAGGATGCGGCGCGCCCGCTCGATGACCGGTCGATCGACCATCGTGCCGTCGATGCCGACACCGAGGGTGTCGTCGCCGATCGCTGCAAGGATGTCCCGAGCCCAGGCGATCTCTTCGCGCGACGGGGCGAAGCCGCGAGCCGCCGGCTCGACCTGCGCCGGGTGAATGCACAGCTTCCCGCCGAAACCGGCCACCTTCGCCCTGACGGCGTCGGCGTGCACGAGCGCGTCGTCGCGCACGGCACTGGTGACACCGTCAATCGGAGCGCTGAGCCCCAGCGACCGTGACGCAAGCACCAGCTCGCTCCTGGCGTGCCACACCACGTCTGCGTCGTGGGCGACGCCGACGTCCAGGATGAAGTCGAGCGAACCGAAGGCCAGTGCGGTCACGCCGTCGACGGCCGCGAGCCGGCGTGCATCGAGTACGCCGCGCGCGGTCTCGACCAGCGCCACAACCGGACGCCCGACCGCACCGCCGGCCACACCGAGCTCCACCGGGTCCTCGGCCTTCGGAACCATCACGCCGACCAGGCCCTGCGCATCCGCCAACGCGGCGAGGTCGTCACGGCCCCACGGACTCCCGGCCGGGTTCGTCCGCACCCAACCGCGGCCACCCTGCGCGAGCCACTCGACCACAGCTCCGCGTGCTGCTTCCTTCTCACCCGCTCCGACGGTGTCCTCAAGGTCGAGGATCACCTCATCCGCCCCGGAGCCGGCCGCCTTGTCGAACCGGTTCGGCGCAGATCCGGGCACGAACAACCACGTGCAGGAGGTCATGATGCGCGACCCGCCCTCTGGATGAGTTGACGCGCGATCACGTTCTTCTGGATCTCGTTCGTGCCCTCGCCGACGATCATGAGAGGTGCATCGCGGAAGTAGCGTTCCACGTCGAACTCGGTGGAGTACCCGTAGCCGCCGTGGATGCGGATCGCGTCGAGAGCGATGGTCATGGCCGTCTCGGAGGCGAAGAGCTTGGCCATGCCGGCCTCCATGTCGGACCGATCGCCGGAGTCGTAGCGGCGTGCGGCGTACTGTACGAGCTGGCGTGCGGCAGTCAGCCGGGTGACCATCTCGGCGAGGTAGTTGCCGATGGACTGGTGCTTCCAGATCTGCTGCCCGAAGCTCTCGCGCTCCTGGCTGTAGCGCACGGCATCATCGAGGGCGGCCTGGCCGACTCCGAGTGCCCGGGAGGCGACCTGGATCCGGCCGATCTCCAGACCACGCATCATCTGGGCGAAGCCCTTGCCCTCCTCGCCACCGAGCAGCGAGCCGACCGGCGTCCGGAAGTCGGAGAAGGACAACTCGCAACTCTCCACACCCTTGTACCCGAGCTTCGGCAGGTCGCGCGAAACCTCGAAACCCGGCCCCTTCTCGACGAGCAGGATGCTGATCCCCCGGTGACCCAAGGAGAGGTCGGGGTCGGTACGGCACAGCAGGGCGACGAGCTGTGAACGTCGCGCATTGGTGATCCACGTCTTGGTGCCGTTGACGACGAACTCATCACCTGTGCGTCGCGCCGAGACCCGCAACGCCTGGAGGTCGGAGCCGCCTCCGGGCTCGGTCAGCGCCATGGTCGCCCTGATCTCGCCGGTGGCCATCCGTGGGAGGTAGGCCTCCTGCTGCTGTGGCGTGCCGTAGGACGTGATGAGCTTGGCGACAACGCTGTGCCCGCCCATGGCGCCCGCCAGACTCATCCAGCCACGCGCCAAGGCCTCGGTCACCGACGCGTAGCAGGCAACGGAGACACCGGCGTCGTTCCACGGCTGCCCGATGGCGAGTCCGAAGATGCCCATCTGCTTCATCTGCTCGATGAGGTCCTCGGGGTAGGTATTCGCGTGCTCCAAGTCGTGGGCCACGGGCCTCACCTCGCGATCCACCCATTCGTTCACCAGCGCGACGATGTCTGCCTCGGCCTTGTCGAGTTCGAGCACTTCATCACCTTTCATATATGATCGTTAGTAATCATACATGATTGATCTTCGGCAGGATAGGCCTGTGAACCGCTCGAAGGCGTCCTCGATCGCCCAGCACGTACGTGAACTCATCGTGACCGGCCAAGTGCGGTCGGGCGACTTTCTGCGTCTCGACCCGCTAGCCCACGAACTGGGCTCCAGCGTGACTCCGGTCCGGGAGGCGTTGAACCAGTTGGTGGCGGAAGGGTTCGTCGAGCTACGACCCCGACGTGGCTTCGAAGTGCTCCCCCTCACCGACGCCGATCTGAAAGACGTCTTCCTGGCCCAGGCCATGCTGGCCGGCGAACTGGCCGCGCGGGCCACCCGCACGCTCAGCCCTCGCGACCTTGACGACCTCGAGTCGCTGCAGGACGCGCTGGAAGCAGCCGCCGAGGGCGGTCAGCTCAGCGAGGTCGAGCGTCTGAACCACGACTTCCATCGTCGGATCAACCGGTCCGTCGACGCCCCGCGACTCGGCGGGCTGTTGAGCATCACGACACATTTCGCACCGCGAGACTTCTTCCCCAGCGTCGAGGGCTGGGCCGACGCTTCAGCAACGGAGCACCGCGGCATCATCGACGCCTTGCGTGCCCAGGATGCCGACGCGGCGCGCCGGGCCATGGAGGACCATGTCCACGACGCGGGCGCGCTCCTCATCGCTCACCGCGAGGACACAGGCGGCCGGGCCGGCCAGCGGAAGGAGCCGGACGGCGAATGAGTCCGCGCGATACTACTCAGCCCCCAGGATGTTGGTGATTCCCGGGAAGGCGATCAGCAGGACCAGAACGCCGATCGCCACCGGAAGAACCCACGCCGCGGCAGCAAAGGCATGTCCGAGACCGATCCGGACACCCCCACTGATCGTGGGGTTCTGGGCCAGCTTGTGCACGATGAAGACGAGGATCCCGACCGGCGGGGTGACCATGGCGAGCTCGGCCAGTAGGACGACGAAGACACCGAACCAGATGAGGTCAACCTCCAAGGTGACCAGAACCGGCATGAGGAAGGGGACTGTCAGCAGCATCATGGCGATGGGGTCAAGGAAAGCCCCCAACGCCAGGAACACGACGATCAACAGGAGGAGGAACGTCACCCGACCGAGGCCGAGATCATTGACCCAGCGGACCATGAGAGCCGGGAGTCCACTGAGCGCGATGGTGCGCGTCATGACTGCGGTCCCGAGGAGAAGGAACATGATCTGGCCCACACTCGAGACCGTGCCGACCAAGGCGGTGGTGAACGACCGTCCGAAGACACGGGGGTCACGAATCAGGGTCGCCGCCACGACGATCGCGCCGAGCGCGCCGAAGGCACCCGCCTCGGTGGCCGTGAACACGCCCACGAGCAGGCCCCCGACCACCAGGAGGGACAGGACCGGCACCGGAAGCGCTGCGAGCACTGCCCGGAACCGCTCGGACCATGTCGCCGTGACCGGCGAGCGTGGCGCGAGGCCCGGGAACGCCGCCGCTGCGAGAACGATGGCGACGCAGGCGCTGAAAGCCAAGAGAATTCCCGGAATGATCCCAGCCAACAGCTGCGGACCCACTGGCACCTGGGCGATGCCCGCATAGACGACAAGCAACACGCTCGGCGGAATGAGTTGACCGGCCATGCCCGACGTGAGGATGGAGCCCAGCGTGACCCGCCGGTCATAGCTGTTCTTGAACATCTCGGGCATGCCGATTCGTGACAACGCGTAGGTGATCCCGACGGTCGAGCCGCTCGCCGCCGAGAGACCGGCACCCGAGGCAACGGTAGTCACCGCCAGCCCTCCGGGCAGCCAACCGAGCCAGAGCCGCGCAGCGTTGTAGAGACGATAGGTGGCTCCGGAACTCCACAGCATCAGGCCCATGAAGACGAACATCGGCAGGACCGAGAGCGACCAGCTGGCGGCAGCCGTGAATGGGACGTCGATCAACGTGCGCTCGAGCGCCGTGGTGCCGGTCATCGCCCACACCCCAGCTGCCCCGGGCAGCGCCATGGCCGCTGCCACAGGCACCTTGACCAGCAGCAGGATGACCATCATCGCCAGGACAATGGCTCCCTTGACCTCCGGCAGAAACGGCTGGTGAAGGAGTACGACGCCCGCAACCTGCGATGCGACAACCACGACAGCGTGCCAGCTGACGACGTGTGCCGCGCGCACATCATCAGACGCCGAACGGATCAAGGTGATGATCTCACGGCTCAGTTGGATGACCAGCAGAGCCGCGGCCACGGGAATGAACCATCGGGTCGGCGCGATCTCCACGCCGCTGGAGCCGGCAGATTCCCCACTGAGACCGCGCTCCAGTGCTCCCGTCGTGCCGAACCAGAACAAGAGCAGCGCAAGCAGGAGGAACCCGAGTCGCGCCAGCAAGGTCAACGAGTACTGAGTCTGCGCCCCGAGGCGCCCCACCAGCAATGGGACGTCGATGTGCTCGTCGCGTCGCTGGGTTACCACGATCCCGAAGACAGTGGCCGGCAGCATGAGCCAGAAGGCGACGTACTCGATAGTGCCCGAGATCGGTCGATTGAGCGTGAACCTCAGGGCGACATCGGCGACGACGAGACCGAGGATGCCGAGCACCGCCGCACTCGCGATGACGGCGGCGAGGCCGCAGACGCGGCCGAGCGCTGGCTCGGTCGTCGTCTCCTCCTCGAGGTTGGCGGTATCGACTCGTTCGTTCAGTACGCCGCCAGGCTCGACCTCTGGAGCGGGGCCGCCGCCGCTCATTCCTCTGACATGGTCGGAGGAACCCAGTCTCGTCTTCATCGCTCTCACTCCGGGCGGCGCGGCGCAAGGATCTCGCGCTCGACGTCATCAGCCCAGTCGGAGAGGTCGACCTCCGGCCCGTTGGACTCGGCCCAGTCCTCCCACGTCCTGCTGCCGGTGGAGTAGCCGAGCTCGTCGGCGACGACAGGCAACCAGACGGCGTGCGCCTCCTCGAAGGCCGTGACGGTGGCCTCGGGGTCCTGCACGGTCGACGGCGCCGCGTCGGCGGCCGTGTCCAGCACCTCGGCTTTGTGCTCATCAAGGGCGGTGGCGAAGTCCGACTCGGGCTCGTGGAACTCCAACCCCATCTCCTTGCCTTCCACGACGAACCGGTGCATCGCCTCGATCCACCCCTGCTTCCAGGCAACGACGTAGCTGATGGCGTTGTCCCAGAGGATCTGCTGGGCTGCAAGCGGCAGCGAGTCCCACGTCGTCTCAGACATCATCAGACCGCCGCTGGACCATCCCGAGAAGTTCGCCGACGTGTAGTGCTTGCCGACCTCCCAGAGCCCAAGGTCCGCCATGTCCGGGCCGGACCCCACATGACAGTCGAGAATCCCGCGCTGGAAACCCTCGTAGATCTCCCCTCCCGCGAGAGAGACCGGCACCATACCGACGGACTCCATCTCGGCACTCCAGTTCGGAGCCCCGCTACGACCTCGCTCGCCCTGGGCGGAGGCGAGGTCGGTGATCGGGGACTTGCACAACAGGTTGTAGGTGTCATGCCCGGCAAAGCGCGGAATCAGCGGAACCAAGCCGAGCTCCTCGTACTCGGCCATCTGATCGTCTTGGTCGAACGCCCAGTCGAGTGCGGCCGCCGAGCTCTGGAGCAGGCCCACCACCGGTTCGGGGTCACCCAGGAAGGTGAACTCCGACGTCCACTGGTCAATCGGGAAATCCGATGGGTTGTACCCAGGCACGATCAGGGACAGGTCGACGATCCCGTCACTCAGCGCGCCAACGGTGTCCGCCGGCGCAACCAGGCTGTCCTGGTAGTAGAACTCGAACTCAAGAACCCCCCCGGAGGCCTCCTCGACCGCCTCGCCGAACGTCTCCAGGGCCTCGGTCTGGTAATGACCCGGGCCGTAGAGCGTGGGCACACGCAAGGTCACGGGGTCCATGTCTGCCAACTCGGGGGGAACCTCTCCAGTCGATCCTTCGCTCACACAAGCTGCGGCGAGTGCTGCGACGAGGGCCAAGCCACCCCCGAGGCCGATACTGCGTCGCCAAGCGGTCAGGGGGTTGCGCATCATGAACTTCCTTCGGTGGCGTGCGGACGTCGGGGCGCGGAACCGGCCACCAGCGCGATTCCTGTTCACGCTCGGCCGAGACGAGGTGGTCGTCATGCACTAACTCCTAAGCACCCAATACGTCCGGATGAATATGCCTGTAACGTACGTCACGACTCTTCGGGCGTCAAGGGGTTCCGATCCACGTGGCAGCGACTCAGGGCAGGGCGCGAACCAGCCGATCGAGTGACTCAGCGCCCTCGAGCGCCGAGATGGCTTCGTCCAGATGAGCGAGGCTCTCCTGCGTCAACACGGTTTCGGGCAACATGCGTACCGCGTTTGCCATCACCTGCTCCGGCCCCCAGCGCAAGTCGACATTCATGTCCGGGCTGGGGCAAGTGAGCACGTCGCCATCCTCGAGGGTGACCGACACCACGGCATGCTTGTCGGGCAACGACTCGTCCGCGGTGACGTGGATGAGAGGGATGAGCGCGCACATGGGCGGCGAGTTCGTGGCACGCAAGCGACGGAAGGTGATGTTGCCGTCCAGCAGCGCAGACGCCACGGCACACTGGACACTCATGATCGCCTGCTCGGCAGTGGTGATCCGTCCAGCGTTGTCGACGCCCGGATAACGCGCCTCAGCCGAGCTCATGAGCACCTCGACCCGGGCTATCTTGCGGCCGTCGAGTCTGCTGGAGAGCTCTACAGCTGCCGCTCCTGGGGCCTGATTGAAGGCACACACAGGGTACGGCTTGAAGGTGACCTCAAGTATGCCTAGCCCGGACGTCAGATGATCTTCTACAGCACTCCGGTCGCCTGCCCGAGTGCCACCTGCGAACGCTCCGAGGAAGCCGCCGGAGTTCTCGAACGCGTATCGTGAGCCGGGCACGCCGAGCCGTGCAAGGTCGGCAGCGATCACGCCTGCCTGCGCAGCCTGGCCCGGTTGGAAGTGCCACTCCTGGGTGCCCGCGTCGAAGGACTCGGTGGTGCCGCCCGACGTCGAGGCAGCCAGCGCAAGCGCTCGCCGCGTTCCGTCGATGTCCAGCCCAAGAATGCTGGCTGCAGCGCCTGCGGCAGCCATCGGACCGAACGCTCCTGTCGCGCGAAAAGGTGGTGTCACGCGGGAGTTCAACACCGCCGACAACGCGGTCGCTGTCGAGTATCCCCGGAGCACGGCATCGAGCAGACCAGTACCTGAGGCACCCTCGCGCTGGGCCGCCGCCAGCGCCGACGGGATCACCACCACCCCTGGGTGGACCGTGATGTGGGTGTCCTCCTGAACCCGGGCGTGGGCCAGCACCGCGTTGCCCCAGGCCGCGGTGGAAGCGGGTGCGCGACCGACGCCGAGCAGCACCGTGCTCCCTGCACTGCCCGAACTGACGAGATGTTCCTCAATCACGCGGCGCACGACATCGGGGTGATCCGTCTCGCCGGCGCCGGCGGTGACCACCCAGGCGTGGAGAAGGCAGTCGCGGACCTTGGCCTTGACCCTCTCGGGCGCATCCTCATACGTCAGATCGGCGAGCCCTTCGGCAAGGACGTCGATGATCGTCGCATCGTCGGAGCCGTGACCTCCGGATCCGTATCCCGCGGTGGGCTTCATGACCGATCCTCCTGTGAATCTGGGACCCCGCGTCGGTTACGTCCTGCGGCGGAGGTCCATCCGGTAGCTGTAGCGCCGGGGGTTGAAGTGCGAGGCGGTCATCTCGACGAGGCCGCCGGCAGTGTCGTAGTACACGCGTTCGATGAGCAGGATCGGCGCCCCAGGTTCGCAACCAATGAGCTCAGCCTCGCGCCGAGGCGCGGCCATCGCAGTGATGTCCTGTCGGGCACCAGCGATCTTGCTCGAGAGGAACTGCTCCGCCTCGCCGATCACTGTGCCATCGGCCCTGGTGGGCACCCTGGCCTCAGCGAGCGTCTTGGCGAGCGAGGGCGCCACCCAATGATCGGTGACGACGAAGGGCTCTCCCTCGTACCATCGACGAATCCGTGCGTGTCCGACCTCGATGTACGGCAACTCCAACCGCGCGGCGAGTGCCGGGTTCACCTCGACCTCGAACGAATCGAGCACCTCCATCGTGGTGTCAGGCCACACCACGATCTCGTCCAGCGAACCGATTCTGCGCTGGTACCGGCCACTGCGCCCCTGCGAAGGATTGGCGAACGTCCCACTGCCCTGCACGCGCCGGATCAGACCGTCCGTCTCGAGCTGGTTGAGCGCCTCTCTGACGGTGTGTCTGCTCACCCCGTGCTCGCGTTGCAACTCCGCCTCGGTCGGCAGACGACCTGCCTGACCGAACTCTCCCCGGTCGATCTGGACTCGCAGACGGTCGGCCAGAAGCCGGTACGCGGGTGTCGCGCGTCTGGGCGCGGAGGCTGAATCTGTCATGACCAATAGGTTAGGTGAGCATGTCAATCCGGTCGCACTGCACCACGCCGGCCATCACGCCGTCATCAGGACAGTCGTCACCGAAGCCCCGTCCGTCCCGCTGACCGATCCGCCCTTGCAGTACGCCAACCCGGTACGAGCATTCTCGACCTGACGACCTCCGGCCTGGCCGGTGAGCTGCCAGAACAGCTCACAGACCTGGGCGGCGCCGGTAGCGCCGACCGGGTGGCCCCGTGACAGAAGTCCCCCGGAAGGGTTGACTGGGAGCTGTCCACCCAGCGATGTGTAGCCCTCTGAAGTCAGAGCGGCCCCGCGGCCCCGCGGCAGCAGTTCCAAGCCCTCCAACCTGACGATCTCGGCGATGGTGAAGCAGTCGTGCATCTCGACGAAGTCGATGTCACCAGGTCCCACCGACGCGAGCTCGTACGCAGAGTGGCCGGCGCGGCGCGAGACATCCTCCTCGTTGACGTCGGGCAAACCGGTCTGGACGGTGCCACTCACCAGAGCGCACGCCTCGATCCGCGCCGACGCTTCGGCCTCCAACCGGCGCAGGCCGGCGGGGCTGGCGACCACGACCGCCGCGGCCCCGTCGCTGATCGGAGAGCAGTCCAGCAGCCCCAGTGGCTCGGCTATGGGCCGAGCATGGAGAACGTCGTCCAAGGTGACCTCGTGCTGGTACTGCGCGTAGGGATTGGCCGTGGAGTGACGATGGTTCTTCACCGCCACGGCGGCGATCTGCTCCCGTGTGGCCCCGTAGTCCTCCATGTAGCGCCGCGCCGACAGCCCGTGACCCGCTGCGAACAGGAAACCGATGGCAGCGTCGAGGTCGTTCGGGTCGGGCTGGACACCTCCGCGGATCCGGTCAGTCATCTTCTCCACACCGAGCACCAGGACAACGTCGTACAGACCCGCTCCGACGGCGATCCACGCCTCTCGGAGCGCCGTGGCACCGCTCGAGCAGTAATTCTCATGGTTGGAGACAGGGCGGCCCGCCAAACCGATGCGCGTCGCGATGCGTTGCCCGGCAACCGGCCCACCGAAGACGTGGCCAACGTAGACGGCCTCGACGTCGGCCGCCGTGGCTCCGGCGTCCCTGAGCGCTGCCCTGGCTGCCTCGGTGCCCATGGCCTCCAGCGTGACGTCCTTCGGATACCGACCGAACCGGCTCATACCGGCGCCGATCACGTGCACAGGGTCGAGGTTCATGGGTGCTCCACGGGACGGAAGGCGAACATATGGACATCAACGGAGTCGGGCACGTCGTCATCGGCACGAGTCGACACAACGCTGAGGGACGTCAGCTCCACCGGCATTCCGACGCGCAACGCCTCCGGTTCGACATCCTCGAGCCTGCTCATGACACGCACTCCGTCCTCCTCCAGGTCGACGTACGCCAGCACGTACGGAGTCAGCAGCCCCGGCGGCGCGTTCCGGACCACCGCCCACGAGCACACCCGCCCGTCACGGCTCAACACGCGCTGTTCCAGGTTCTCTGGTGATCCGCAGGACGGGCAGCTGTCCCGTGCCGGGAACGAGACGAGCCCGCAGTCTCCACAGGCCATCCCCAGCAATCGGCACGCTGTGGCATCAAAGACATCCGGTCGGAAGGAAGTCTGGATCGCCGAGCCGCTCATGCAGCACCTCCGCGACCGACGCCGCCGAGACCGCCGCTGGCCAGAAGCTCGGAAGTCATCTCCCCGAGCACCGGGACCGAGCTCGAGGCCGGTGACTCGAAGCCCTCGAGAACCACGGGGGTCCTGATGACCCGTCGCTCACCGCCCTCGGGGTCGGCGATCCGGAGAAACATGCCGCGCGCCTGCAGGTGCTCGCACTCGTAGAGCTCACCGACCTCCTGGACCTCTCCGACGGGAACGCCGGCGGCGGTCAGCGCCTCCACCACCTCCGCTCGCGTCCGGGTTCGGGTCCACTGCTCCGCCTCCGTGCGGACGAGGGTGCCGAAGACACGGGCCCGGTCCAGCACCGTGGCAAACCTCGGATCGTCGACAAGATCCGATCGACCGATCGCCGCGCAGAAGCGGTGCCACATCTCGTCCGTGGGCAGGATGAGGGCGACGTAACCGTCGAGCGCGGCCAAGGTGCCGACCGGCGCATACCGATCGACACCGCGCTCACGGAGCTCTCCGGTGAAGTCGTGGAGCATCAGCTCGCGTTCCATCAACGAGCTCACGCAGTCGTACATGCTGACATCGACGAAGGCACCACGCCCGGTGCGCTGGCGTGCCGCCAGAGCACTCATGATCCCGAACGCGGCGTGCACCCCTGTGTAGATGTCGGCGAACCCTGTGACCGAGGGCAGCGGTGGGCCCCCTGCTTCACCAATGACGCTCATCAGACCTCCGGTCGCCTGGACGGAGGTGTCGAACGCCGGCCGGCCCGCGAACTTGCCACGGCGCTCGTCCGACCTGCCGAAGCCGCTGATGGCGCAGTAGACCAGCCCGGGGTGGGCAGCCTCGAGGACGTCCCACCCCAAGCCCAGTCGCTCCATCGCTCCTGGCCGTAGGTTCTCCACCACGACGTCGAAGTCAGGCAGCAGGCGCAGAAACGCGGATCTGTCCTCCTCTTCGCGTAGGTCCAGGGCCAGGGATCGCTTGCCCCGGTTGTACGTGAGGAACCCCCCTGAGAGCGATTCCTCGCCGTGGCCGACTCTCGGGTCGTACGCGCGCCGCGGATCTCCCGATCCCGGGCGCTCGAGCTTGACCACTTCAGCACCCTGATCGGCGAACATCAGGGAGCAGTACGGAGCTGCGATGTACTGGCCGATCTCAAGAACTCGCAGGTGCTCCAACGGACGCACGGTGATCAGCTCCCGCTCGGCTCGATGATGGGCTTGATGTCCTCCTGCGCCTTCATGCGACGCAGGGCCTCTGTAGCCCGCTCCAGCGAGTAGCGATTGGGCGTGAGCAGGTCCCAGTCGTACTGGCCCTTGGTCTGCTCCATGAACTGCAGGGACTTCCAGTACTCGTTGATGTGCCCGGACCACGTACCCATGACCGTGAGCTGACGTCGGGTGATGACGCCTGGGAGGAAGGAGATCTCCTCGCCCGGCTTGGCGATCTGGCCGGTGACCATGTACCGGCCACCGTGCTCCACCATCTCCAGACCCTCGAGGAACGCAGAACGTGCGCCCGAGAACTCGAAGACGATGTCAGCGCCTCGGCCGAGGAGAGAACGGACGGCGGCCGGACGCTCCTCGGCGCTCGGTACCTCCTCGACGGACAACACGTCCGTTGCGCCGTAGGCCTTGGCGATCTCCAGCCGGTTGTCGGGGGCGCCGATGGTGATCACACGCGCGGCTCCTGCGCGGCTCGCGAGAGCCGTCGCGAACAGGCCGAGGGGTCCCGCTCCCTGGATCACGACGTTCTGCCACGGCTCGATCCGGCCGATCCTGTCGAACGAGTGGACGACAGTGCGCAGTGCGCAACTGGCCGCCGACGCCCACGCCGTGTCGACCGCGTCGGGGACCTTGACACGACCTGACTGCGGGAAGACGTAGCAGTACTCGGAGAACCCGCCCACCAGGTACGGCGGCCTCTCACAGTTGGTGAACATGTAGTAGCGACGGTCGGCGCACAGGGTCGGCTGGTTGGCAACGGCGCAGTGAAAACAGCGTCCGCAGGATCCGTGCGTGTAGAGGATCCGGTCTCCGATGGAGAGGTCGGAGCCGAAGGTGTCCGTGTCGGCTCCCTCGCCAACGGCGACGATCTCGCCCACCATCTCGTGGCCGGGGATCACTGGGAGCTCCATGGCCTGGCTGCCACCCAGGGTCCCGCTCCACAGGTGAACGTCGGACCCACAGATGGATGAGGCAAGGATCCGCACGAGCAGCGCACCGGGTTCCAGCTCGGTCGGCACCGGCAGCTCGCGAATCTCCAATGACTCACCGAACTCGGTCAGCACGGCGGCGCGGCTGGTCTCGGGGAGCTTGGTCTGTCGACCGACGGCGGTCGTCTCTCTGGTCAAGGTCATCGGAATTCTCCTAGTCTTCAGCCGAGTTGGAACGGGTCGCGGGTCTGGCCTGAGAGCTCGACCCAGATCGAAGCGGTCTCCAGGTACTCCTCCAGTCCCTCGAGCCCGTACTCGCGGCCGATGCCGCTCTGCTTCATGCCGCCATACGGCACGTTGTAGGCGAGGGTGCGGTAGGCGTTGACCCAGATCGTCCCGGCGGACAGCTGGCCGGCAACGCGGTGCGCCCGCTGGATGTTGGTGGACCAGATGCCCGCAGCCAGCCCGAACGGGGTGTCGTTCGCCAACTGCACGGCCTCGTCCTCGGAGCCGAACGTGATGAAGGACGCCACAGGGCCGAAGATCTCCTCCCGGGCCACCGCCATCTGGTTGTGCACACCGGTGAGCACGGTCGGCTCGTGAAAGTACCCGGTGGCCAGCTCGTCGGCCGCCGGTCGCCCGCCACCGTAAGCCACAGCGGCACCGTCCCGGACTGCCCCGTCGACGTAGGACGCGACCTTCTGGAGCTGCTGATCGAACGCGATCGGACCCATCTCGGTCTCCATGTCGAGCGGGTCGCCCATCCGGATGGCCGAAGCCCGCTGACTGACCTCGGCGATCACACGGTCCGCGACGTCTTCGTGCACGAGGACCCGGCTCCCCGCGATGCAGGTCTGCCCGGTCGCGGCGAAGATGCCGGCCACGATGCCGTTCACCGCCGCGCCCAGATCCGCATCGTCAAAGACGATGTTCGGCGACTTGCCGCCCAGCTCCAACGTCACGGGCGCGATGTTCTCGGCTGCCGCCTTCATGATCTTCTGCCCTGTGGCAGTCGATCCGGTGAAGGTCACCTTGTCGACACCAGGGTGCTCGGCCAAGGCCGCCCCGGCCTCACCATCGCCGGTGACGACGTTGAGAACACCCGGTGGAAGGCCGGCTTCCAAAGCGAGCTCCGCGAACCGGAGCGTCGAGACCGACGTGTACTCAGACGGCTTGGCGACGAATGTGCACCCAGCCGCAAGGGCTGGAGCGAGTTTGTTCGCCAAGAGGTAGAGGGGCGAATTCCACGGCAGGATGGCGGCCACGACGCCGATCGGTCGCTTCTGCGAGTACGTCAGGAAGTTGGTCTGGGGTGGGCTGAAGGTGCTGCCCTCGATCTTGTCGGCCGCACCAGCGAAGAATCGGTAGATGCTCGGCAGCCCGGCCACTTGGCCCCGAGTCTCGCGGATCACCTTGCCGTTGTCGCGAGTCTCCATGACCGCAAGCTCCTCGGCGTGCTCCGCAATGAGATCCGCCAGGCGATGCAGCGCTTCGCCTCGTGCGGTCGCGGACATCGTGCCCCACTCGCCGCCAAGTGCCGAGCGGGCTGCATCGACGGCCAGCTCGACGTCCTTGGCACCCGCCCGGGGCACGGTGGCCCAAGAACGCGCGGTGAACGGATCGATCGACTCCAACGTCCTCCCATCGGCAGCATCCCAGTGCTCGCCGCCGATCACCATCCGGGGGGAGCTGTGCTCCCCACTCCTACTCGCATCGACCATTGCTCTTCGCGCTCCTACCAATTTGTCCGGTCCTTTATGACAGCCTAGACGTCTCTCACCTGGACGTCAACTGGCGACGCTGCGGGCCATCGCCACCACAGACGTCGGGAGTGGCCGCGCAGCGCGACCGACCGGCTACAAATCGGCTCGAGGTCCTGGGGGGCGTGGTCAGCGCGTGTCTGACAGAACGAGCGACTGCCTGCGTACGTGGTGGAGCGGCTTGAGGACGGGTGCACGTACGTCTCGATGAGGCCCAAGGAGCGGGAGCGATCGAGTCGCCTTACCTGGATGTCCGCCACGTGGCTGTCATGCTCCCCCGCGGTGAACACGGTAGCGGGCCCTGAGCAGCTGGAAGCACCCTTCGAGGCGGTCCCGCAGACTAGCCGGCCGATCGCCAGCTCCTGGCTTTCACCTGCCTGCAGTGGGGGCAAAGCAGCTGGGCCTGCCTGAGCTTCGTGTCCACGATCTGCGGCACACCGCCGCCAGTCTGATGCTGTCGTCCGGGGCGAGCGTCGTCGACATTGCCGCTGTCCTCGGGCATGCGAACAGCCACACCACGTTGACAGTGTACGCCCACCTGGTGGGTAGCTGTCTCGATGACGTGAGCACCCGGTTGAACCGGCTGCTCGAGGCGCCGTACGGCCAAAAAGCGGCCACGGACGCCACCGACTGACCCATCTGAACATTGGATCTGAGTCCAGTCGCGTCGCTGACCTGCGAGGACGAGTGGAGCCGCCTGTCGGAATCGAACCGACGACCTTTTCATTACGAGTGAAATGCTCTACCGACTGAGCTAAGGCGGCGACGGTTCGCCGAGGATCGCCCGCCGAACCTCCAAGAGTCTATCCGGCGGACTGTCCGGGATCGAATCGGGGCCGCCCCGTAGGATCTGGGCCGTGAGCGACGAGTCCCCCGACGTGCAGCGAGAGCTCGAGAGCATGCGCTCGAGCATCGACAACATCGACGCCGCCCTCGTGCACCTGCTGGCCGAGCGGTTCAAGTGCACGCAGCGGGTGGGCCGACTCAAGGCCGAGCACGACCTCCCCCCGGCCGACCCGGCACGCGAGTCGCGGCAGATCGACAAGCTGCGCTCCCTGGCCGCCGACGCCGACCTCGACCCGGCCTTTGCGGAGAAGTTTCTGAACTTCATCATCTCCGAGGTGATCCGGCACCACGAGGCGATTCGCGAGCGGTGAGCCTCGTGAGACGTGGCGACGCGTCCTTACGCCAACGTGGTTTCGCTCCGTCGCGGCTACGCCCTTTCTGCGACGGCTCCATTGCCGCTCGCAGAGCTCGCGTCGCACTCAACCACCGAGGACGTTGCGTTGCAGTCGACCACTGTGCAACGGACGTCGGACTCTACTGGGGCTCGCAGGTGAGGCCGTCCTCCGGGACGGTGCCCTCGGTGAAGAAGGCATCCACCGCGCCGGTGATGCACTCGTTGCCCGACGTGTAGGCCGTGTGGCCGTCGCCCTCGCGGGTCAGCAGCACGCCGACGTCGTCGCCGAGCTGGTCGGCCAGGCGGCCCGCGTTCTCATACGGGGTGGCCGGGTCGTTCGTGGTGCCGATGACGAGGATCGGCGGCGCACCGTCGGCATCGATCTCGACCTGCGGGTTGGTCGCCTCGAAGCCCAGGTCCGTGCAGGCGAGCGTCCCCCACGCCATGGCCGGGCCGAAGACCGGCGAAGCCGCCGTGAACTCCCCTACGAGGGACTCCGCCTCCTCCACGCTCGGCCGGTCACGCTCGTCCAGGCAGGAGACCACCGAGATCACCTCACCGATGTTGCCGTCGTACGAGCCATCGGACTGACGGGAGAAGTAGGCATCCGACAGCGCCAGCAGGACCGTCCCGTTGCCCTGGAACCCGGCCTCCAGCGCCTGCGACAACGCGCTCCACGACTCCTTGTCGTACAGGGTGACGGCGATGCCGTAGAAGGCGTGCCCCTGGGTCAGCTCCCGACCTTCGAAGGACGTCTGCAGCGGCCGGTCGGCCAGGTCGCCGAAGAAGTCGACCAGCTGGTCGATGGCGGCGTCCGGATCATCGCCCACCGGGCACTCCTGCTGCTGCACACAGTCAGCGGCGTACGCCTCGAGCGCCTTCTGGAACCCCTTGGCCTGTCCGAGCGAGCTCTCGATGCCGTCCTCGGCGGGATCGACCGCGCCGTCGAGCACCATGCGACCCACCCTCTCCGGGAACAGAGTGGCGTACGTGGCGCCCAGCTGCGTGCCATAGGACAGGCCGAACCAGTCCATCTCCTCAGCACCCATGAGCGCTCGAGCGATGTCCATGTCCCGCGCGGCCTCAGCCGTGGAGACGTGCTCGGCCAGCCGCCCGGACTTCTCACGACAACCGTCGCCGAAGGCGCGCATCTCCTCGCGCAGCTCCTCGATCTGTGCCGTGTCGTCGGCGTCGGGGATGACCGGCCCGGAGACGTACTCGTCGAACTCCTCATCCTCCAAGCAGTCGATCGGGCTGCTCTCGCCGACTCCCCGCGGATCCACGCCGACGATGTCGAAGGTGTCCCTGACCTCATCGGGCAACATCGTGGCCGCCCGGCCGGCGAAGTCGACCGCCGAGCCACCCGGACCGCCGGGGTTGACGAACATGACCCGGCCGCCGTCACCGGTGGAGGCCACCCGCCGCAGCCGCAGCTCGGTGGTCTCGCCGTCCGGCTCCTCGTAGTCCACCGGGACCTCGATCGTGGCGCAGCGGTCGTCGCCGCAGTCCTCCCAGGCGACGTCCTGGGTGTAGAAGCGCTCCAGGTCCGCCGGTGCACCGGCGGAGGTGGCCTCGGGATCCTCATCCGCGCCGTCACGCAGCAGGAGGTAGGCACCCGCGCCCACGGCCGACACGAGGACCAGCGCGGACAGGACGATCAGCAGGACAAGGCGTCTGTTCATCGGTCGAGGAATCCCATCATCATGCGTTCGAGGACGAGCAGCGGAGCGGCGTTGGCCGAGAGCGACTCTCTGGCCTCGACAATCGCATCGATGCGTCGGATGGTCGACTCGGTGGTCCACAGCCGGGCCGCATCGGCCACCGCGTCGGCGACGTCGGCGTTGACCAGAGGGGTCCCGGGGGCTTGCTGCGCCACCGCGACGTCGCGACAGAACGAGAGCAGGTCCAGCAGGACGCCGTCGATGGCATCGCGGCTCAGCCGGGTCCGTCGACGCTTCTGGTCCTTCTCCAACGACGAGAGCGCGCCGGCGTACCCCGCCGGACGCCGCCCCCGCTCCTCCACGCCCCACGACTGCCTGAGGTCGGCCAGCTCGCGCTCGTCGGCGGCATCGGCCGTGACGGCGGCGCGGGCATTGGCCTCGTCGTGGATGGACTGGGCCGCACCCAGGCAGTCGCCGAGTGAGCGCAACGTGGTCGGCAGCGCGAGGATGCGCGCCCGTCGCTCCCGGGCGTCGGGATCACGGGCAAGGCCCCTCGCGCGGCCGATGTGGCCCTGCGACGCCGCCGCCATGGCCGTAGCCAGCTCGGGCTCGACGCCGTCGCGCTCGATGAGCAGGCCCGCGATCGCGGCGGCCGACGGCGTGCGCAGCAACACCGGGCGGCACCGCGAGCGGATCGTCACGATGACGTCCTCCGCGGCCGGGGCGCACAGCATCCACACCGTGTACGGCGACGGCTCCTCCACGGCCTTGAGCAGTGCGTTGGCGGCCTGGTCCGTGAGGCGGTCGGCGTCCTCGACCACCAGGACCTGGCGGCGTCCGAGTGCCGGCCGCAGCGCGGACTTGCGGACGTACTCGCGAGCCACGTCGGTGCCGATCGACAGGCCGTCGGTGCGGATGACCGTGATGTCCGGGTGGCTGCCGGCGCGAGCCGTGGTGCACGAGTGGCACTGGCCGCACCCGCCCTGCTCACACTGCAGCGCGGCGGCGAACGACAGTGCGGCGTTGGATCGGCCCGACCCGGGCGGCCCGGTGAACAGCCAGGCGTGCGTCATGCTCGCGGAGTCGGCCACGGCCCGCTGCAGGGTCTGGACCACCGGCTCCTGGCCGACCAGCTCGTCCCACACGGTCATCGCGCCGTCTCCATCCGTGCCTGCTCCAGCCAGGGCTCGAGCGCCTCGCGCACCGCAGCGTGGGCCTGCTCGGCGGGCAGGCTCGCGTCGACGACCAGGTAGTGCTCGGGATCGGCGGCGGCGAGGTCGAGGAAGTGCTGACGCACCCGGCGGTGGAACTCCAGCGGCTCGGACTCGATCCGGTCCGGACTGCCGGCCCGGCCCAGGCCCACGGTCGGGTCGACGTCGAGCACGACCGTCAGGTGGGGGCGCAGGTCCGCCGTGGCCCACCGCACCACGTGCTCCAGCTCAGCAGCGTCGATGGCGCGGCCGGCTCCTTGGTAGGCCAACGCGGAGTCGACGTAACGGTCGGTGACCACCACCTCGCCACGCTCCAGTGCCGGGAGCACCACGGCGTCGACGTGCTCGGCCTTGTCGGCGGCATAGACGAGCGCCTCGGTGCGGGGCGAGAGCGCACCGGTGGCGGGATCGAGCACGATGCGGCGCAGCTCGGCGCCGACATCGGTACCACCCGGCTCGCGGGTGGCAAGCACCGTATGGCCCCGTGCCTGCAACCACTCCACGAGCAGCCCGGCCTGCGTGGACTTGCCGCCACCCTCACCGCCCTCGAGGGCGACGAACACGCCCGAGGCGGTGAACAGCGGTGGCATACGCCCGAGCCTAGTGGTGCCGACCCACGTCGACGCTCCCGCCCGAGACCCGTTCTGCGTCACGGCCTCCCGGCGGCCGAGGTGACGCGGGCCCGAGCCGGCCGATGTCGCGCCCGCACGCCCCGTCCTGCGTAGAGTCCTGATCATGACCAGGCTCTGGCACGGCGCGCTCGCAGTCCTCGTGCTCGGAGCTCTGCTCGGACAGACCGAGGGGGTCATCCGCACCGGAACCGGCCTGGTGGACCTGTTCAGCTACTTCACCATCCAGTCCAACATCCTCGTCATGGTCACCGCGGCACTGATCGCGGTGAGGCCCGACCGGCACGGCCGGGCCTGGGGCATCCTTCGACTGGCTGCCCTGGTAGGCATCACGGTGACCGGCGTGGTCTACGCCGTCGCGATCGGCCCCTACGTCAGCCTCGCGGGCGCGGCCTGGTGGTACGACAAGATCTTCCACTACGTCGTGCCCGGCATGGCCGTGCTCGGCCACGTCGCCTTGCGGCCACGCACCGGGTTCGAGCGTCGCGACCTGGTCTTCATCGCCTGGCCGATCATCTGGCTGGCCTACACGATGGTGCGCGGCGCCCAGGGCTCACCGAGCTTCGCCGCACCCCAGGACCGCCTGAGCCGCTACCCGTACGACTTCCTCGACGTCGACGTCCACGGCGCGGCATCGGTGGCCGTGGCCGCCGTCGTGGTCACCGTGCTGATGCTGGCAGTGGCGTCCGTCTACGTGAGGGCGGGACGCCGAGACCGACGGCCAGTGTCAGCAGGCCGAGCAGCACCAGGGCCACCCCCAGTCCCATGAGTCCCGACGAGGGCGCACCGACGTCGGGCAGGACCTGCGTGGCGGGGACGGTGCCCGCCCCGCTCGTGCGCGAACCGTCCTGGCCCGCGGGCGCGTCATCGCCCGGTTCACCGGTCCCGGGGCCCTCGTCGTCGGGCACGGTCTCGAGCTCGACGTTCACGACCCCATCGTTCTCGGAGAGGTCGACAGCGGTCTCGGTCGGCCCGACGACGCGGCATCCCTCGCCAGGCTCGATCGTCACGACGTAGTCGTCGTAGGTCGCCAGGTCGTCGAACCCGAACTGCCCCTGGTCGTCCGTGGTCGTGGTGGCGACGTCGTCGGTGCCCCGGCGGATGGTGACCTCGAGCCCCTCGACCTCACAGGCGTCCGCGCTGCCGACCGTCCCGGTCACGTCGCGCGAGAGCGCAGCAGACCACGTCTGGTAGGCCGGAAAGCCCTCCCTCCAGGTGGCCGTGACGGTGATCTGGCTCAGGGAGACGGTGGGCTCGAACCATGCTGCGGCACCGTCAGAGTCGGTCCAGCCCGGGATCTCCTCGCCGTTCTCGTCCTCGCTCGGGCCCGCCAACCGCCCGGTCGTGCTGTCCCAGTCGGGGACAAGCCAAGGCCTGCTGGCACCACAGGTGGACGGGCGCGGCGAGCCGTCGCAGTAGTTGAAGGTCGAGCCGAAGCCCAGCTCCGAGATCGGGACGGGGGCGCCATCGGCGTCCAGTGCGGAGACGTCCAGGAACTCCGCGTCGATGTCGCCCACGGCCAGCATCCAGCCGCCTGCCGGGGTCGGGTGCTCGAAGGTGTACGTGGAGGTCGAGGGAGACGCGGCGTTGTTGGCCGCCGGCCGCAGGCTGAGGTACTGCTGGTTCTGGCTGGAACCGTAGACCTCGCCGGGAGCGGTCCAGGCGCCGAGCCAAGCGCTGGCACCTGTGGCCGGTCCAGACGGGCCCGCGGTGTTGCTCACGAGCTCGGCAGCGGGAAAGCCCACCGATCCCGGGACCGCGACCGCGGCCGTGGAAGCCGGCGGCGAGAACGTCCAGTCGGAGACCTCCCACCAGTGGCCCTCGGTGTCCGCGTTCGCCGTGGAGGCACCCATGAGCACCAGCGCACCAGTCATCACCGCAACGGCGACCATCCGAAGTCTCACCAGGTTCCCTTTCGCAGCAGCCAGCGCTCGGTCTGGCACGGGTCCAGGACCTCAGGCGTTCTTGGTCGTGGTCTTCTTCGCGGTCGACTTCTTGGCCGGGCTCTTCTTGGCGGCACCGGTCTTCTTGGTCGCGCTCTTCTTGGCGGCACCGGTCTTCTTGGCCGTGGACTTCTTGGCGGTCTTCTTCGCGCTCTTCTTGGCTGGACCCTTGGCACGGCGCTCGGCGAGCAGCTCCTGGGCACGCTCGGCGGTCAGGGTCTCGATGTCGTCGTCCTTGCGCAGCGTCGCGTTGTACTCACCATCGGTGACGTAGACGCCGAAGCGGCCGTCCTTGACGACGATGGGCTTGCCGCTGACCGGGTCATCGCCGAGCTCCTTGAGCGGCGGCTTGGCGGCCGCCCGGCCGAACTTCTTGGGCTGGGCGTAGATGGCGCGGGCCTGCTCCTCGGTGAGCGAGAGCAGCTGGTCCTCGGTCTCCAGGGAGCGTGAGTCCGTGCCCTTCTTCAGGTACGGGCCGTACCGGCCGTTCTGCGCCGTGATCTCGGTGCCGTCGACGTCGGTGCCCACCACCCGCGGCAGCGAGAGCAGCGTGACCGCGTCGTCGATGCCGATGGAGTCCAGGCTCATCGACGCGAACAGGCTGGCGGTGCGGGGCTTGCTCCCCTTGGGGGCGTCCTCGGGCAGCTTCTCGGTGACGAACGGACCGAACCGGCCGTTCTTGGCAATGAGCTCCAGGCCCGTCTCCGGATGCGTGCCCAGCGACTTCTCCTGCCCCGCCGGGTTGGCGAGCAGCTCCTTGGCCTTCGCGAGCGTCAGCTCGTCCGGCGGAAGATCCTCCGGGACGTTGGCCCGGGTGGGGACGTCCTTGCCGCCGTCGCCGGGCACCATCGGGGGACCCTCGACGTAGGGGCCGTACCGACCCACCCGCAGGTCGATGTCCTCGCCCAGGGGGAACGTCGACAGGCCGCGTGCGTCGATGTCCGGGAGATTCTCGATGAGTCGCTTGAGACCGGTGTCACTCTCGCCCTCGCCCCGCCAGAAGCTCTCCAGCACCGCGACGCGGTCCTCGCGTCCGCCGGCGACGTTGTCGAGGACAGCCTCCAGCTCGGCGGTGAAGCCGTAGTCGATGAGCCGCCCGAAGTGCTGCTCCATGAGCCGGGTGACGCTGAACGCGATCCAGGCCGGGACCAGCGCCGTGCCCTTCTTGTAGACGTAGCCGCGGTTCTGGATGGTGCCGATGATGGACGCGTACGTGGAGGGCCGGCCGATCTCCCGGTCCTCCAGCTCGGAGATGAGCGACGCCTCGGTGAAGCGGGCCGGCGGCTTGGTCTGGTGGCCCGCGGCACCCAGCTCGACGGGGGTGACGGGATCGCCCTCGGCGACGTTGGGCAGCCGGGTCTGCTGGTCGTCGCCCTGGCGGTCGGCCTCGTCATGGGACTCGACGTACGCCTTCAGGAAGCCGTGGAACGTGATGGTCCGGCCGCTCGCGGCGAAGACCGCATCCTGGCCCGACGCCGCGGTGGCCCCGAGCCGGACCGAGACGGTGTTGCCCTTGGCGTCCTTCATCTGGCTGGCGATGGTGCGCTTCCAGACGAGCTCGTACAGCTTGTACTCGTCGCTGCGCAGTCCGGTCTGCTGCGGGGTGCGGAACTTCTCCCCCGCAGGACGAATGGCCTCGTGCGCCTCCTGGGCGTTCTTGACCTTGCCGGAATACAGCCGCGGGGAGTCCGGCAGGTAGTCGCCTCCGTAGAGCTCGGAGACCTGGCGACGAGCCGCCGAGACAGCGGTCTGCGAGAGCGTGATGGAGTCGGTGCGCATGTAGGTGATGTGCCCGCTCTCGTAGAGGCGCTGCGCCACCTGCATCGTGCGCGCGGCGCCCCAGCCGAACTTGCGCGAGGCCTCCTGCTGCATCGTCGTGGTACGGAACGGCGCGTACGGCTTGCGCGTGTACGGCTTGGACTCCACCGAGCGGACGGTGAACGTCTGCTCCCGCAACCCCGTGGCCAGCTCTCCCGCCGCGGCCTCGTCGAGATGCACGACGTCAGCACTCTTGAGCTGTCCGTCCTGGCTGAAGCTCGAGCCCGAGGCGACTCGCAAGCCGTCGACGCTGTGCAGCTTGGCCGGGAACCGGCTCGGGTCGTGCTGTTCCCCCGCATCGAACGTGGCCTCGAGGTCCCAGTAGTCGGCGACGCGGAAGGCCATCCGCTCGCGCTCCTTCTCCACCACGAGCCGGGTGGCGACGGACTGCACACGCCCGGCCGACAGGCCACTCATGACCTTCTTCCACAGCACGGGGCTGACCTCGTAGCCGTAGAGCCGGTCGAGGATACGGCGGGTCTCCTGGGCGTCGACGAGGTCCATGTCGACGTCACGCGGGTTGGCGATCGCCCGCTGGATCGCCTCCTTGGTGATCTCGTTGAAGACGATCCGCTTGACCGGGACCTTGGGCTTGAGCTCATCGAGCAGGTGCCACGCGATGGCCTCGCCCTCGCGGTCCTCATCCGTGGCGAGCACGAGCTCGTCGGCGTCCTTGAGGAGCTTCTTGAGCTTGGTGATCTGCGACTTCTTGTCCGCCGAGACGACGTAGACCGGCTCGAAGGAGTTCTCGATGTCGACACCGAGCCGCGCCCACGGCTGGCCCTTGAACTTGGCCGGCACCTCATCGGCACCGCGCGGGAGGTCGCGGATGTGGCCGACGGAGGAGTCCACGACGTAGCCGTCGCCGAGGTAGCCCGCGATGCTGCGGACCTTGTTCGGCGACTCGACGATGACGAGCGTGGTCAAGGGACTCCCTACTTCCTGCCCGGACGGGGCCGGTCGCGCATACGCTAACGCGTCCTGTCAAGCGGTCCGTGGACGAGGACCGCTCCAGCGGTGGGCCGGGTGCCGTCCGGAGGCGAGGTTCCACCCACGAGCCCACCGGCAGTATTCACTACTGTGCCGCGATGTCGAACCACCAGCCCGACCCGTGGAGCAGGCATCGGGTTCACGGACCTGGACTCAGCTGTCTCGCACGCCCCCACCGGATCGGTGCCTGAGCAACCCAAAGATCGCGCATTCGGTTGCGCAGGTACCCGTCTCGGCCTCGCCGGGCCCATCGGTTGCCAAGGCACCGATGAGGGCCGGCCGGGTGGGAGTCAGCGCAGGTAGCCCTCGGCGACGAGATCCTGCACGACGGGCCGGTAGGTCTCCCGGAGCTCGGCGGCATCGCGCTCCAGCAGCGTGGCGAGGGCATCCAGGACCTGCCCCGCCGACAGGTCACCGTCCAGCGCGCCGACGAGCCCGGCCTCGATGGTGTCCGCCCGCCGGGCGCGGCGCGGCCCGGCCCCCAGCCGCAGCACGATCGCCTCGGGGTCGGCGGCACCAGCCGGACCGTAGGTCTCCTGCGTCAGGTGCTCGACCTTCCGCCAGTGGACGTCGAGGACGTCCGAGCGCGTCGCGAGCGCGTCGCTGCGCTCGGCCCAGTCCAGGACGGCCGGGCCCATCGGACCCTCGACGTCGTGCTGCCACGTCTCCAGACGCACCACCGGCGTCTCCCGGCCCGCCGCACGCAGGTTGACCCAGCCGAAGGCCATCGCCTCGACGCCCTGGTCGTCGAACCAGGAGAGCCACTCGTCGTAGCGACGCAGGTAGTCCGCCGAGTGCCGCAGTCCGGCGTCGGCGAGCCACATCTCCACGTAGGTCGGGAGGTCCACGACCTCGCGCTGCACCACCCACGCGTCCAGCCCGGTGAGCGCCACCCAGTCCGAGAGACGCTCGTCCCACGGACGGCCGTCGACGTGCATCCAACTGCCAAGCACCTGGCACCAGCCGCCGGGGTTGAGGTGGTCGGCAACACCCGTCACCACGCGCCGCACCACGTCGTCGCCCGGCAGGTCGCTCTCGCGGTAGACGAGGCGCTCACGACTGGGAGGCGACACCACGAACGGCGGGTTGGTGACCACGAGGTCGAAGCGTTCACCGGCGACCGGCTCGTAGAGGGACCCCTCGCGGACGTCGACGTCGAAGCCCGCCAGACCCGCCGTGAGCCGAGCCGCCCACAGTGCCCGCGGGTTGACGTCCGTGGCGACCACGTGCCGGGCGTGCGACGCCAGGTGCAGCGCCTGGACGCCACAGCCGGTCCCGAGGTCGAGTGCGGTCTCCACCGGGGTCCGCACGGCGAGCCTAGCCAGGGAGCTCGAGGCCTCGCTGATGCCCAGGACGTGCTCGGGGCCCACCTCGATCGGTGCCGTGTCCAGACCCGGCGTGAGGTCACAGACCACCCACCAGTCGTGACCCTCGTCGCCGTAGGGGCGGACGTCCACGCAGGCCCGCACCTCGTCACCGTCGACGGCGAGCAGACCCTCGGCGGTCATCGGGTCGACGAGTGCCGGGAGCGCACGCTCGACGTCGGCGCGAGGGACGCTCACCTGGAGCTGGAAGAGCCGGACGAGCGTCGCCAGGGGTGAGCCGTCGGCGCTCGCGCGGCGGGCCGGGGTCGTCTCGTTGCGCAGCAGCGCATCGTGGGCGGAGGCCCCGAGCAGCTGCTGCACCGCATCGACCGTGAAGTCGACCTCGTCCAGACGTTCACCCAACAGTGCGCACATCCGCTCGGTCATGCGCCCACCCTCGCACGCGCTCTCACGGACCGCCGTGGACGCAGTGTGATGACTTCGGGCAGCGGGGCTACCACTATCCATCATCCTGCGTCACCCTGCCGACCAAGATGATGACGTGAGGCCGCCGGAGCCACCTCACGTCATCATCCTGCGTGCCGGTCGGGTCAGTCGGCGGTCTCCATGGCGCCTTCCTCCTGGACCTCGCCGATCGCGATCGGGCGACGCTTGGAGACATAGACCGCGATGACGATGACCGCGGCCGAGAACCCGGCGATGGAGTAACGCACCCACGGGTTCTCATCGGCTCCGTAGCTGAACTGCACCACCAGCGGCACCGTGAGCAGCGCCACCAGGTTCATGACCTTCAGCAACGGGTTGATCGCCGGGCCGGCAGTGTCCTTGAACGGGTCACCCACCGTGTCACCGATGATCGTGGCGTCGTGCGCCAGCGAGCCCTTGCCGCCGTGGTGGCCGTCCTCCACGAGCTTCTTGGCGTTGTCCCACGCTCCGCCGGAGTTGGCGAGGAAGACCGCCATCAGCGTGCCGGCACCGATGGCGCCCGCCAGGTAGGCCCCCAGCGGCCCGACGCCCAGGCCGAAGCCCACCGCGATGGGCGCGAAGATCGCCAGGATGCCCGGCGTGGCCAGCTCACGCAGCGAGTCGCGCGTGCAGATGTCGACCACGCGGCCGTACTCCGGGCGACCCGAACCGTCCATGATGCCGGGAATCTCCCGGAACTGACGACGCACCTCGAAGACCACGGCACCGGCGGCCCGGCCGACCGCGTTGATCGCGAGACCGGAGAAGAGGAAGACCACCGCGACGCCGATGATCAGTCCCAGCAGGTTGCTCGGGTCGGTGACGTTGATGACGCCACGCAACGCCTCCACGACGCCCGTGGCCTGCAGCTGCTCCTCCAGCGCCGTGCCCTGGCTCTCGTCGTTGAGACCGTCGACGAGGATCGGGCTGAACGCATCGCGGATGGCGTTGGTGAACGCCCCGAACAGCGCCGTCGCCGCCAGCACCGCGGTCGCGATCGCGATGCCCTTGGTGATGGCCTTGGTGGTGTTGCCCACGGCGTCCAGCTCGGTGAGGATCTGGGCGCCCTCCTCGCCCACGTCGCCGGACATCTCGGCGATGCCCTGCGCGTTGTCGCTCACCGGGCCGAAGGTGTCCATCGCCACGATGACGCCCACCGTCGTGAGCAGGCCGCAGCCGGCCAGGGCGACGGCGAACAGCGAGACGACGAGCGAGCCGCTGCCGAGCAGGAAGGCGCCGTAGACCGCCCCACCGATGACCAGCGCCGTGTACACCGCCGACTCGAAGCCCACCGAGAGGCCGGACAGGATCACGGTGGCCGGACCGGTCAGCGACGTCTTGCCGACGTCCTGCACCGGACGGGTCTCGGTGCCGGTGAAGTAGCCGGTGAGCGCCAGGATGACCGCCGCCAGCACGATGCCGATGAGCACGGCGATGATGGCGATCACCCGCGGGTCGCCGTCGAGCTGGGTCAGGTCCTCGATCTGGAAGAACTGCGTCAGGAAGGCCTGCGTCTGGTCGCCCTCGTCCGGCGTGTCCAGACCGGTCAGGCCCGAGAAGCTGGACGGCAGGTAGAACCAGGCCGCAGCCGAGCTCAGCACCGCCGAGATCACCGCGGAGATGTAGAACGCCCGGTTGATGGTGGTCAGACCGCTCTCGCCGACCTTGGCCTTGGTGATGAAGACACCGAGGATGGCGGTGAGTGCACCGATCGCGGGGATGAGCAGCGGGAACACCAGACCCTGCTCACCGAAGGCCACCGACCCGAGGATGAGCGCGGCCACCAGCGTCACGGCGTAGGACTCGAAGAGGTCGGCCGCCATACCCGCGCAGTCGCCCACGTTGTCGCCCACGTTGTCCGCGATCGTCGCGGCGTTGCGCGGGTCGTCCTCGGGGATGTTGTTCTCGACCTTGCCGACGAGGTCGGCGCCGACATCGGCGGCCTTGGTGAAGATTCCGCCGCCGACTCGCATGAACATCGCCAGGAGGGCCGCGCCGAAGCCGAAGCCCTCCAGCACCGTGGGTGCCTCACCCTTGTAGATGAGCACAACCGCTGCGGCGCCCAGCAGACCGAGGCCGACGGTGGACATGCCCACCGTGCCGCCGGTGCGGAAGGCGATGCGCATCGCGGGCTCACGCCCCTCGTTCTCGGCCGCGGCCGCGACCCGGACGTTGGCGCGCACCGCGAGCCACATCCCGAAGTAGCCGATGGCCGCGGAGAACGCCGCCCCGAACAGGAAGGCCACGGACCGGCCGATCTTGACGTCCAGGTCACCCGGCAGCGCGAACAACAGACCGAAGGCGATCACCGCGAAGACGGCAAGCGTCTTGAACTGACGGGTCAGGTACGCCGAGGCACCCTCCTGCACCGCCAGTCCGATGTCGCGCATCTTGCCCGTGCCCTCGTCCGCGGCGAGGACCTGCGATCGGAACAGCAGGGCGAAGACCAGCGACAACACTCCCACGCCGGCCACGGCGGCGACGAAGATCGTGTTGCCGTTCGACAGGCCGAGATCACTGGCGGCTGCTGCCGCCACGTTCACATCGGCTGCCGTGGTCAGGGTCACGTCGGCCATAGGAGTCCTCCAGGGCTGGGAGTCAGGGATCGATCGAGCCCTAGGCAACCATGAAGTCTGTGATGTTCGCTACACCCCGAGCTGTGTCGGGGCGGGTCGATCATGTCTCAGACGTCGTCGCCGCGCGCCTGCTCGATGCTCTGGTGCAGACCGAAGACCTTGTCCAGCCCCGTGATCTCGAAGATCTTCAGGATGCGCTCGTGGGTGCAGACGATGTCCAACGAGCCACCGTCGGCGCGGACCCGCTTGAGCGCCCCGACCAGGACGCCCAGCCCGGTGGAGTCGAGGAAGTCGACCTTCTCGACATCGATGATCAGCCGCATCCGGCCACGCCCCACCGCCTCGACGACGGCCTCCCGCAGGCGGTGGGCGGTCATGACGTCGATCTCGCCACCGACCTCGATGATCTCGAAGGGCTCCTCGGTGCGAGAACTGAGCGCTAGATCCATTGATGTCCCACCTCCCGTGCCATCCAATCACGACGGTCGACGCCCCGCCGCAGGGCGACCGGGTGCCAGAATCGCCGGGTGGACCCGGTCGAGCTGCTGACGCACCATGCGGAAAGGCTCACCCACGTCGAACACCGGGCTGCTGCTCCAGCGCGCCACGCACCATGGCCCGCCTGGGTCGAACCGCAGGTGAGGGAGGCATTCGTCGGCGCCGGCGTGGAGCAGCTGTGGTCCCACCAGGCCGAGGCGTTGCAGGCGCTGCACTCGGGCCATGACGTCGTGGTGGCGACGGGAACGGCCTCCGGCAAGTCGCTGGTCTTCCAGGTGCCCGCGCTCGACGCGCTGGCCCGTGGTCGCGACGGCGCGGCGCTCCAGGGACACCGTGCCCCCACCGTGCTCTACCTCGCGCCCACCAAGGCCTTAGCGGCCGACCAGCTGCGCCGCCTGCGGGACGTCGGCGACCTGGCCCGGGCCGCGACGGTCGACGGCGACAACTCCCGCGAGGAACGCGTGTGGGCGCGCGACCACGCTCGATACGTCCTCACCAACCCGGACACGTTGCACCACTCGGTGCTGCCCGGTCACGAACGCTGGAGCCGTCTGCTGCGCGGACTGCGGTACGTCGTCGTCGACGAGTGCCACCACTACAGAGGCGTCTTCGGTGCCCATGTCGCGCACGTCCTGCGCCGGCTGCTGCGGCTCTGCGCGCACCACGGGAGCGCGCCGCAGCTGGTGCTGTCCTCGGCGACGATCGCCCAGCCCGGTGACTTCGCCCGCCGGCTCACCGGCCGTGACGTCGTGGCCGTCACCGACGACGGCTCGCCGCGGCCCGCCCGTTCGATAGCCCTGTGGGAGCCGCCGCTCGTCGGGGCACCACACTCTCCACCCTCCGCCGCCTACAGCCCGGCACCCCCGCCAGTTCGGAGGTCAGCCGTCTCTGAGGCCGCCCAGGTGCTGACCGACCTCGTCATCGGCGGGACGCGAACGTTGACCTTCGTCCGCTCCCGGCGCGGCGCCGAGCAGGTGGCGACGATGGCCCAGGACCTGCTGGCCGAGGTGCATCCCGAGCTGGGTCCGCGCGTGGCGACGTACCGGGGCGGCTACCTGCCGGAGGAGCGTCGAGAGCTGGAGGAACGCCTACGCTCCGGCGACCTGCTGGGGCTGGCGGCCACCAACGCGCTGGAGCTGGGGATCGACGTCGCCGGCCTCGATGCCGTGCTCACCGTGGGGTTCCCGGGGACGCGCGCGGCGCTGCACCAGCAGCTGGGCCGGGCCGGCCGGTCCGGGGGCGACGCACTGGGCGTGCTCATCGCCACAGACAACCCGCTGGACACCTACCTGGTCCACCACCCTGAAGCCCTGCTGGGTGCACCGATCGAGGCCACCGTCTTCGACCCGGACAACCCCCACGTCCTCGGTCCGCACCTCGCCGCAGCAGCCCAGGAGCTGCCGCTCGACGAGGCGGACTTCGAGCGGTTCGGTCCCCGTGCCGAGGAGGGAGTGCTCGCCCTGGAGGAGGCCGGGTGGCTCCGACGACGGACCGCCGGCTGGTACTGGACGCGACGCGACCGCGCGAGCGACCTGGCCGACCTGCGCTCCTCCGGAGGTGCACCGGTGCAGATCGTCGATGCCGCCACCGGGCGGCTGGTCGGGACGGTCGATGCCGGCACTGCCGACTCCGCCGTCCACGAGGGCGCGGTGTACGTCCACCAGGGTGAGGTCCACGTGGTGGATGAGTACGACGTCACCGACGGCGTGGCCGTGGTGCGCGTCGAGGATCCCGAGTACACGACGGCGGCCCGCTCGACGACGGAGATCGCGATCGTCCACGGCGAGCGCTCCCACGACTGGGGCGATGCCACGATCACGACGGGGACGGTGGACGTGACCAGCCAGGTGGTCTCCTTCTCCCGTCGCACGCGACCGGACGGGCGGCTGCTCTCCGAGGAGCCGCTCGACCTGCCCGAGCGCACGCTGCGCACGCGAGCGGTGTGGTGGACGCTGCGGCTCGGCGCGGTGGCCGAGGCGCTCGGCGGGCCCGACGGCGAACTGTCGGAGATCGACGTCGGCGGCGCCGCCCATGCTGCCGAGCACGCCGCCATCGGTCTGCTCCCGCTGCTGGCGACCTGTGACCGGTGGGACATCGGCGGCGTCTCCACGGCCATGCATGCCGACACCGGGACGCTCACGGTCTTCGTGTACGACGGCCATCCGGGGGGCGCCGGGTTCGCCGAACGTGGGTTCGAGGTGGCGGCCCACTGGCTGCGGGTCACCCGGGAGGCGATCGCCTCGTGCGAGTGCTCCACGGGGTGCCCGTCGTGCGTGTACTCCCCCAAGTGCGGCAACGGCAACGAGCCGCTCGACAAGGCCGGAGCCGTGCGTCTGCTCGATGCCCTGCTCGCCGGCGCGCCGCCCGAGGCGCAGGAGCCCACCAGCTGACGCCTCAGGGGTCGACGTAGGACGTCGGGGCGGCACGGGCGTCCTGCGTGGTCACCCACTCCCCGCCCCACCACGGGGTGGAGGCCAGCCGTGTGGTCACCGTGGCGACGTCGAGATCCATGCGGCAGGCCTGCAGGTGGGCACCGTTGCGGCGGGCGATGTCCTCGGCCGCCCGGCAGCCGTCCTGCCCGGCGACGCTCGCGCGGCTGGCGGCCAGCGCGGAGAGGTCGGCGGCGCTGGCCGCCCGGTGCCGCAGCTGCACCAGGGCGGCCACCTGCACCGCCAGCAACGCCACGACGGTGATCGCGGTGACGACCCAGACGGCGTGCGCAGAGACCACACCGCGCTCGGAGGACCTCACTCGTCCTCCCTCGCCGCGACTGCAGTGGCAGCGAGCTCGGTGGCACCGACGTTGTCGAGCACCGGCAACGGCAGGCTCGAGGACGCACCCACCGTGACCTCCACGAGGCCGGCGTCGGTCTGCACCGTCACGGTGGCCCCCGAGGGCGAGAGCTTCCTGGCCACCGCCTCGGCAGTCTCGACCGGCTCACCCCGCGCCACCATGCGCGCCGCCTCCCTGGAGGCATCGACGAGCCGGACCTGGGTGACGCCGAGCGAGACGAGCCAGAGCAGCAGGAACCCGAGCGCGACGCCGAACGGTGCGATGGTCGCCAGCTCGGCGGTGACCATCCCGCGCTCGCGCCTCATGGGCCGTGCTTGATGCGTGGCGCATCGCCCAGGCCCAGCAGGTCCACGAGGAACCTGGGGTCCAAGGCCCTGGAGAAGATCTCACGGATGAGATCGATGAACCAGTCGCTGCCGCCGAGATGCACCAGCGCCCCGGCGATCGTGCAGGCACCGACGACGCCCACGGCGTACTCGGCGGTGCTCATGCCGGACTCGTCCTGTCGACGGCCGGTCCGGTCTCGGGTGGGGATCATGGATCCCTCCTTCCAGGAGGTGGGCCGGTGCGCAGGCACCGGCCCACCGGGCCCTCAGAACGGCAGGATGGACGGGATCTTGCTGATGACGTCCTTGACCAGGGAGCCGAACCAGTCGGACTGACCGATCTTGACCAGGACCCCACCGACGGTGCAGGCGCCCACGGTGCCGACGGCATACTCGGCGGTGCTCATCCCCAGCTCGGAGCGGGCACGCAGGAACTTCTTCTTCATGACGATGTCCTCATCTGTTGGAAACTGACACCGGAACATCGCGTCGCCGACCCGGAATCGGTCACCGGCTCGCCCGGGTTGTGGACGAGCGCCCACGAGCCAGGAACCTGTGGACACAGCACGCGCGGGACTCAGAACACGTCGAGGCCGGAGACGACGCCGATCACCGTCGGGACGACCCCCACGAGGAAGAATGCCGGCAGGAAGCAGGCTCCCAGGGGCGCGGCCGTGCGCACGCCGACGCGTCGGCTCCTCTCCCGAGCCGCCGAGCGTCGTGCGCGCCGCATCTCATCGGCCACCGCCCCCACGACGCCCGCCACCGGCATGCCGGAGGTCTCGGCGCGCCCGAAGGCACGACCGAGCGGCCCGAGCACCCGGTGCTCGGCGAGCAGGGTCCACACAGCCTGCGGCTCGCCGCCGGCCTGCAGCCGTGCCGTGACCACTCGCAGCTCGGTGGCCAGCGGGTCGTCGACGATGTCCGCCACCAGACCCAGGGCGGCCACGGGCGGGCGGCCGGCGTCCAAGGCCGCCACCACGAGGTCCAGCCCGCCGGGCAGCTGACGCAGCAGCAGCTCGTCTCGACGTCGTTGGGCCGCCGTCTGCATCCCGCCGATGACGCCACGCGCGACGGGTGTGAGCGCAGCGGCCACGAGCAGACCGAGCCACGGTCCGAGCACCAGGAGACAGGCGATCGGCGTCAGGACCGTGACGACCGCCCGCAGCTCAGGGCGACGCCGCGTCCGGTCCTCGTAGAGCTCACGTGCCCGCGCCGTGGACAGGGGCGCGAGCAGCAACCACACCGCGAGGCCGGCGAGCAGGGGACTGACCAGGGCCGGGCTCACGCCTGGCTCTCCGCCGCGTCGACGACCCGGTCGACCCACCAGGTGCCCAAGCAGGCCAGAGCGGCTCCCACGGCGAGGCAGAGCGCGCCGGGAACGGTACGGGTCAGCAGGTGGATCGGGTCGGCACCCAGTCCGGCGCCCAGGCCGAGCCCGAGCACCGGCAGAGCCGCCATGAGCCGACCCGTGGCCCGCGCGGGCGCCGCCTCCGAGCCCACCTCCCGTGCCAGCTCGAGATCGGCCCGCACGGTGTCGGCCATCCGTTCGACGACGTCGGCCAGCGGGGCTCCGACGCGCTCGGCCACGGCCCATCCCGAGGCCAGGGCCGCCCAGGCGCCGGCACCGGGACGGGCAGCAACACGGCGCAGTGCCTCCGGGACGTCGCCCCCGGCCGTCACCACCGGTGCGACCGGACGCAGTGACTCGGTGGACTCTGCTGCCGCCGCCAGAGCCCGGCTGGGGAGCACGCCGCCGCGCAGCTCCGCCGCCAGGAGGTCGAGCGCGGCGCACACCTGTGTCCGCGTGGCGTCGCGCGCCGCACGGGCACGCTGGACCCGCAGCTGGTGGATGACGAACCAGCCCACCGCCACCACCGTGGCACCCGCGATCGCCGGGGCCAGGGCATCGGCCAGGAGCACCACGGCAGAGGCCAGCGCCATCGCCGCCATCATGGGCCAGCGGCGCGGCGCCCAGCCAGGTCCGCGGCCACCGGACGTCCTCGGGTCCGGACCGAGCCGGTGTCGCACCACCCAGCCACGTGGCGGCCAGCGCAGCAGCACCGCCGCAGCCACCGCCGCGGACGTCAGCACCGTCCAGATGTTCATCGGGCCCGTGCCACGACCTGCTGGAGACGCTGGTGCCCCGGCCCCTGCTCGGGCGTCGTGCCACGCAGGGAGAGCGCCGGGACCACGCAGACCATCCCGTCGGCAGCCACCTGCAGGACCCCGACCTCCGCGAGCAGTCGACGCCCGTCCCGGCCGCGACCGAGGTGCAGCACGACGTCCAGGCCCGCGGCGAGCTGGCTGTGCACGGCCTCGCGGGTGAGTCCCGCGGCCACGCCGAGCGCCTCGACCCTGGCCGGCACGTCGGCGGCGGAGTTGGCGTGCAGCGTGCCGCATCCACCCTCGTGACCGGTGTTCAGGGCGGCCATGAGGTCGACGACCTCGGCCCCGCGAACCTCGCCCACGACGAGCCGGTCCGGCCGCATCCGCAGTGCCTGGCGGACGAGGTCGCGCACCGTGACCAGCCCCGTGCCCTCGATGTTGGCCGGTCGCGCCTCGAGACCGACGACGTGGGGATGGTCCGGTCGCAGCTCGGTGGCGTCCTCCACCACGACGATCCGTTCATCGGGGTGGACGGCTCCCAAGAGCGCCGACAGCAGGGTGGTCTTGCCCGATCCGGTGCCTCCCGTGACGACGAACGCGGCCCGCGCCGAGAGCAGCGACTCCAGCAGCTCGCGGACTCCCGCGCCGAGGGTCCCCACGGCCGACAGTGCCGCGAGGTCGAAGGAGCGACGGGCCGGGACCCGCAACGAGATGAGGGTGCCAGGTCGTGCCAGCGGCGCGAGGACGGCGTGCAGCCTCGTCCCGTCCGGGAGCCGGGCATCCACCCAGGGACTGGCGTCGTCCAGGCGACGGCCGGCACGCGCGGCCAGGCGTTGTGCGAGGCGACGGACGCCGGCCTCGTCGCCCAGCCGGACGTCGGCCTTCTCCAGCCCGTCTCCACGGTCGACGAGGACGGCGTCCGCGCCGTTGACCAGCACGTCGGTGACCCCTTCGCCGCACAGCAGCGGCTCCAGCACGCCCGCACCCCTGGCCTCGCCGCGCAACGCGTCGACGATGGCGAGCACCGTGGCGCTGCCGTGCAGGCCGGACTCTGCCCGCAGCGCCGCGGCAACGCTGTGCGGCGTGGGTTGCTCGACGTCTGCGGCCAGGCGCCGCCGCACCCGCTCCAGCAGCGCCGCATCGAGCACGGTCCCCGGGCCCTCTGCCTCTCTCATGCGGCGGCCGTGAGTCCCAGCAGGTCGAGCACCTGGTCCGCCGCTCGACCGAGCGTCCTCGAGCGACGCGGACCGTGGCCCTGCTCCACCGCCGCGCGCAGTCTGCGGTCGGCGCGCAGCCGGCCCAGGACCGGTCGACCGACCGTCCGCTGGACCAGATCGGCATCCAGGCCACCGGGCCGCGCGACCGCGAGCACCGCCACCTGGGCGGTCAGCCCACCGAGCCGCTCCATGAGGGCACGGGCCGCCCCCAGGGCCCTGGTCTCCTCCGGCACCAGGACGACGGTGCACACCGAGCGGCCGACCACCTCCTGCATCGAGCCCCATCCCCCCGAGCTCATCCCCATCGTGCCCACCCCCGTCCCGTCCCTTTCCGCCATGCCCGGTTCCGTCGTGCACAACGCGTGGCGAGGCACGTCGGCCACGACGAGGTCGAAGCCGCGTGAGGCGGCGTCGAGCACGGCGGGCAACGCCGTGGGCTCGGCGCTCGAGTCCGCCCGGGACCAGGTGAGTGCGGCCAGACCGTCGGCGCGGGGCAGGACCTCGGCCAGCGAGCTCGCCGAGAGGGTGCCGCCGGTGCCGCCGAGCCCCTGCCACCGCACGCCCTCGGTCCGCTCCGCACCGAGCACGAGGTCCAGTCCGCCGCCGAGCGCATCGAGGTCCAGCAGCATGGGCTCGAGCTCGTGGGTGAGTGCCCGGTGCCCCAGCGCCGCAGCGAAGGTCGAGGCGCCGGCGCCGCCGACGGCGCCCACCACACTCACCAGGCACCCTTCCCGACGTCCGTCCAGGGCGAGGGTGAGGGCCTGCAGTGCGCGCTCCTCCTGCGTGGTGGAGACGACGTCCACCGCGCCGACGGCGACCGCCGCAGGCCACGGGTCATGCACACCGCTGCCGTCGTCCACGAGCAGCACGTGGTCGCGCCGCGGCAGTCCGGCACCGGGGACCTGCGGAGCGAGGTCGGCCCCCAGCACGACGAGGGCCGCACCGCGCCAGGCCCGGCGCAGCCCGGGCAGGTCGGCCACCACGTCCGGCGTCGCCCCGAGCGCGGCGCACCACCGCACGGCGTCCTCACGGAGGTGCTCATCGGCGGTCGCGACGACGGGAACGGCATCCATGCACTCCAGCCTGTCCGCCGGGACACCCCGGTGGCAGCGTCGATTCCGAGCGTGTGGACAACCCTGCGGGCGTCCGGCTGCCTGTGGACCGTCAGCGGCCCACGGGCCAGCGTCACACCGGCCGCCTATCCTGAACGTGTGGCTCCCCCCGAACGTCCCGGTCCGCGCTCCGCGGCGTTCTTCGACCTGGACAAGACGATCATCGCGCGCTCCAGCACGCTTGCCTTCAGCAAGGCGTTCTACGCCGGCGGCCTGCTCAACCGCCGGACCCTGCTGCGCAGCGCCTACGCCAACCTCGTCTTCGGGGTGAAGGGCGCCAACCACGACCGTCTGGAGCAGATGCGGGTCCAGCTCACCTCGATGATCGCGGGCTGGGACGTCGAGGCGGTGCGTCGGGCGGTCCGCGAGACGCTGCACGAGATCGTCGACCCCATCGTCTACGCCGAGGCCGTCGACCTCATCGAGCACCACCGGGCGGCCGGCCGCGACGTCGTCATCGTCTCCGCCTCCGGCGCGGAGGTCGTGGAGCCGATCGGCGAGCTGCTCGGCGTCGATGACGTCATCGCCACCACGCTCGTGGAGTCCGACGGCCGCTACACCGGCGAGGTGGAGTTCTACGCCTACGGTCCGCACAAAGCCACCGCCATGCGCGGCATCGCCGCCGAGCGTGGCATCGACCTCTCGGCGAGCTTCGCCTACTCCGACTCCGAGACCGACGTCCCCATGCTGGAGGCCGTCGGTCACCCGTTCTGCGTCAACCCCGACCGCGCCCTGCGGTCGATCGCCGCCGAGCGGGAGTGGCCCGTGCTGCGCTTCGAGCGACCTGTCGGGCTGCGGCGACGTCTGGGCCTGGGGGCGCGCACCGGCCTGGCCGCCGCGGGCGTCGGCGCCGTCGCCGGTGGCGTGGTCGTCGCCCTCGCCCTGCGGCGGCGACGTCGTCCACCGAGCGTGTGGGAGCGCATCCGGGCCGCCTGAACCGACTTGTGAACTGGGTCACAGAACATTACGAACCCGTAGCCCTTCCCTGGCCGATGGCCCCGGCGTAGAACAGTGACAAGAACTCAACAGACGGCCCAGCAGCACAGTACCCACGCGGCGATCTCCCGTCCCAAAGGGCAGTCGCGCTCGGGACAACCGCACCACTCAGGGATCTGCGGCCCCGGGGCGACGATTGACGAAGGCACGCATGGTAGCTGGAGCGCTGGACCCCCAGACGGCGTCACTCCCTCGGAGTGGCGCCGTCGTCTGTGCGGTCACGCTGTAACGTCCTGCTGGCACATCACCTGTAGGAGGCTGCGCATGAACTCAGGAGGCAGCGAGGGCGCGCGGGCGGATGACCGACCCGCCGAACCGATGAGCCTTCATCGCCTGGATGTCCCCGCCGAGTCCCGGCACTTCTTCGACATGTCCCCGGTGCTCGCGACCCATGAGGGCCCGTGGGTGTACTCGCGCCGCCCGGTGCTCGGAGCAGCCCTGAAGATCGCCGCCCTCGTCGCAGGAGTGGTCATCACTGCGGCGATCGTCGTCGACCAGCTCCGGTCCGACACCCTCCTGGCGGGCGATCTGGTCGCTGCCGGTGGCGCTCTCGGATTCCTCGCCGTGGTGATGATCGGCTCGCCCGGAATCTACTTCTCACGTGGAAGGATCAGGTACCGACCCACTGGCCGCAAGCTCGCCGACCACCGCGAGGACTACCGCGGTGACGCATCGACGGCGGCAGCCGTCCACGCAGCACTGACGAGCTCGGACGTCATCACCCGCGGGGAGATCCAGTCGATCGCGGGACGTCCCTCGGAGAGCAGGCTCCTCGTCTGCTTCTTCTGGTCCGATCGCGATGACGTCGCCGTCGCGACCGTCCATGTCGAGCACGACGACGGGGAGGTCACGATATGGCCGCCCGTGGACATTCCCTGCACACTGGTCGGCGGACTCCTCCCCACTGAATCGAGCACCTTCGACGTGGCCGCTGCGACCCAGTAGCGGGTTCCGGCGAACCCAGCTCAGCGGCGCGGAGTGCCTCCCGACGTCCGCGGGCCCGGCTGTCGACCCTCTCGAGCAGCCGATCAGCTGCCGGGCAGCTCCAGCATCGCCGTCACCATGGAGACCGTCCCGTTCGTCCCGTACTCGACGTGGAGGAACCGTCCGTCCACGGCGAAGGCGTCGAAGCCGTCAGCCGTGCGTTCCGGCTCACCGAGGTGCGCCCGGACGTCGTCGCGGGAGGCGCCCGACAACGGCAGGCCACCGATGAGCCCGTCCGGAGTGGGATACGGGTCAGCGCCGTCGCGCGCCTCGAGGTACACGAACACGGCCTGCGCGAGCATCTCGGAGTCGTCACCCTCGTACTGGACGGCGATCCCGTGCGGAGTGAACGTTCGATAGAGCTCCCCCGGGAACTCATCGTCCTCGTACGTCGCCCCGGCAAGACCGAAGAGGCTGAGCCCGCCCTCGTCGTAGATCCCTTGGCCGAGCGCACCGAGGACGGTGGTGATCTCGCCGGTCAGCGGTTCAGGCACGGGTACTCTCCCTGGGCAGATCGAAACCAGTCACGTCGAGGTCTGCGAGGCGCCCGCGGCTCAGATCCGACTCCGACGCGCTCTCAAACCTGTCGGCGGAAACGATACGTGCGTTCCGTGTCAGGAACACGGTCCCGCGTCGACCGCCCGGGCATTTGCATGGGCGCCACGACGCGATGCCCTGGGCCGTGCGCCCGAGCTCATGCGGTCGCCCTGGCCGCGCTACGACCCGATCTCGTCGCGGGCGAACCACGCCAGCCCGAGGCCCTCGTTGTAGCGGTCGCGGCGCACCAGGCGCAGGCCCGCCTCCTGCAGCCGCGAGGCGATCTCCCCGAAGTCGTGCCCCGCCAGCGCGTGGTACTCCATGACCACACGCCCGACACCGGACCACACCTGCGGTGACGCATTCAGCACGATGTCGTACTCGGCTCCCTCGGCGTCCATCTTGAGCACGTCGACCCACCCACCGGCGTCGTGCAGCACGTCCTGCAGGCCGACGCTCGGGACCTCGATGCTGACCGCTCCCTCCTCACCGAGGTGGAGCACGCCGTTGTGACCGCTGCCAGCGCCGTTGTCGGCCATGACCAGCACGCCCGAGGACGCAGCGACGGCGCAGCGGTGCACGGCCACCCGGTCGGCCAGGCCGTTCTGCTCCACGTTGCGGCTCAGGTACGTCCCGGTCGAGGGCGTCGGCTCGTAGCAGTGCACCCGCGCCCCGGGGTGCCGTGCGGCGAAGTCCAGCGAGAAGCAGCCGATGTGCGCCCCGACGTCCACGAGGACGGGCGAGTCGGGCAGCCCCTGGCCGAACCACGACATCGCGTACTCGTCCTCCGCGAAGACCTCGAACACCGGCACCCGCGCCCCCGGCACGTTGGGGCCGGTGATGGTCACCGGGCCGGTGCGGTAGTCGATCTCGTCGGCACGGGTCACGACCGAGCGCAGCACGCTCCAGCCGTTGTCGAACGATCTCACCGTCTGGCGGGTCCGCCTCGCGGCGAAGCGGGCACGACGCAGCACACTCATGGGGTCACCGGATCTTCTCTCGAGGGATCTGCGGTCCCTCGCTCGTGGGATGCGTCGTCGTCCGGTCTGACGACGTCGAGCAGGAACGGGAGCGCAAGCACGCACCAGATGTACCGGTCCCACAGCAGCGGCGTGAGCGGACCGATGAGGATGTACGCCGCCACCGGCAGGACGAGCAGCTGGTGACGCTTCCCGCAGCGCAGGCTCTGGTACCCCACGGCGGCCAGCAGGACGAGGTAGAACGCCAGGACCAGCAGTCCGCCGGCGGCGGCCACCTGCAGGTAGATGTTGTGGGCATCGAGGATCTCCTCGGTGAAGCCACCGCCGACGATCGGCGAGGACAGGAACGCGTCCATCGCCCCCGCCGCCTCGATGTCGCGGGCCTGGTCCGAGGCCGTCGCGCTGCCGGCACCGAAGAGCCGGCCCAGCGTGTTGGTCTCGGACTCACCCTCGAGCAGCGCGTTGCCCACGAACCAGATGGCCACGACGCCGCCGCCGAACAGTGCGATGAGGGCCGGGATCGACCGGGCGACCACTGGGTAGAGCAACCCGATCGCGACGGCCACCACCAGGGCCGCTCGGCTCCCACTCACCCACACCCCGTAGGCACACAGCCCCCCGGCCACCACGACGACTCCCCGCAGCCGGTGGGGCAGCTCGCGCAGCAGGTACGGGATCAGGGCAAGGGCCAGCATGGCGCAGAACCCCAGGATGTTGACGTGCATCGACAGGCCGAGGAGCCGGCCCTCCGGGGAGGCGTCACCGAGGAACACCGCATGGGCCAGGTTCGCGATGTTGCCCAGCACGTAGGCGCTGGCCAAGGTGACCACCATCGAGCGACCCGGCCGCCACATCGCGAAGACCAGCGGCAGCAGCAGGGCGCCGACGACCAGGCGAGCGATGATGTTGAGGCTCACCAGCGTTCCGGACGCCACCGCCGAGGAGAGCAAGCTCATGGCCACCACACCCCCGGCGCCGATGAGGTAGAGCGTCTGCCCACGGACCGGCCGGGTCAGGAGCAGGGGCGCCAGGGCACCGATCCCCAGCAGGAGCAGCAGGTCCGACGCCGTCGCGAACCCGACCCCGGGGATGGGACGCACCGCGTTCATCGGCGCCGCGAAGAGGGCGAGGGACAGCATGAGGATGCCGAACCGCTCCAGCCCGAGGGACAGCACCAGGGCGAGGGCGGCCACGAGAGCCAGACCGGCCAGGGCCGCGAAGTCGGACTCGCTCGCGAGTGGGAGCCAGACGTAGAGGACCCCCGCGACGAGGGCGGCCGGGACCAGCGCGACGAGCCCGCGCGACGTGGCGCGGCCGAGCGTCCTCAGACCACCGACCGGCGAAGCGCGTCGCGGTGCCGCCACGGTCCGCTCACCTCACCGCACGACGCTGGCCACGGCTCGAGGCTCGGGGGCTGCGCCGCGGCTCCGTTCCCGCGATCTCGGGGATGTCGCCGTAGCCGTAGCCGTAGCCGTAGCCGTCACCGTAGGCCCCGGCGACCCGGCGCGGCGTCCGGTTCAAGATGGTGCCGAACAGCCGTCCCCCGACGGTCTCCAGCCGCTCGACCGCAAGACGGAGCTGCTCACGCGTGGTGGATCCGTGGCGCACCAGGAGCAGCGCGCCGTCGACCTCGGTGGTCAGGATCGAGGCATCCGCCACCGGCAGCATGGGCGGCGCGTCGATGATGACGGTGTCGAACTTCCCACGGACGGTCGCGAGGAGGTCCCGCATGGCCTGGGTCTCCAGGACCTCGACGGGGTTGGGCGGCTTGGGGCCGGTGCCCATGAAGGCGATGCCGCTGGGATGCTCCTGGATGGCAGCCTGCAGGGTGGCCCGGCCGACCAGCGCGGTGACGAGACCGACGGAGTTCTCCAGACCGAGCATCTCGGCCACGTTCGGGTTGCGCATGTCGGCGTCGACCAGCAGGACCGAGCGGCCGGACTGAGCCAGGGAGATCGCGAGGTTGGTGGCCACCAACGTCTTGCCCTCGTCGGGGACGGCGCTCGAGACGAGGATGGTCTGGCGGTTGGCGTCGAGGTTGGCGAACTGCAGGTTGGTCCGCAGGACGCGCAGCGCCTCGGCCAGGGGTCCGGAGTGTCCGGTGATCAACGGCTCGCGCTTGACCTCGGGCTCGAACGGCAGGGTCGAGAGCACCGCCGACCCGGTGACGTCCTCGATGTCCTGGCGTGTCTTGACCGTTCGATCCAGCAGGTCACGCAGGATCGCTCCGGCGATGGCGAGGAAGATGCTCAGCAGGATCCCGACACCCAGCACGAGCGGGATGTTGGGCGCCACCCGGTCGTCGCTGATGCTCGCCTCGCTGGCCACCCGCGCCACGAGGGCGGGGTCCTCATCGCCCGATGGCGCCTCGAGACGCTCGACGAGCCCGACCACCTCCGCGCCCGTGGCCTCGGCGATCCGCTGAGCGCTCTCAGGCGTGTCGGAACGCACCTTGACGTGGACCGTCTGGGTGCTGGGGATGACCTCTGCGGAGACCTTGGAGCGCACGCTCTCGTAGGACTCGTCGAGACCGAGCTGGTCGACGACGCGCTGCATCGTGCCCGAGTCGGTCACGAGGTCCGCATAGGACTCGATGCGCTGGGTGAGGATGAACGCCGCTGCGTAGTCCGCCTGGCCGCCCGACGGCGGCGCCGAGACGAACAGCTTGACGTCGGAACCGTACTGCGGCGCCGTGAGGACGAGGTACATGGCAGTCGCCGCCGACCCCAGCACGACCGTCGCGATGGCGAACTTCCAGCGGGCTCGCAGGATGCCCAGGAACTGACCCAGATCCATGTGTCACCCCTTCATGAAACGCACCCGATGTCCGAGTGATCGGGCCGAGTCTATGCGAGCCGGCGGGTTCTGGAAGCCGGTCCGGGCCCACGCCTGTCGTCGACGGCGAGGAAGCGACCCGACCCGGAACTTTGTCGGGTCGGTCTCGTTGGGCACCACACACGCGGCGGTCGACGCCCCACCGAACCCCCCAAGGAAGTGCCTGAACCATGACGATCCTCGTGACCGGCGCCGGAGGCTTCATCGGTGGCCACCTCGTGGCCGACCTGCTGGACGCCGGCCATGACGTGCGTGCCGTCGACAAGAAGGACGAGAGCGAGTGGTACCAGCGGCACGACGGCGCCGAGAACCTCGTCGCCGACTGCTCGGACCCCGTGGATGCGCACAAGATGTCGATCGGGACGCAGGACATCTACAACCTCGCCGCCGACATGGGCGGCATGGGCTTCATCGAGAACAACAAGGCAGAGTGCATGCTCTCGGTCCTCACGAGCACCAACATGCTGGTGGCCGCCCGCGACGCCGGCACCGAGCGCTTGTTCTACAGCAGCTCGGCGTGCGTCTACGCCGGCGACAAGCAGACCGACCCCGCCGTCACCGCGCTCAAGGAGGCCGACGCCTACCCGGCCGACCCCGAGGACGGCTACGGATGGGAGAAGCTGTTCAGCGAGCGGATGGCCCGCCACTTCCGTGAGGACTTCGGCCTGCAGACCCGGGTCGCGCGCTACCACAACGTCTACGGCCCGCAGGGCACGTACGACGGCGGGCGGGAGAAGGCGCCGGCCGCGCTGTCCCGCAAGGTCGCCAAGGCCAAGCTGAGCGGCGACCACACCATCGAGATCTGGGGCGACGGTGAGCAGAGCCGCAGCTTCATGTACATCGACGACTGCATCCGTGGCACCAAGGAGATCCTCGCCGGCGACAACGTCGAGCCGGTCAACCTCGGCTCCGCCGAGCTGGTCACGATCAACCAGATGGTCTCCATCCTGGAGGACATCGCCGGCATCACGCTGGAGCGCAACTACAAGCTGGACGCCCCGCAGGGAGTGCGTGGCCGCAACAGCGACAACACCCTGTTCGAGAGCATCTACGGCTGGGAGCCGTCCATCTCCCTGCACGACGGGCTCGAGAAGACCTACTCCTGGATCTACGACCAGCTGACGGCCTGACATGCGCTTGACCGTCCACGACTTCTCCGGCCATCCCTTCCAGGCCGAGCTCTCGCGCTCCCTGGCGTCAGCGGGCCACGAGGTGGAGCACCTGCACGCCGAGCAGTACGTGAGCGGCAAGGGTCACCTCGAGGTGCTCGACGGCGACGCGCCAGGCCTGTCCTTCGCCGGGCTGAGGCTCGACCTGCCCTTCCTCAAGTACTCGCCATGGGCACGTGCGCGCTTCGAGTGGGCGTACGGCAAGGCGTTCCTCCAGCGGCAGCGCGAGCACCGCAGCGACGTCGTCATCGCCTCCAACGTGCCGCTGATCTCGCTCTTTCGCTTCGCACGGTGGGCACGGCGTGCACGCCAGCCGTGGGTGCTGTGGCACCAGGACGTGTACAGCGCCGGTCTGGCCGACGAGCTGCGGCGACGCCTCCCGCGGCCACTGGCGGCCCTCGGGGCCCGGGTGCTCGACGCCATGGAGGCCTACTGCGCCCGGAGAGCGGCACACGTCGTGGCGATCGGTGACGGCTTCACGCAGACGTACCAGCGTTGGGGCGTCGCCGACGACGATGTCTCGGTGATCCCCAACTGGGCCCCGCTGGACAAGGTCGTCACGACCCCGCGGGAGAACACGCGCTCCGCCGACGTCTTCCCGGACGCGCAGGACCTTCGGCTGCTGTACGCCGGGACGCTCGGACGCAAGCACAACCCGATGCTGCTCGTCGACGTCCTGCGGGCGACCCGGGAACGTGGCGTGCCGGCCAGCCTGACGGTCGTCTCCGAGGGCGAGGGCGCCGACGACCTGCACGCCATCGCCGAGGCCGAGCCCGACCTGGGCCTGCGGGTCCTGCCGTTCCAGCCCGCGACCGACCTGTCCGAGGTGCTCGGCTCGGCCGATGTCCTCGTGGCGCTGCTGGAACCGGATGCGACGGCGTTCTCCATCCCCAGCAAGGTGCTGTCCTACATGGCGGCCGGGCGACCGATCCTGGGGCTCATGCCCGAGGGCAACCCGGCGGCGATGGACATCCTCGCCACGGGCGGTCACGTCGGGCCCCCGACCAGCGACGGCGCCGTCGGAGCCGTCGAGTGGCTGGAGAAGCTGTCGGTCGACCCGGCGTCCATCGAGTCGATCGGATCCCGGGCACGAAGTGTCGCCGAGCAGAAGTTCGACCTGGCGCGCATCACCACCCGGTTCGCGACGGTGCTCGCCCGTGCCCACGGGACGGTCGTCCCGGAGCCCCCGGCACTGCCGCTCGCTCCCGAGCCGGCGACGGTCCGTGGCCACGCGCACGCCGCCCCCCGCACCGTCCAGGAGTCCCGCACCGTCCAGGAGTACTGAGCCGACCCCAGCTACACCACGCGCACCACCGTCAACGTGGCTTCGATCCCCACCGTCAACGTGGCCTCGCTCCCTACCGTCAACGTGGCCTCGCTCCCTACCGTCAACGTGGCTTCGATACGCCGCTCGCAGAGCTCGCGTCGCACTCAGCCACCGTGCAGCTCGCGTCGCACTCAGCCACCGTGCAGCTCGCGTCGCACTCAGCCACCGTGCAGCTCGCGTCGCACTCAGCCAGCGTGACGAGCCCGCGGGTCAGCCGGTGGCCAGGGGTGAGGCCTCGGCAGCGCGGGCAAAGGCCTGGGCGCCGTAGTTCAGCCACTGCGTGACGCCGGGGGCGTCGCCCCGCTCGTACGCTGCCAGCGCGGCGCGGTATCCCTGCGGGGCGGCTGCGTGGCCGGCCTCGGGAACCGTGACGGAGGCCGGGTCGACGCCCTTGGCAACCGTCACCAGGCGCTCAGCAGCCCTCGCGACCACCCCGTTGTGCGAGACGAACGCTCCCGCGGCGACGACCTCAGCGTGCACCAAGGCAGCGACCACCAGTCCCGGCGCCTGGGTGGGCAGGGCGACCAGCCGGGCCAGCTCGCTCAGCCTGGCGACCCCGGCGGCGTGCACGGGACGCCCGAGGTCCTCATCGGCCACCGAGCCGGCAGCCGCCAGCGAGTGCAACCGAGCCAGCGCCTGCAGCGGCGCACGGTTCCACACGGGGAGCAGGCCCAGCAGCTCGGTGGAGAGCCGGACCGCGCCGCGGGCCGTCGCGTCGCCGCCGCCCTCGGCCAGCACGTCGGGATCGTTGTCGGAGCCCTCCAGACCGGCCGTCGCCGCGGCGCCGAGCAGGAGCGCACGAGCGGTGTCCTGCGGCGTCGTGCGCCTCAGACCCCGGTCGCGCAGCAGCGAGTCGATGCCGTCACGTGTGGCGGCGTACGCAGACGGGATCCCCTCCAGTGATGCGGCGGCGATGAACGGGTCGGCCGCGGCCCCGGCGGAGGGACCCGGCGGGGAAGCCGGGCCACGGTCGGCAGAGGGACCCGGCGGGGGTTCCGGGCCGTGGGCGGAGGACGGTACAGACACGCCCGCAGGGTACCTGTGGCCGGCCGGCTGCCGGGTAGCCTGCTTGGGATGAGCCAGTTCTTCGACCAGCAGGCCCCGCCGGCCCGCGACGCGGCGGCCAGTCCCGTCGCCCGCGCGGCCAAGTGGCTCGTCGGTGGACGTCTGGCCTGCGCTCTTCACCTGGGCGACGGCGAGCTGGCGTACCGCCTCAACGACCAGGGGCACGATGTCACCGTCGCGGGTCCGGACGTCACCGTGGTCCGCAACGCCGACGTCCACTACGTCCGCACCGGTGAGAGCTCCATGCCCTTCGCCGGTCAGAGCTTCGACGCCGTCATCGCTCCCCGGCTGGACCAGCCGCTGGGGCACCTCGCCGAGATCGCTCGCGTCCTGCGCCCCGACGGCCTGGTCTCCAGCATCGCCCGGACCGACGACGAGTCGATCCCCTGGCTGCGTCGGCTCCGCGACATCGTCGGCAAGCGGCCGATGCCCACCCCGTCCTCGGACCTGCTGGAGGCCTCGGGCCTGTTCCACGAGCCCGAGGTCGAGGAGGTCGCCACCTGGGAGAAGCTGGACCGTGCGGGCCTGCAGCAGTACGCCCGGGCCACGGGTCACGAGGAGCTCGACGACTCCACCATCGCCCGGGTCCACGAGCTGTTCAGCGAGAACGCCGGGCACACCGGCCATCTTCGGCTGCGCCAGGTCACCCGGTGCATCCGGGCGCGCGTGGACAAGCAGAGCCTGGCGCAGGAGCCGCCGCCTCCGGACACCCTTCTGCTCGAGTTCCGCTGAACCGTAACCCCGGGCCTGCTGCGATGGTTGGAGGGGCGGGGCCGCTCGTGATCGGGCAGGATCGAACCTCGACGAGGAGACTGGCATGGGTTGGCGCGGCATGGCGTACACCGCTCGGCGGCTGCGTCAGTCGTTCACACACTTCTCGAACGGACCACAGGTCCTGCTCGGCATGCTGCGGCCCGGCGAGATGATGTTCCGCACCCGCACCGGGACGACCTTGCACGTGCCCAACGCCGCCGGGGCCCGGTTCCCCGTCTTCGAGGTCCACGCCGACGACGTGTACCGGCTGGACGACCTTGTCCGTGACCTGCCCGAGGATGCGGTCGCCGTGGACATCGGCGCGCACGTCGGCAGCTTCTCGACCGCGGTGTGTGCCCGGCTCCCCCAGGCGACCGTGCACGCCTACGAGGCCTCCCCCTCCACGGCCGACTGGCTGGAGCGCAATGCCCGCGCCAACGGTCTGCAGGAGCGGCTGCACGTCCACCGTCAGGCGGTCTCGGACCACGACGGGGTGCTGGAGCTGGTGGACAACGGCCTGGCCAGCGCCCACAACGGACTCACCGCCCCGGACGGTCTGGGCTCTCAGATGCAGGTTCCCTGCGTGTCGTTCGCGCAGGTGCACGCGGCGGCCGGTGGCCGGATCGACCTGGTCAAGAGCGATGCCGAGGGCGCCGAGTACGGCTTCATCCTCACCAGCGACCCGGCGCTGTGGAGCGGGGTCCTGCGGGTGGTGATGGAGTATCACCCAGTCGATGGCCACTCGCTGCAGGAGCTCGTCGAGTTCCTGGCCGCCGTCGGTCTGGACCTCGTGCGTGACGAGCCGTCGCAGGACAAGCCGGGACTGGGCAACGCCTGGTTCTCCCGGACGGGAGGCAATGCCGGGCCGCGGGCGGCGGACGACCGAGCATGACACGACTCCCTGCGGCGCTCCAGCCACTGTGGCCGGCCGCCAAGGTCACGCACCGTGCGGCGACGCGCTCCGTCGGCCGTCTCACCCGGGCGAGCGGCGCCGGCGGGGACCGCGCCGTGCCGCGGAGCGCGTCGCCGACCTCCCGCACCACCGCCGCGAGCGAGCCGGGAGCCGTGCGACTGCACGAGGCCGGGCCCGCCGAGCGTCGCCGCCGGAAGGTCCCGGTGGGAGATCCGGCCGGCCTGCGGCTGTGGGAGGAGGTCGCAGACCACGAGGTCCCTGAACGCGCCGTCCTGGAGGTCGAGGACGGCCGCCTGGTGGGCGACTACGCGGCCACCGTCACCCCCGGTGGTGTGCTGGACCTGCAGAGCAGTCCGTACTTCGGGATCCGTGACTGGCGCGAGCACCCGATCTACCTGAGGCCGCGTCTCCCGCAGGAGCGCAGGCTCCCCGCCACCACCGTGTCGCTGGCCTCGCCCGCCTCGACGCGGAACTACTACCACTCGCTCATGGACGCCCTGCCTCGGTGGGGCATCCTGCAGGAGGCGATGCCGGGGATGCGTCCGGACCGGATCGTGGTGAGTCACCGCACCCGGTGGGACGCCCAGCTCGTGGCCATGCTGGGCCTCGACGACGTCGAGCTCGTGGAACCGGTGAAGGACCTGTGCCTGCGAGCGGAGCGGTTGCTGGTCCCGTCGCTGACCAACACGACCAACCTCGCCCCGCGGTGGACCACCGACTGGCTGCGCAGGATGCTGCCGCCGAGGAGCACGGCGGGCCGGCCCGGTCGTCTCTACGTCACCCGCGGCACCGCACCCCACACGCGTCGCCTGGTCACCGAGCACCAGGTGTGGCCCGGGCTCGAGCGGCGTGGTTTCACGCGGATCGACCCCGGCACGCTCAGCGTCCAGGACCAGATCGACCACTTCGCCGCCGCCGACGTCGTCGTCGGTGTGCACGGGGCCGGACTGGTCAACCTCGTCTTCGCACCGCCGGGCGTGCGTGTGCTCGAGCTGTTCTCACCCCGCTACGTCGACCCCGGCTACTGGGCGATCACCAGCAACGTCGAGGACTCCCACTACCGGTACCTGACCTCGGTGCCTGGCGAGCCACAACGCCCCCGCCGCCGGATGAACCGCGTGCAGGAGGACGTCGACATCGACGCGCGGCGCATCCTGGCGGCCGTCGACGAGCTGATCGCATGAACGGGCGGGAACGAACCAGCGAGCACACCTCGACCCGACAGCGAAGGACGACACATGAGTGAGCAGTCCCTGCCCAACCGGGCCCGCGAGACGGGCAAGCTGTGGCTCCGGCGTGCCCTACAACGGGCCGACGTCGAGATCGGCCGGGGCACCTATGCCGGTCGGGTGGCTCGCACGCTGAGCGCCCTGGGGGTCGACACGGTGCTCGACGTCGGCGCGAACGTCGGCCAGTACGCGGCCCTGGTCCGCGGCGCCGGGTTCGAGGGACGGATCATCAGCTGCGAGCCGTTGAGCGGCGCCCACGCCGGGCTGAGCAGCCGGTCCGAGCGTGACGACGGCTGGCTCGCCCTGCACGTCGCCGTCGGCGCCGAGCCGGGCACCGCGAAGATCAACGTCGCCGCGAACTCCTTCTCCTCCTCCCTGCGGAACATGACGCAGGCGCACCTGAGCACCGCCCCGGGCTCCCGCTACGTCGCCACCGAGACCGTCCCCGTCACGACGGTCTCGCAGCTCGTGCGCGACCACGGCATCGACCCGGCGACGACGTTGCTCAAGATCGACACCCAGGGGTTCGAGGACGAGGTGCTGACCGGGGCGGACGAGCTCGTCGGTCGACTCGCGGCGATCCAGCTGGAGCTGTCCTTCGTCGAGCTGTACGAGGGTCAGCGGCTGTTCGACGACCTGGTGGCCCGGATGAGCTCGCACGGCTACCGGATCCAGCAGCTGGAACCGGGGATCTCCGACGCCGACGGCCGGCTGCTGCAGGTGGACGGGCTCTTCGTGCTCGACACGGACGCGTGAGGACGCCTCAGCCCGCCACCGGCGCATCGGGGTCGCGCGTCCCCACGACGCGCGCCGGCGCCGACGAGACGATCGTGTAGGGGGCGACGTCGCGCGCCACGAGGGCGTTCGCGCCGATCACCGCACCGTCGCCGATCGTCACGCCACCGACGATCACCGCATGGGTGCCGATGAACACGTCGTCGCCGATGACGGTGTAGTGCGGCTCGGACTGGTCCATCGGCTGCGGTCCGACCACCACCCCGAGGTGGATCTTGCAGCGGGAGCCGATGACCACCCGGGCGCCGATACCGACACCGACGGAGTGGGCGAGGTAGAGCCCCGGTCCGATGCTCGCCAGCGGGTTCAGCTCGGCGCCGGAGACCCGGATGGTCCGTGACCTCATGAGCAGGGCCAGCGGGAGGAAGCCCTGCCGGGCGAGCTTGCGCGCGATGCGGTATGCCACCACGGCCCGGACGTTGGCGCTGAAGATCGTCTTCAGGACCGCTCTCGACCAGAAGCGTGCGGGCGAGTACAGCCGGAAGTTCGGGTGCGTCGTCGCCTCCAGGTCGGCCCGCAGGAGCGTGAGGAGCGGCAGGTCGTCGGGAAGGGCCGGGCGATCGGGTCGCGGCGCGCTCATCTCAGGCGCTCCGCCGCAGCCACAGCGACGACGCAGGGTTGGGGTCGTCGGCGGCGTCCACGTAGTCGGCGAAGCGGCCCCGCAGGAAGTCTTCGTCCTCGTGCCGGATGAGTGGCGTGGAGAGCAGGACCTCGAAGGCGGAGTTGAAGGCGAGGAACGCCTGGACGACCATGGCCTCGTTCCAGTAGACCGGCCAACGCTCCCCGAACAACCAGGTGTCGGCGGGGTAGGGGGTGTTGTACGGGAAGTGGACGTCGTGCACGTGCACGAGGACGCCGGGCTTGACCCGTGGCACGACCTCCAGGAAGAGGTGGGCGACGTCGCTGTCGATCTTCAGCGCGTGCGAGGAGTCGATGAACAGGACGTCGCCTGCCTCGAGCTCCTCGAACCGCTCCAGCGGGACGTCCTGGACGAACGCCTCCACGAGCTCGAGGTCTGACAGCCCTCGCAGGGCGTCGAACGGGTACGGCTCGATGCAGGTGATCGACATCGGTGAGCCGTCGTCGGCGTTGCGGGCCGCGGCGAGCCAGGCGTAGTACGTGGACAGGCCGGATCCCACCTCGAGGTAGCGGCGGGGGCGGTGCTCGCGCAGCAGGTGGTAGAGCGTGCGGGCGTCGAGGCGCGGGTACCCCGGCCCGAAGCCGCGACGGGTGTTGGTGAGGTAGTCGCCGGTGTCCTGCACGAACTCCGTCTCCCACCGGTCGGCCAGCCGCGCGAGCATCTTCTGCATCGCTGCGACGTCCACGTCGAGGCCGACCAGCGGGCTCGGCCGGTCCCACCGTGCCCTCGTCCTCTCGATGTCGGCGAGCACGGGGAGGGTGGAGTAGTAGTCGGCACGCCTGACCACGTTGAGTCCGAGGATGCCGAGCAGGTGGTGGACCGAGCGGATCCGGGCCCGTCGAGCTCCGAAGGCGGCGCGGTCGGCCAGGTGGACGACGCTGCTCGGGAGCACTCGTGCCGCCCGCTGCTTGGCGGTGGCGGGCAGCCTGGCGGGGAGGTCCACGCGCAGCATCCTACGCAGCCGAGATCGAGGCCGCTGGATTTGCCGAGGATCACCGCAGAACCCTGGCCGATGAGTAGGGTCGAGGCGTGTCGAAGGCTCCCGGTCCGGTCCCTCAACAGCTCAGGGACCGATCCGCCTTCCTGCTCATCGTCGGCGCCACGTTCGGCCTGCAGGCCCTGACGCTCGTCACCGGCGTCATCATCGCGCGGACGCTGGGCGTCGAGGGTCGCGGGATCGTCGCACTGATCTTCGCCCTCGGCGTCCTCGCCAGCCAGCTGTCCTTCGGCGGCAGCCCGCCGGTCGCGCTCGCCAAGAATCTCGCCGAGCACCAGGTGGCGATGCGCGACGGGCTGCGCGGCATCGCCGTGCGGCGCGCGGTCCTGCTCCTGCCGCCCTGCCTCGGCGTCACGTTGCTCTTCCTCGTGCTGCACGAGGACAGCAGCGAGGCGCGCACCGACGTCCTGGCCGCCGCGGTGTTCGTGATGGCGCTGCAGACGATGGTCTTCCGCCTGCTCGCCGGAGGTCTGCAGGGTGAGCGGCGGCTGGTCCGGATGGCCTG